>NZ_CP098755.1:991666-1335833 GCF_023746555.1 Brevibacillus ruminantium
TATAATTGTTTTAGTGGTCACTGTGATTTTATTCCATCCATGCTATTTACCAGGTCAGCGTTTTTTCCACATTTCTTTCATTCTAGCATCAGGGAGAAGATAAGGGAAAACGGCCGAGTACTGCTGTGACCATCAGTTCATCGCACCGGAGGGATGTTTTCATGTCGACAGCCAGACAGGAAAGGCCGCCTATGCGGTCGCTGCTAACACACAGCGGGTATTTGCAATGGTCGGCGGCCGTGCAATTGATGCGAATGCCGTCTATCATGACGTCGTTTGCCTTTGTTTTGGTCGGCGGCAATCAGATCGGCGGCTTGATGATTACCGCCTACATTTTATGCTCCACCTTTTTTGCCATCCCTGGCGGCCGTCTGATTGACCGGATCGGTGTGAAAAAAGGTGCGCCGTTCTTTTTGCTCTTGGTAGCAGGAGTCCTGACAGGGATTGTCATAGCGGCTGCCATCTTCTCGGAGGGCTGGCTGTTGATCCTGTTCGCCGGACTGACCGGAGCGCTGATGGGGGGAATTCCCGGGGCCATGCGTTCGCTCCTGAGCCGTACGATCCCGCAGCATCTGCTAGCTTCAGCCATTGCCTTTGACGCGACAGTTGTCGAGCTTGTTGTTGTAAGCGCCCCGCTGATTGCGGCCGCGGCTGCGATCTACTGGGTGCCGGGAGCAGTAGGCGCGATGGTGGTCTCTGCACTGATGGCTGCTTTCTTGACGTGGCGATTGGGCAGAAGCATGGAGGCGGGTGCCAGCAAGTCTCAGGCCGAGCGTGTACACTCAGAGCAGGAAAACGCTGCGCCGGATGGGAACAGCGCTCAGGCAACGGAGACAGACAAAGTGAAGCGGCGGCAGCAACTGCCAGAGCCACAAGAAGAGCAAGAGCCGCAACATCCGCAACAGTCCCAACAGTCGAAACAGCCGCAACAGCCGCAACAGTCGCAGCAGTCCCAACAGCCACAACAGCCTCCACAAGCAGGCCCTCTTTGGTGGCTGAACCGCCGATTTGTTTTCTGGATGCTGCTCAGTATTGCGTTTGGACATGCACTGGGCACGGCGGAGGTGGGAGCACTGCCAATCGTGAGACAGTACGGCGGCAGTACGGGTGCGGCGGCTGCTTTCATCTCGGTATTGGCGGTAAGCAGTGCGGCCAGCGGTCTTGCCTATGCGTTTTTCTCTTATAAAATCCGCTTCTCCCATACGTTTCAAGCGATCCTTTTCTTGTTTGTAAGTGCCACGGGTTGCATTGGCCTTGCCTTTTCGGCAAACTGGGTAACAATGGCAATATCAATGATCGTGATCGGCATGTCTACGGCTCCGCTGATGACTGTCCGTTCCTTGGCCGTCGAACAGGAAATTCCTGAAGAGCGGAAAGCGGAAGGATTTAGTATCATGAACGTGAGTCACACGATTGGCTTTTCGCTCGGAGGCTTTCTGCTGTCGATCATGCCTTTGTCCTGGATGGTGACGGCAGGCGGTGTGAGCGGTATGCTTGTATTGCTGTCCGCTTTTCTGCTCATTCCCCGCAGCGGCAGGGGAGCGAAGAAATCCCGATCGCAGGCGAGTTACTCGGAGGTGCCATGATGAATCCAATCAAAACGACCAAAAGGGCGCTCCGGCGTTTTTTGCTGGAGACGCAGTTATTGCTTCCCGATTCACAAAGCAGAGCAGGGTTGTCCACAAGCGGGGCCAGCTCTCCCCGGCAGGTGGTCATGGATGTGATCAGGCATTTGGAGTGTGTCCAGCTCGATCCAGTCAATGCTGTGCGGCCCAACCAGCATCTGGTGCTGGCTGCGAGAATCGAAAAGTACGATCCAGGCATCTTAGGAGAATTGCTGCGAACAGGGGCTATTTTCGAATATCTGGCCAATGCCGCATGCCTGATCCCCATGGAGGATTACCCGATGTTTGAGCCGACTCGCCAGCGGCTGCGGGCAAAGCTTCAGCACCAGCTTGACACGCATGCCCCGATCATCGAGCAGGTGCTGCAGAAGCTGTCGGCGGAAGGGCCGCTCCCGTCCAAGGCCTTCGATTCCGAGCTGCGGGTTCACGGGTATTGGGATAACGTTCAGGCAAAGACAAAAGCGACATCCCACGCTCTCAATCTGTTGCTGGACGCTGCGCAAATCGCGATTGTCGGCCGGGAGGGCAACCAGCGCTTGTTTGATGTGAGAGAGCGGGTCGTCCCGGCGGAGCTGCTGCAGCAGTCTGAGCAGATCGATCCCCATGAGGCATCGGAAGCGTTATTGGAAAAGTACTTCCGGGCATACCGTGTCTTTGAACCGAGCGATCCGCGTTTGGGCTGGCAGCGATTGAGTGCCAGTGAGCGAAGAGAGGCCATTGATCGTCGCCTCCGTTCTGGACAGGTCGTAACTGTAGAGGTGGAAGGGCTGACGAAGCCTTATTATATCCTCGGGGCGGATGCTAAGCGGCTTGGCTTTTACGCGGAAGAGGAGCAAGCGGGATTGGCGCATGCCGATCAAGATCAGGTGCGTTTTCTGCCGCCGCTGGACAACCTGCTGTGGAGCAGAAAACGGCTGGAGGACTTGTTCTCGTACTCGTACCGGTGGGAGATCTACACACCGGCCCACAAGCGCAAATACGGTTATTACGCCATGCCGATTTTGCTCGGGGACCGCTTGATCGGCCGGATGGACCCGCGCCTCGACGCCAAAAAGAAGCACTTGACCGTGGAACTGCTCCAGATTGAACCGCAAGTCAAATTCACCAAAACACTGGAGAAGCGGCTGCGGAAGGCTGTGGATGCCTTTGCCCGTACCCACGGGGCCAAAACCGTCTCGATTGAGAATATTTGGGTTGAATCATGAGGGAACCCCCAAAAACGAAGGGCATCCTTTTGTGAAAAGGGAAATGCATGAAAAATTGGAAATTTCCTCTGAGAAGCCATGACAGATGTCATGGCTTTGCATTGACGTTTATGACTTACCGCTGAATGCTCCTCCTTTTTATAATGAAGAAAGTTAGTGGCGTCTGGCGTTCTCAAGCGTCACCCGCGCGTCATCCGGAGGAGGAAACAAGCGATGTCCCAAGCGAATATTGCGCAATTGAAGAAAAAGGTTGCTCCCTATGAAAAGACGAATACCAGCTCCAGTATCAAACAGCTTTTCAACACGCTGATTCCTCTGTTTGCCCTGTGGTATGGAGCCTACCTCAGCCTTTCTGTTTCCTATTGGCTGACTTTTCCGATTTTGATCGTCACGGCAGGATTTGTCATCCGCACGTTTATCATTTTTCATGACTGCTGCCATCAATCGTTTTTCAAAAGCCGTCTGGCCAATGATATTCTCGGCAATATAACCGGCATTATTACGGTCGTTCCTTATGAACAGTGGAAAAATAGCCATGCCATTCATCACGCAACGAGCAGCAACCTGGATAAACGGGGCGTTGGTGACATCTGGATTCTGACGGTAGACGAATATATTTCTGCCCCTCTGTGGCGCCGTATCGCTTATCGGATTTATCGCAACCCCATTGTCATGTTCGGGTTGGGTCCTATTTATGTGTTTCTCCTGCAATACCGTTTCAACCGCAAAGGCGCAAAGACCAAGGAGCGTCTGAACACCCATTTCACCAGCGTGGCGCTGATTCTGCTGTACGCCCTGATGATCAAGGCCATTGGCTGGCAAGCATTTCTGATGATTCAGGGACCGATCTTTTTCATCTCTGGCTTCCTCGGAATCTGGCTGTTCTATGTCCAGCATCAATTTGAGGATTCCTATTTTGAAAATGAGGAAGAGTGGAGCTATGTAAAAGCAGCGGTAGAAGGAAGCTCCTACTACAAGCTGCCCAAGCTGTTGCAATGGATCACGGGCAATATCGGCTTCCACCATGTGCATCACTTAAGTCCAAAGGTGCCGAACTACTTACTGGAGGAAGCGCATAATGCCACACCGCCGCTGCAAAAGGCCACGACCATTACCCTGTCGACAAGCCTGAAGTCGCTGAGCTTTCGTCTGTGGGATGAAAGGGGCAAGAGATTCATCGGATTCAAGGAGCTGGAGTCCTTTCCCCGCAAAGCGGCGTCTGCTGCGGACAGTGCATAATCTTCGGACAGTGCATAATCTGCGCCAGGAGCAGCCTCATTCGCACCCGTAGCAGATGGAAGGAAAAAAGCCTGCCATTTCGCCCGTGATTCCGATACACTTACCATAAGCGGCGTTGAAAAAAGGTGGGCGGCTATGCAAAAGTGGTATCAAATTCTTTATAAAAATACGGGCCTGAGTCCGTATGTATGGGTTGTATTTTTTATCCTTCCTTTCTATTTCATTTTCCGCTCCTCCTCAACGCATGAGGTTGTGATCGGAATTATCATGATCCTTGGCTTTTTTGTCTGCTACGTCTTTTCCTTCCTGACCAAAGGGTGGCAGATCTACGTTTGGACAGGGCTGCAAATACTGATTTCCATCGTCATGACCCTGTTGTTCGGCTATGTGTATTTCTCGCTGTTTCTGGCGTTTTTTATCGGCAACATCCAGAACAAGATCGGCTTTTTTACACTGTACACGGTCCATCTGATCAGTACGGTGGTGACGATCAACCTTGGCTTTATTTTGAAAAACTCCAATATGATCACCCAGCTGCCCTTCGTATTGGTCAGCATGATCGCGGTAATTTTGCTGCCGGTGACCACCTACAACCGGAACAAGCGGGAGAAGCTGGAGGGGCAGCTGGAGGACGCCAACAAGCGGATTTCCGAGCTGGTCAAGCTGGAGGAACGGCAGCGAATCGCGCGCGACCTGCATGATACGCTGGGCCAGAAGCTCTCCCTGATCGGCCTCAAAAGCGATCTGGCCAACAAGCTGATTGCCAAAGACCCGGTTCAGGCTCAGAATGAAATCAGCGAGATTCAGCAAACGGCCCGTATTGCCCTGAAGGAAGTCAGGGAAATGGTGACCCAGATGCGGGGAACGCGGCTGGAGGACGAAATCTATCGCATCAAGCAGATTTTTAAAGCAGCGCAAATTGAATTCATTCTGGAAGGCGACCCCAACCTGACCAACACCTCGCTGATGACGGAAAATGTGCTCAGCATGTGCCTGAAAGAAGCGGTAACCAACATCGTCAAGCACAGCAGCGCGACCTGTTGTTCAATCTCGATCATACCGGGCCGAACCGATCTGGTGGTCAACGTCCAGGACAACGGGATCGGGATGGGGGATGGATCGGTTACGGTCAGAGGAAACGGGCTGCGCGGGATGAAAGAGCGACTGGAATTCGTCAACGGTAGTATGGAGATTCTCTCTTCGGTAAGTGGAACAACGGTATGTATTCGGGTGCCAAACGTCTTCAAACAACCGGAAAAGGAGGCGAGTGTATGATTCGGATCGTAATCGCCGAGGATCAGCGTATGCTGCTTGGCGCACTGGCGTCTCTGCTTGATTTGGAAGAGGATATGGAGGTCGTCGGCCGGGCCAGCAATGGCGAGGATGCCGTCAAGCTGGTTCATCTGCACAAGCCGGATATTTGCATCATGGATATTGAAATGCCGGTAAAAAGCGGGCTGGACGCAGCAGAGGAGTTGAAGGGCTGCGGCTGCAAGGTGATGATTTTGACTACCTTCGCACGGCCGGGCTATTTCGAACGCGCGCTGAAAGCCGGCGCTCACGGCTACCTTTTGAAAGACAGTCCCAGCGAAGAGCTGGCCAGCTCCATCCGCAGCATTATGGCGGGACGCCGAATCTACGCATCCGAGCTGGTCGATGAGGCGTATGGTCAGGAGAATCCGCTGACCGTGCGGGAAAAGGAAGTGCTGCTGCTGATCGCCGACGGCAAAAATACCAAGGAGATCGCCAGTCAGCTCTTTATCACAACAGGAACCGTCCGCAACTACATCTCCACGATTCTCGACAAGCTGGGTGTGAGCAACCGAATCGAAGCGATCATGCGCTTTAAGGAACAGGGCTGGTTTAAATAAAAAGCGGGCTTTAAAAGCGAGATCGCCAAACTCAAGCGGAAAATAGCGCTTGAGTTTTTTCATGTTCCTAGGGATAATGTGGGTGCGTTGGAAAGTCTGCTAGTCAGTAGTTTTGCCAGTGTAGGGAGAATGGAGAATCAATCTTGAAAACCTTTAAAAAAGTCTATATCGAAATTACGAGCGTCTGTAACCTGGCCTGCAGCTTTTGCCCGCAGACCGCAAGAAAAGCCAACTTCATCAAGCCAGATACGTTCGCGTACACGCTGGATCAGATCAGGCCGCATACCAAATACATTTACCTGCATGTCAAAGGAGAGCCGCTGCTTCATCCCAAGATCGACGAGCTGCTGGACATGGCGCATGAAAAAGGCTTCAAAGTCAACATCACGACTAACGGAACGCTGATCAACAAGAACCGGCACAAGCTGCTGGGAAAGCCGGCGCTGCGCCAGATGAACTTTTCTTTGCACAGCTTTGACGGACACGAAGGCTCTACGGATCGCGAGGGATACGTCTCCAGCATCCTGTCCTTTGTCCGGGAGGCCGCCGCGCAGGGAATCATCGTCTCGTTTCGGCTGTGGAATTTGCAGAAGCATGAAATCTCAAGCAGTGAAAAGAGACGGAACCGGGAGACACTGGAGATGCTGGAGAAAGAGTTTCAGCTGGATTATCGCATTGAGGAAAAGGTAGTCCCGGGTGGCGGGGTCAAAATTGCCGACCGTATCTATCTGAATCAGGATCACGAATTCCAATGGCCCAGTTTGGATGCTCCCGAAGATGATGGCAAGGGCTTTTGTCATGCGCTGCGTACACAAGCGGCGATTCTCGTAGACGGAACCGTTGTGCCCTGCTGTCTGGATGGAGAAGGTGTGATCAATCTGGGCAACATTCACCGCACCGGTTTTACCGACATCGTAGAGGGAGAGCGGGCGAATAATCTGGTAGACGGGTTTTCCAGAAGGGAAGCGGTCGAAGAGTTATGCCGGAAATGCGGCTATCGTCAAAGATTCGGAGCCTAGCAGGGAAAATTTGTTTTTCCGCCCTTTTTTCCGGTTTCGAGGTATAATGACTAATGAAAGAGGGTAGAAGCACAGTCGTGCTTCTTTCTTTGTGAAATTTGGTACAAACATGATCTTTATTACAACGCAAAGGAGTTACGTCATGTCTGAACAAGCGGTAGTTACGAAGGAGTCAGTCACACGTGAATCGCTGGATGTGCTGGACCAGCTGATGAAGCCCGAAGTACAAGAGTCGCTCACCATTCTGGTTGACAACTTGCCGAAGCTGGCGGAAATGGTGACCATGCTTACCAAAACGTATGATGTGGTAAATGGTTTGGCGAATGATCAGGTATTTGTGGAAGATCTCAAAGGCGGCGTCCAAGAGTTTGTGAAGCCGATTCAAGAAAAAGCAATGGGCATCGCTTCGGCAGCAATGGAGGCCAACGAGCGTTCCCAGGAAGAAACCGCAACGATCGGGTTGTTCGGCATTCTGAAAATGCTGAAAGATCCACAAGTGCAAAAAACACTCCGTTTTGCACAGGCATTCCTGGATGTATTGGGCGAGCGCCAAGCTGCGCGCAAACCAGAATAGAGAACGAACGCAGAAAGAAGGACGGAGGATTTCTATGTCAAAACATATTCTAATCTTGGGCGGCGGCTACGGTGGATTGCTCAGCGCCTTGACAGCCAGAAAATACATGACGCCCGAGGAAGCAACCATCACCGTTGTCAATCGTTATCCTACTCACCAAATCATTACCGAGCTGCACCGTTTGGCTGTCGGCAACCTGAAGGAAAACAACGTGGCGCTCTCTCTGGAGAAGCTGTTTAAAGGAAAAGAAATCGATCTGCGCATCGATACGGTTGAATCCATTCTGCCTGAGGAAAAGCGCGTCACATTGACCAGCGGCCACTCCTATTCCTACGATGTGCTGGTCATCGCACTGGGCAGTGAAACCGCCTTCTTTGGTATTCCGGGGCTGCAAGAGAACAGCTTTACACTGAAATCCGTACAGGATGCCAACAAGATTCGGGCGCACGTCGAAGAGCGCATCGAAGCGTACAGCAAGACCAGGGATAAAGCGGATGCCACCATTGTGGTCGGCGGCGGCGGTTTGACTGGTATTGAGCTGGTTGGCGAATTTGCGGACATGCTTCCGGAGTTGTGCCGCAGCAAAGGAGTGGACTTCCAGGAAATCTCCCTCTACACCGTTGAGGCGGGACCGAATATCCTGGCAGGCTTTGCTCCTGACCATGTAGAGCGGGCGAGAACCAGCCTGGCAAAACGCGGTGTGCAGTTCCTGACGGGTGTCGCAATTACCGAGGTAAATGGAAAAACCGTTCATCTGAAGGACGGTCAAACCATTGAAACCAGCACGCTTGTCTGGACCGGCGGCGTACAGGGCAATCCGCTTGTCGCGGCTTCCGGCATCGAAGTGAACCGTGGACGCGCAACTGTCAACGAGTTCCTGCAATCTACTTCTCACCCTGATATCTTCCTGGCAGGCGACAGCGCCGTTGTCTTCCCCAAAGATTCAGAGCGTCCATACCCGCCGACGGCCCAGCTGGCCTGGCAAATGGGAGAGGCGATTGGCTACAACATTTTTGCCAGCCTGAAAGGCTCCGCCATGCAAGAATTTAACCCTGTGTTTTCCGGAACTCTGGCCAGCTTGGGAAGAAAAGATGCGATTGCAACACTTGGCGCGAGTCAAACCCGCATCAAAGGGCTTCCTGCCTCACTGATGAAAGAAGCAAGCCATGTGCGATACCTGACTCACATCAACGGCTTGTTCTCCTTGATTCACTAGTTTGATGCAAAAGCATAGATTTGCGATCTCGAAGGAGAGTCCAACATTCTGTTGGCTCTCTATTTTTTTCTGGCCGGGTAAGTGTATCATAGGGTTAGTATAATCTGGAAGGGAAGATGCCAGATGTCCAGTTTATGGGAAATCAAAAATACGGCGCAGGATATTGCGGAAGCGATCACGGCGGCGATTGGCATTGAGGTGGAGATCATCGACGATCAACTGATGATCGTTGCCGGGACGGGGCGGTATACGGAGAAGATTGGCCAAAGGGAAGAGGAAGGGAATATTGATTCCGGCTACATTTACAGCCATATCCTGAAAACAGGCGAAGAGTACGTGGTAGAGGATGCCCGGCATGACGAGTTCTATCACGCCTGTGAAAATGAGCTGGCCGAGGTGTGCTGCCCGATTACGTCCGGAAACCGCATTATCGGCTTGATCGGGCTGGTCGCGTTTACGGAAGCGCAAAGGGTCCTGCTGCTGGAGAGTCAGCGGGAGCTGATGATTTTTCTGCGCAGAATGGCATATCTGCTCTCCAGCAAAGTCTCGGAAACGAAGATGTCCAATGAATTGAAAAGTATTATTGAAACCATTCATCACGGCATTATTGCAGTGGATCGGCAGGGCTTTATCACCCTTTGCAATGAAACGGCTGAAAAGCTGATCGGGCTGGGAAGAACCCGTCTTCTCGGACTGCGGTTAATCTCCATCTGGCCGGACTCTCCGGTCATGGAGGTGATCTCCACGGGAGTGGGGTATAAGGATCGGGAGGAGATGTACCGGGGGCACTCCCATGCAGCTTCGGCAATGCATTTTTTCACCACGGTCACGCCCATCTTAAGTCACCAGCTCCCGCCGGACAGTCAGGTGGTGGGAGCGGTCATTTCCTTTCGCGATGCGGCCGATGTGCGCAAGTTGGTCTACGAGATTACGGAAAAAGAGGAGCATTCCTCCCTGCAGGAGATCATCGGCCGCAGCGAGCAGATTCAGGAGGTAAAGGTATACGCCGAAAAGGTTTCCCAAAGCAATTCCACCATCCTGATCACCGGGGAAAGCGGCACCGGGAAAGGTCTGCTCGCAAAAGCGATCCATTTTACCAGTCCGCGAAAACACAAGCCGTTGATCACGGTGAATTGCGGCGCGATTCCCGATACGCTGCTGGAAAGTGAACTGTTCGGGTATGAAGCTGGTGCGTTTACGGGAGCCAGCAAGTCGGGAAAAGTGGGCAAATTTGAGCTTGCACAGGAAGGGACGATCTTCCTCGATGAGATCGGAGATATGCCGCTCCATCTGCAGGTAAAGCTGCTGCATGTGCTGCAGCACCGCGAAATTGAACGGGTTGGCGGAACACGGGTGATCCCGGTTGATGTGAGAGTGATCGCTGCGACGAGCCGAAATCTGGAAAAGATGATGCAGGAAGGCGAGTTCCGAGAGGATTTGTATTTTCGCCTGAGTGTGATCCCGATTCGGATTCCGTCGCTGTTTGAGCGAAAAGAAGATATTCCGCTGCTGCTCCATCATGCGCTGGAGAAGTATCGGCGGTTGATCGGAAAAGAGATTCGCGGGTTTGAACAAGAAACCATGGAGCTGCTTCTGAATTACCACTGGCCAGGAAATATCAGAGAGCTGGAGAATGCCGTCGAGTACGCCGTCAACATGGAAACGGAGTCGGCCATCACGCCAGGGAGCATCCCGGAACGCATCTTGAAGCTGCATCGGCAGAAGCTCACCAATGCAACGCTGAAAACCCAGCTCAACGTTTTTGAAAAGCAGATTATCGAGAGGTACTTAAGAGAGATGGGGTCCAGCGTGGAAAGCAAAATACGGATTGCACGCCGCCTCGGCATCAGCGAATCGACGCTGTATCGCAGAATCCGCGAGTTGGGTATCCATGAAAAGCCGCCTGCTCCATTTGTCAAAAATGATAAATGAATATTCAAAATTAACAAAATATTAATCCCCCGCCTTTATTCCTGCGGTCTCCCGTTTCAGCAGATCGATGAACCTTCGCCATTTGTCAAAAATGACAAACGTGAAAGTGCACAGCTTGGACAAGTCCCTCTAACGCCAAGGATTTTGCTATTTTGGCTTCGTTGGCATCATTTTTGCTCATGAGAAGGAGGGAGAACATCAAAATTCTGCTGAACGGGGGAACGTTAGATGGTTATTGACCGACCGCGCGTGAAGGAAAAACTGGAAAAAGAACTGAAGCTGTTTGAAGAAAAACACCCGCGCTCCAAAGCTCTGTTTGAACGGGCCAAAGCCAACTTCATCGATGGGGTCCCGATGAACTGGATGGTGAAGTGGGCAGGCAGCTATCCGATCTTTGTGGATAGGGGAGAAGGCGCTTATTTTACAGACGTGGACGGAAACCGGTTTATCGATTTCTGTCTGGGAGATACCGGATCGATGACCGGCCATGCACCGGAGGGTGCTGTTCCAGCGATTGTAGAGCGGATCAAAAACGGCGTCACCTTTATGCTGCCTACCGAGGATGCGATCTGGGTCGGGGAGGCATTGACCAAGCGCTTCGGACTGCCCTATTGGCAGGTGGCGATCTCTGCCACAGACGCCAACCGCTTTTCGCTGAGGCTCGCCCGTCACATCACCAAGCGCAAATACGTGCTGGTCTTTAATTACAGCTATCATGGCACCGTGGATGAAGCCTTTATCACCTTGAAAGACGGTGTGGCCGAAAGCCGCAGCGGCAATATCGGTCCCCAGGTAGACCCGACGCAGACAACCAAGGTGATCGAATTTAACGATATCGAGGCCCTGGAAAAAGCACTCGCTCCTGGAGATGTTGCGTGTGTACTGGCCGAGCCGGCGATGACCAACATCGGCATAATTCACCCGGAGCCGGGGTATCTGGAAGCATTGCGGGAAATGACCCGCCGCACAGGCACCTTGCTGATCTATGATGAAACACATACGATGTGTGCCGGACCGGGGGGCTACACCGGCGCGTATGGCCTGAAGCCGGATATGCTGACAGTGGGCAAGGCGATCGGCGGAGGAATCCCCACGGCGGTGTACGGCTTCAGTGAAGAGGTGGCAAAAAGAATGCGCGGGCTGATCTCGCTGGAGGATTCGGATACAGGCGGCATCGGTGGCACACTGGCGGGCAATGCCCTTTCCATGGCGGCCATGAGAGCGACATTGGAAAATGTGCTGACAGAAGAGGCCTTTGAGCGCAACATCGCCCTTGCCAAACGGTTTGCGGAAGGGGTGGAATCGGTTATTGAGGAAAAGCGACTGCCCTGGATTGTGAAGCGGCTCGGCTGCCGAACCGAGTACTGGTTCCGCGAAACACCGCCGCGCAATGGCGGAGAAGCTGCTGCCGCTGTCGACTTTGAGCTGGATCGCTACATGCATCTGTATGCGTTGAACCGCGGAATTCTGATGACGCCGTTTCACAACATGGCCCTCATCTCCTCGCAGACAGCGGTGGAGGATGTGGATTACCATACGGAAGTGTTCCGGCAAAGTGTAGAATCTTTGCTCGAATAAAGCCGATACCACTTATCATCCGAAGGGAGATGATCAGATGGAAGTTGCCGAAGGGAAGAAAATACCTTCTGTGTGGGTTGCTCTGATTCCGATTCTCTTTATGATCCTGTCCCTGCTCATCGGAATCTTCGCGCTGGAGCTTGACCCGCATATCCCGCTTTTGGCCAGTGCCATCGTCGCCACCATCGTCGGGCTGTGCCTGGGATATTCCTGGAAGGACATTGAAAAAGGATTTTTGAAAACGATTACATTGCCGCTGCAGGCCATTGTCATCCTGATGGTGATCGGTGCCTTGATCGGCTCGTGGACCGCGGGCGGGATCGTACCGACCATGATCTACTACGGCCTCGAAATTCTCTCGCCTACCTATTTTCTGGTGGCGGCTTGCGCCATCTGCATGCTGGTATCGGTCGCTTCCGGCAATGCCTGGACCTCAGCCGGGACGATCGGGATTGCGATTATGGGCATGGCCGAGGGATTTGGCATTAACACAGCGCTGGCAGCAGGGGCTGTCGTGTCTGGCTGTTATTTTGGCGACAAGGTATCCCCTCTGTCGGAGATGACCAATCTGGCTTCCGGTGTGACGGGTGTGGATCTGTTTGAGCATATCAAGCATTTGATGTATACGACCGTACCCGCGATTGGCATTGCCCTGATCTTGTATACCATTATCGGCTTCAATCTCACCCAATCACCGGGAAGCATCGATCAAGTGGCCGTTTTGCAAGGACAGCTTCGCGAGCTTTTTGTCATCACGCCGTGGATTTTGCTGGTCCCCCTTTGTGTCATTATCATGCTGGTCTTTAAAATGCCGGCGATTCCCGGCTTGATGATCGGATCGGTACTGGGCACCATCTGCGGCATTGTGGTGCAGGGCATCCCGCTGAAGCAGGCCTTGAACACCTTGTATTACGGTCATACCGCAGACACGGGGATCGAGGTGATCGACAGCCTGCTGAACAACGGCGGGATCGAATCGATGTTCTGGACCATTGCGCTGATTATGATCGCGATGACCTACGGGGGCATCCTGGAGACGACCCGAATCCTGGAAAGTCTCGTCAATTCGATCCTGAAGCTGGTCAAAACGACAGGCCATCTGATTACTACGACGGTAGGCACCAGCGTCATCACTAATATTCTCGCCTGCGATGCTTATCTGGCGATGATTTTTCCGGCGCGGATGTATGCCTCTGAATATAAAAAGCGAGGCTTGCACATGAAAAATCTCTCGCGTACGGTAGAGGATGGAGGCTCTGTTACGTCTCCGTTGATTCCCTGGAATACCTGCGGAGCGTTTATGTTTGCAACGCTTGGGGTTCACTCCCTGACGTATGCTCCTTTTGCCTTTTTCTGCTTCCTCAGTCCGATCATTGCGATTATTTATGGCCATTTTGGCTGGAAAATCGCGTATGTAGACAAAACGGAGCGGGCACGCAGCGAGTCGCTCGGCCCGGAAGTGAAGATGGAATCGGTCTAAGGCTGCGGACGAGTGCGGAGTTTGATATTTCACAAATGGGAGAGGCTGTTCCACAGGTCTGCGATGACCGGGGGACAGCTCTTTTTTGTCCCATGATAAGCGTTATCCACCTCTTGGATGTTAACCTTTCTTCCCACTGCGGCCACATTGAGCGAAACTTATCTAGAGCAAAGCTGACAGCTGTTTCAAGATGTTTTCCAGCTCACATGTAATGGAACGCAGGTCCAGGCGTATGTACGTATAGAGTCTCTTAGCTAAGAACGTAAACGAAAGGCAAGAGGGTGAAAATGGAAAAGAAAACAATGTCACTGGCAAACAGTGTGATGTTCTTTCAACATGAAACGCAGACGGACGCGAAGTTTTTTCATGAGGTTTTTGACTGCTATCACCAGCGCATCTATCAATATATGCGTTACCGGATTTCAAATTCGAGCGAAGCCGAAGAACTGACCAGTCAGGTTTTTGAAAAAGTCATGCAGAAGATTCATACGTTCCGTCCCGAACGCGCCCCCTTCGAGGTATGGCTTTTCTCGATTGCCCACCATACCGTGAATGACTTCTACCGCAGGCAAAGGCGCTGGCAGTGGTCTCCGCTTGAGAGCATAAAAGAAATGGTGTCCTCGTATATCGCCCCAGAAGAGGCTGTCTCGAAAAAAGCCGAAGAATCAGAGCTGATCGAAGCCATCTATTCACTAAAAGAACGCGAGCGAAGAATCCTTTCCCTCAAATTTGTCGGGGAGCTAAAAAACAATGAGATCGCCGAGATAGTAGGACTGTCAGAGAGCAATGTCGGTGTCATTCTTTATCGCTCACTGCGACAGCTGCGCAAAATCTTGAAAGAAAGGGGAGGAAACCATGAATAAGGATCATCCGAAGCAGCGTTTTCTGCAGGACGTGGACCAGATTATACAGGGGAAACAGCTGCAAAAAAGTCAGGATACATCGCCAGAGTATGACGAGATCATGGAACTCTGTTCTGCTTTGCGCGAGATAGATATTCCTTTGGATAAAGAAACACGGGAGAGAATCAGGGACAAAGCGGGATTCCGTCCGCAAAGCAATACCGACCAATCTGCCAGGGAGGATATGTTGATGAGAAAAATCTTTGGAAGTCGTTTTGTTGCGGGTAAGGTCGCAGCGGTAGCGATCGTAGCGATTCTGGGAGCCTCAATGTTCTCAGAGCCTCTGCGGGCACTGGCTTACAACGCATCCCTTTCCATATCAAAAATCGTACAACTGGGATACTCCAGTGTCATGCAAGTAGACCCGACAGAAGAATCAGACACCGCTCAACCCACTGCAGATCATGCAGAGAATGTGAAAATATCAACCGTGGATAAAACAGGGCAGGTCGAAACCGACATCAGCTACATCAGCTACGCCAGCCTGGCAGAAGCCCAGAATCATGTGGGATTCAAGCTGAAAGGCCCCGCATACCTGCCGGCCGGATATGCTTTCACGCAGGCAAAGGGATTTGAAGGCGCAGATGAATATATGAACTTGTATTTTAACGACGGTTCAAAAAGAGAGATCGTACTTTTCCAAAGAATAATGAATGAAGAAACCGCATTCGGGTTGGCAACCTCTGATCCCGTCGAGACTGTGGAAATCAACGGTGTCAAAGGAGCCTGGATGGAATCCGGTACCTTGATGTGGGAGAAGGACGGTGTCAGCTATACGCTGGTTTGCAAAGGCATTGGAAAAGAGGAAGCGATGAAAATCGCCAAGTCAATAGAATAACGAGGCACGTAGAAAAAAGGGGTTGTTCCAACGATGATAAAAATGACGTTGGGGCAGTCCCCTTTCTGTTTTCGATAGATGCAAAAAATTCATATCTCGTTTATGATAGGTACATTCTATGACAAAATTTTCGCAGAAAAGAAAAGGGAACCAGCTTCCCGTAGAAATGCAGCAATGGAGGAGAGAAGGATGAACAAACAGATTAAAATCGGCATTGTCGGTTACGGCAACCTGGGCAAGGGGACGGTTGCAGCGATTGAACAATGTCCAGATATGAAACTGGTTGCGATTTTCACGCGCAGAGAGCCGGAAAGCATCCAGGTACAGGATTCCGCTGTAAAAGTGCTCCATATTTCGCAGGCAGAGGAGTACATCAGCGAAATCGACGTGATGATTCTATGCGGTGGATCGGCTACCGATCTTCCCGAACAGACTCCCTATTTTGCAAGGCTGTTTAATACCGTAGACAGCTACGATACGCATGCAAAAATCCCTGAATATTTCCAAGTAGTGGACAATGCAGCCAAACAGAGCGGAAAGACCAGCATCATTTCTGTGGGCTGGGACCCGGGCTTGTTCTCGATTAACCGGTTGATGGCAGAAGCGATCCTGCCCAACGGCGAAAATTACACCTTCTGGGGGAAAGGGCTCAGCCAGGGACACTCAGACGCTGTTCGCAGAGTGGAGGGCGTAAAAGCGGGTGTCCAGTATACCGTACCGATGGAAGAAGCGATCAAACGGGTGAGAAGCGGGGAGAATCCGGCGCTTGCCACATCAGAGAAGCACCAGCGGATTTGCTACGTCGTGGCAGAGGAAGGCTATGACAAAGAGAAAATCAAACAAGCAATTGTCACGATGCCGAACTACTTCGCGGATTATCATACCGAGGTGCACTTTATCAGTGAAGAAGAATTGCGGGCGAATCACTCCAAGCTGCCGCATGGGGGCTTTGTCATTCGGGGCGGCAAAACGGGAGAAGACCACAGCCAAGTGATCGAATTCTCGCTGAAGCTGGACAGCAACCCGGAGTTTACCGCCAGCGTATTGGTTGCCTACGCGCGAGCGGCATACCGGATGAACCAGGAAGGTCAGGCAGGTGCGAAAACGGTCTTTGAAGTACCGCCGGTCTACGTATCACCCAAGTCGGCGGAAGAGTTGAGGAAAGAGCTGTTATAGGAGAGCTGCTGAGCACGCAGAGGAAGAGCCCGGGCGATTTTGCCTGGGCTCTTTTTTTCATCTTGTGCCCACTAATGGTTGAGAATCCAGGCCAGATGGGAAACCGCGCTTCGCAGATGGCGGTAAAAGGTTGCCCGGCTCATATTGCAGGCAAGAGCGGCCGCAATCATATTGTTCGCATGGGTCACATATGCTGCTTTCAACAGTTGCTGATCCGTCTGCGAAAGGCCCTCAAGCTGTCCCTCAATCAGAGAGAGGAGATGCTTTTGGAGCTGGGCTCCGCTGACCATTTCCGGAAAATACTCGACGTAGGTGTGAAGCTCTGCAGGCGAGAGCAGCGAAGAGAGCATGCTTCGCACCTGTTTCTCCGTCACCAGGGCTGTGTCCGTTGCGGTGTGAAGCGGCTCCGGTTGCCGAAAAAAGGACATGGCCCAGTCACCGAAACGCTCCTGACGCAGGTCCAGCTCCAGTACGTCTGCTTGGGCGAAGGATGTATCACAATCGCGCGTACGTGTCGGACGAAGACGAAAGCCAAGCTGCTGCAGGGTCATTTTCAGATCGGGATTGGTCGCGACCAGGACTGCACGTGTTCCCTCTCCGAGCAAAGAAAGGCGATCCAGCGTCAAAAGTCCGACCAGCTCCTCGCGCGTGTAGCCCGGAAGCTGGTCTGTTGCTGTTCCCAATACTGCGAAGTAGGTATCAGCCTGGTCTGGCTCACAGGAAAGCTCCTCCGGCGTGCAGCACTCCTGAATCTCAGCGGGGAAATAGCGAGCCAGGATGCGGCTCGTTTCCTTGTGCAGCAGCACCGTGATGAACATCCCGACAGGCTGGCCGTCATCCCCGCGTATGACGACAATGCTTTCCGGAAAGTGAATGGCGATTTCATCGAGAAACCGGTAGTAAGGCTCGGACTGCCACGGATCTACACTGTAGCTGCACCAGTGGCGGAGGAGCTCATGCAGCGCAGGGAGGTCTGATGCCTGTATCTGCTGCATGGGTGAGATTAGCGTATCAGCCGAGAAATCAAAGTACAATTTATCCAAAGGAAAAGCAGATTTGCAAAGCAGCAGAAGCTGCGAGGCGATACTCCTCCGTTTTCCCCGTTCAGCGGATTGCAGCTTCTGATACAAAATCGACGCAGCCTTGTTGCGCAAATCATCCAGCCGCTGTGGCTCACGCTGTCCAAAATCGCGCAGCAGGTGCATTCGGGCGACATCATGCAGGGCAAGTCCATCCGGTTCCGTCTGAATGAACGACATTCCCTGCAGGCTTTGGTATTGATGGACCGTAACGGGCTCGTCCAAAACCAGGGAGAGCATCTCCTGGTTGGCATGCTGCAGAGTGATCAGGACATCCACCATCGGCTGCAGCTCCGGCAGTGTCAATTCCCGCAGAAGATGGGCGCTGATCGTCTGGGAGACGACCAGATTGTCGCGGACAGACCAGCTTTTTTGCCGGAGTGCCGCCTCCACATTAAGCGCGAGCGAGAGCGGATGACCATCGGTCGCTCGAGCCATCTCGCCCGCTAATTCCTGACGGAACGAACCAGTGGAAGCGAGGAAGGCAACCGTTTCCTCAAACGAAAAGTGGGAAAGCGGGAGCTCCACGATCTGTCTTCCCCATGCCGGGTGGGTTTTCCAGGCGGGGGAGAGAGAGGGACGAGACGCCAGGACGATGGCGATTCCCTGGGCGGGGAGCTTGGGGAAAAAAACCTCCAGCAGCCAGCCCTCCAACAGGGTGACACTCTCAAAGTTATCGATACAAAGGATGATGCGGCGCTGCGGACTCGCTTCCCAAAAAGGCTGGAGAGGGTGAGGAAGCGGCTGTTCCCACTTTTCCAGACCGACTGTGGCCGATACATAATCAAGAAAGCCAACAGGAGTCGGTGCACAAAAACGTCCGTCCAGCCAGATACCTGTAACGTCACGCTTTTTGGCGGTTTGCAGCATTTCGGCCATCAGTGAGGTTTTGCCGATGCCGCCCATTCCGGAAATGGAATAGACGCGAAAAGGTGCCTCCGGATCATCCAGCCACTCGCGCAATGCCCCTAGTTCCCGGTTCCTCCCGACAAACAGTTTCGTTCTCTCCAACTGCTGCTCGTCCAGTTTTCGTCCCATCTTTTCACCCCCTGTCTAATTCAATCCTGAATGTAGGTAATCCAAATATGTAAACACAACGTGGTAGGTCATCTGATCAACTTGAGACGGATTTGAGACAAAGAGCAGCAGAGCTCATGGTACCATTTTATCGAGATGAGGCCTTTGTGCCTATACGTGGATGGAAAAACATTTGAAAATAGTCAGGAAAGGAAATGGTTACTGTTGCGTAGAGAAGCCTCTTTGTTTATCGCCAGCGCGATCGCACTCTGCACACTGTCATCCGTAGCTGCTGGTTTGGAAGCAGGAAAAAAACCGAGCAATCCCTCTCAGGCAGAAAGCGAATACGCCGCCTATAAGGTTGCAAAACAGAAACAATGAAGATAAATTACGAACTCCCTATCATTCCCTCCACGTTTTCCAGTGGGGGGTTTTTTACCTATTGCACGGAGCCGTAGGGGGAAGAAGCATGTTTCCCTGCTCAGCTCCGGGCTCCGCCCACGAGGGGAGATAGACTGTCCGCCAGGGCTCCACAGTCGCACCGCAGGGAAACGTGCTTCTTCTCGAATCGGAGCATCAAAACTTTTGCGGGTGGATGCGATGAAGAAAAAGAATGGAAATAAAGATTCAACAAAACGAATGAACAAAGCAAATGCACAATACAAATGAACAATAACAATGAAAAGCCAAGCAAGCATTAAGTAAGCAGGTATATTTCGATCTTTCCATAATGAAATCGTCCATTCATAAGTAGGCAAATAGATTGAATCCATATTTTTAACCAAAATGTCATTTTCTTTTGATTAGAAATGTACTTCCGTTCCCTTTCTTTATAAATAATCTTGTATAAAATAATCTTGCTTGTATCCTTTCAAAGCAGGGAAGAAGCAGCATGTACGGAGAAGAATCATGTTTCCCTGCGGTGCGACTGTGAAGCCCGGCTCAGCGGAGCGACGTTTGGCGGGAAAAAGGGACGCAACCTTGGGATGACATCAGAGCGATGCGGCTTTTGCGGACCCCCGCCAAACGTTGTGGAGCGGACAGTGAATCCTCCCTGCAGGGCGGAATACGGAGCCAAGCAGGGAAACATGATTCTTCTCACCTCGGCCCCGTATCACGAAAAGAAACACCGCAGCGACGCCCGCATTGTTTTATATTTGCCAAAATACACGACATGAAAAACGAAGCAAATCGAAAAAACAAAGAGCTTTTTCAATCTAACCAAAAATGAAAACGCTTTTCCCAAACATTTTACCATATTATCGAATTAGCAATTTACCGTAATAAAGGATACACTCGTAAACGAAAGAGAGAGAAATGATTTCTTACTCATAATCATGGTTCATCGTTCAGGAGGGTCAACAGGATGAAAAAGACGGCAGCGTTGTGGATGATATGCGGGATCGTATTCTCGCTGATTACAGGTTGTGGTACCAGTACAGGAAGCAATGGCAAAACGCTGGTGATTGGTATCGATGATAAATTTGCCCCACTCGGTTTCCGGGATGAGAAAAACGATATCGTCGGATTTGATATTGATTACGCCCGGGCCGCCGCTGAAAAAATGGGCTATGAAGCCAAATTCCAGCCGATTGACTGGAATGCCAAAGAATCTGAGCTCAACAGCGGACGGATTGATCTCATCTGGAACGGCTACACGATTAACGACGAGCGCAAAAAGAAAGTGCTGTTTACCAAACCGTATCTGAAAAATGCGCAGGTGGTCGCTGTCTTAAACAAGTCTGACATTCACAATCTGGAAGACCTCACGGGAAAAGTGATCGGTCTGCAGGCGCAGTCTTCAGCTTCTAATGCGCTGGAAGCCAGTGACCTCAAGCCGAAGGTAAAAAGCGTCTCCGAGTTTAAAGACAATGTGCTGGCGCTCAGTGATTTGAAGATCGGCCGTGTGGATGCAGTGGTGATTGACGAGGTTGTGGTTCGCTACTACATGGCAAAGGAACCGGACACCTTTAAACTGCTCGACGAAAGCCTGGCGCCGGAAGAATACGGCATCGGTGTCAAACAAGGAAACGAAAAGCTGCTGGAAGAGCTGCAAAAAGCCCTGGATGCGTTGAACCAGGACGGAACAGCGGCCAAAATCTCCGAAAAGTGGTTTGGTGAAGATAAAGTATTGAAATAAATAGTTTGTGTGCCGGATTGTTTTGCGATCCGGTTTTCCTCTTTTGACGGAGGACTTTTCGGGGATGGTCAAACATCCCGGGGGACAAGCGGAACTGCCGCCGCCCCCTCTTGAACAGGCCTTGATCGAGGTTTTCATAAGGAGAATGCAAGATGAACATGGACTATATGCTCAGAATTGCCGCCCCGATGCTGGAAGGGGCACAGATGACGGTGTTATTGTTTTTCATTGCTATCATCGCGTCCATTCCGTTAGGGTTTTTACTGACGCTGATGGCGAACAGCAGCAGCAAACCGCTGGCCTGGTTTGCCCATACGTATATTTATGTCGTGCGGGGGACGCCGTTGCTGCTGCAACTGCTTTTCATTTGCTTCGGCCTGCCGATTCTGCCTATTGTCGGTGACTACCTCGTCATGGATCGGTTTGTGGCTGCCTGCCTGGGCTTTATCCTTAATTATGCCGCCTATTTTGCAGAGATTTTCAGAGGGGGCTTGCTGGCTATCGACAAAGGGCAGTACGAGGCAGCACAGGTGCTGGGCCTCAACCGCTGGCAGACAACTACGAGGGTGATTGTTCCGCAGATGATTCGGGTTGCGCTGCCGGCGATTGCCAACGAGTCGATCACGCTGGTAAAGGACACCGCACTTCTCTATGCGGTCGCAGTACCCGAGCTCCTCTACTTTGCCCAGACAGCGGTGAATCGCGACTTTACCATCGCGCCGTTCTTTATGGCGGGTGTCATCTATTTGCTGATGGCTTTTGTGTTGACTTTGTTCTTCAAATGGCTGGAAAGACGGTTTAAATTTGCGTAAGGGAATGGATTGGCATGGGAATGGGAATTGTTGAAGTGTCCAACTTGAAAAAATCATTCGGCACGCTGGAAGTGCTGAACAACGTCAGCTTCGAGGTGAAAAAAGGGGAAGTCGTCGCAGTGATCGGTCCCTCCGGTTCAGGCAAAAGCACCATGCTCCGAAGCCTGGTCCATCTGGAGCAGGTAAGCGGCGGCAGTATCTGTGTGGAAGGCGATTACCTGGTAAAAGAGGGTGTCTACACCAACCAGCAGGGGATCAAGCGCGTCACCTCAAAGATGGGAATGGTCTTCCAGCACTTTCATCTCTTTCCCCATCTGACTGTTCGGGGAAATCTGGAGCTGGCTCCCCGACTGGTAAAAGGGGAAACTAAAGAAGAAAGCCGGAAAAAAGCAGAGGAGCTGCTGCAAAAAGTAGGTCTTGCCGACAAAGCGGAGGTCTATCCAGCCAAGCTTTCCGGCGGTCAGAAGCAGCGGGTCGCGATCGCCCGGGCACTGATGATGAGTCCGGCCATTATGCTTTTTGACGAGCCGACGTCGGCGCTTGACCCGGAGTTGACGGGCGAAGTCTTGCAGGTAATCAAGCAGCTCGCACGAGAGCACATGACCATGATCGTCGTTACGCATGAGATGGGTTTTGCCAGAGAAGTGGCTGACCAGATCATCTTTATGGACAACGGTGAGATCATCGAAGTAGGTACACCAGACCAGTTATTCCTGAATCCCCGGTTTGAGCGGACCAAAGCATTTTTGCAGCGCTCTCTGAAATAGACCGGGATGTGCGAAAAATCTACTCCAAATAACGGCGTCTATAACTGGAACTTTTCACACGGAGATGGTAAAATCCAGACATATATGGCAAATGAACCTTGAGGTGAAAAGGATATGGAGCAAGAGAACAAGCAGCAAACAGAAGCCGCCGAAACGAAAAAAGTAAGCCTGGCCGAAGCAGCGAAACGGATGCTGGAGCAGAAGAAGCAATCCCAGAATGGGGGAAAAGGACAGCAAAAGCATCAAATGGCCGGCAATCAGGTAGTGAAAAGCCAACAGACCAAAAAGGTCAGCAACCAGCGTAGAAAAATGGGCGTGTAAATAACAGGATAGACACATGGATGACTAGTTGGAAACCCAGCTAGTTTTTTTTTATTCCTAGAAGGATTCCCCAGTAGAGGTAGAGAAATTTGAAAAATTGTCACAACTTTCTTACTGTATCTGTTTGAGAAAACAGGAAAGGAAATACATCATGAAATATAAAACCAAATTACTCATTGGATTTGGCTCTTTGCTGGTGCTGATGATGGTTTTGATGGGGACTATTTTTAATGTGCTGACCAACTTGACCGCAAGCATTCATGAAATTGTCGACGACCGCTACGAGAAACTGAAGTCCGCCAATGACATGCAAAACCATGTGAACAACATGAGCCGGCTGGTCACCAGCATTGTTTTGGATGAGAACCAGAAAAGCTTTCAAGAAGACAAGCGTCGCATTGAGGAAAGCATAAGAGAAGCAGGGACTTCTCTGGCACTCCTGCAGAACAAGGTTCACGTTGAACAAGGAAGGACGCTGCTGTCAAAAATATCTGCAGAATACGAGATGTATACGCAGCTTGCCAGAAGAGTGATGGAAAAGGTAGAAATCGGTCAGAAAAGAGAGGCAGCGTCTTTGATCAGTCAGGACCTGATTGAACGAAAGGAAGAGTTGTTCTACAGGATCAAAGAGTTGAAGGACCTGCAGGAATCGCTTCTCGATGACGCATACGACCGTTCGATGGAAGAGTATGAGTTTATCAAAATGCTTTCCCTGTATTTCATTGGAGTCGGATTGTTGGTGGGGATTGTCGTTACTCTTTGGGTAATCCAGGGAATCAGCAAAAATCTGGCGGGAATCACATCCGTTATCTCAACCGTCGTAAATCGTTCTACGGAAAAATTCCCGCGCATTCCTGTCACGAGTCAAGATGAAATCGGCGATATCGCCAAAGCCTTCAATAAGATGGCCTCGACGCTGGAGGAACATGCCCAGCAGGAAAAGGAATTTACGCAAGCCATGCGGGAACAGAGCTGGATGAAAACCCAGTTGGCTGAAATCACCTCGTTGTTTCAGGGGATACAGGACGTACAAACACTCGCCAATCTCTTTATCCGGCGAATAACCCCGCTCGTGGGAGCCAGTTACGGGGCCATTTACATCAGGGACGGACAGACGGATTCGACGCGGCTGATCAAAGCTGGAACCTACGCTTGTGACCACAGTGAGATCGGCGCTTCTTTTGTCGAAGTGGGCCAGGGATTGGTCGGGCAGTGCGCCGTGGAAAACCACATCCTGCACCTGACCGATCTGCCCGAGGAATACATTAGAATTTCTTCCGACCTGGGTCAGGCAGATCCGGCTTCGATCATCCTGTTGCCGGTGCCTTATGAGGGGAAGGTGCTAGCCGTCGTCGAGCTGGCTACTTTTACTCCGTTTTCCGCAATTCAAATCAACTTGCTGGAAGAAATTACGGCCACGATGGGGATTACGATTCACAGTATTTTTGTGCATATGCAAATCCGCAATCTGCTAAGGGAATCACAAATCCTGACGGAGGAGCTGCAGAGCCAGTCCGAGGAGCTGCAGCTGCAGCAGGAAGAGCTGCGCAGCATTAACGAGAAGCTGGAGGAGCAGTACAAGAACTCCGAACAGAAGGCGAAAGAGCTGGAGCGGGTAAAGGAGGAGCTGGAGAGACAGGCAGACCAGGTGCAAAAGGCTTCCCGTTACAAGTCGGAGTTTCTTGCCAATATGTCTCATGAGCTGCGGACCCCGCTGAACAGTCTGTTGATCCTGTCGCAGATTCTGCTCGAAAACAAGGATAAGAATCTGACGGAACGGCAGCTTGAATACGTCCAGACGATTTTGAAATCGGGCAATAATCTGCTCAATCTGATCAACGATATTCTCGATCTGACACGGATTGAATCGGGGAAAATGGTCATCAACCGAGGAGATGTCTCCCTTCGTGAAATGGGGGCCAACGCTTTGCGCGGTTTCCAGCACCTTGCCGTTCAGAAACAGTTGGAGTTCCGGGTGGAGATCGCCGATGACGTACCAGAGCTGATTTGGTCTGATGAGCAGCGGTTGCAGCAAATCATTACCAATCTGCTGGCGAACGCCTTTAAGTTCACCTCCCAGGGCGGTGTGTATCTGCACATCTCGCGGGTAGCAAAAGCCGAAGGGGAGCATGTCGCGATCGCCGTCCGCGACACGGGGATCGGCATACAGTCGAAGAATCAGGAAATCATTTTTGAGGCATTCCAGCAGGCGGACGGCACGACCAGCCGCAAATATGGCGGAACCGGTTTGGGCTTATCGATCAGCAGAGAGATGGCCAACCTGCTGGGAGGATTCATTCAGTTGGAAAGTATCGAGGGGGTGGGGAGCACGTTTACCCTGTACCTGCCCATTTTACAAAAAGAGGAAGAGAGCGGCGTCCTGGATGCCTATGCGCTGCCGCCTGTGGCAACTGGAGTGTTGGAGAAGGAGTACCAAGCCGATTCCTCGTCACTCTCGTCTGAGACCCCTGACCAATGCCTAAAAGGAAAAAAAGTACTCGTGGTCGACGATGATATGCGAAATATTTTTGCGCTGACAGCAGCTTTGGAGGAGCGTGAGATGATCGTCATTTACGCGGAAAACGGCCGTGAGGGGATTGAGCTTTTGTATGAAAATGCGGATGTCGATATCGTCTTGATGGATATTATGATGCCCGAGATGGACGGCTATGAAGCGATCAGAGAAATTCGCGGGATTCCCGCCATGATGCATCTGCCCATTATTGCCCTGACGGCCAAAGCCATGAAGCACGACAGAGAAAAATGCATCGAAGTCGGGGCATCTGACTATATCAGCAAGCCGGTCGAAATCGAACAACTCCTCTCGCTGATGCAAGTCTGGCTGTACGGGTAAGTATGACAGAAAGGGGGGAACGGGCGATACAGCAGAAACATCCACTCGTACAGGAAGCACAAACCAATGATGAGCTGGAAAAAATCGAAATCACCCTGTTGCTGGAGGGGATCTACCGCAAGTACGGGTATGACTTTCGAAATTACAACTACCCCGCCATCAGACGCCGCATCTGGCACCGGATTCGGATCGAAAAAATGCATACCATCTCTGCGCTGCAGGAAAAGGTTCTTCATGATCCGGCCATGATGGAAAAGCTTTTCGGGGATTTTTCCATCAATGTCACGGAGATGTTTCGCGATCCTTCCTTTTTTCTGGCGTTTCGCCAAAAAATCGTGCCCGCATTGCGAGAGCTTCCGTTCATTCGGATCTGGCATGCGGGCTGCTCCACCGGGCAGGAGGTTTTTTCGATGGCCATCCTTTTGCACGAGGAAGGCCTTTTGTCGAAAACAAGGTTGTATGCGACAGATATGAATGAACAGGTGCTGAAAAAGGCAAGCAAAGGAATTTTTCCCCTGCAGAAAATGCAGCTGTACACGAAAAACTATCTGCGGGCCGGCGGCAAACGGGCTTTTTCCGAGTACTACCATGTAAAAAAAGACACCGTTCAGTTTCAATCCTTCTTGCGGGACAACATGGTATTTGCCCAGCACAACCTGGTAACGGACCGGTCTTTTAATGAATTTCATACAATTATCTGCCGGAATGTCATGATTTACTTCAATCACAGTCTTCAGGATCACGTCCACCAATTATTTTATGAAAGTCTTTGTACCAACGGTTTTCTCGGGCTTGGGGATAAGGAAGGAGTTGTATTTACGACCCATGCAAATGGCTACGAAGAAGTTGACGGAACAGAAAAACTTTATCGTAAATTGCAATGACTATCTCGTCTGTTCACCAATCACACCGAGTGAAGATGCTTGGGAAGCGGAAAATAAGGTACATATCCTGCTGGTAGATGATCGCAAGGAGAACCTGCTCTCGCTGGAGGCGGTGCTTGATTCTCCCGAGTATCACCTTGTTTCCGTTCAGTCGGGGGAAGAGGCATTGCGATGCATGCTAAACGATGAATTCGCGTGCGTTCTGCTGGATGTGCAGATGCCGGGGATGAACGGCTTTGAGACAGCCAAGCTGATCAAACAACGGGAAAAATCACGGCATATTCCAATCCTCTTCATCACGGCGATCAGCAAGGCTACCGAGCACGTGGTACAAGGCTATGAAGCAGGGGCTATCGATTATATCTTCAAACCATTTCACCCCGATACCTTGCGAATGAAAGTAGAGGGATTTATTCAGCTTTACCGCAAACAAAAGCAAATTGAATATCAGCGGGAAATGCTTCGCTACCGAACCATGGAACTGCTGGAGGCGAATAAAAGTCATTATTATACCTTAATGGAACTGCAAAAAAGCGAAGCTCTGTCCCGGACGATTGTCGAAGCGTCAGCGGATACCATCCTGACACTGGATGAGAACCGAATCATCCTCTCTGCCAATCAGGTGGTAGAGTCTATGTTTGGCTATCAGATATGTGAGATTATCGGTATGCACATCGAGCTGTTACTGGAAATCCCTTCAAAAAATTCGAGGTGTAGGGAGGACCGGATTATAGAAACCGTGGCCACACGCAGCGATCACACGCAGTTTGCCGTTGATGTGCAATTCAAGAAAGCGACGGTCCAGCAGAAGCACATCTACGTCTGCTCCATACGGGACATCACCGAGAGAAAACAACTGGAAATCGAACGAAAACATCACTATCAGCAGTTGGAGCAGCTGGTAAATGAACGGACACAAGAGCTAGTACTTTCCCAGGAGCTGTTTCAAAAGATTTTTCAGTCCAGTCCCTGCTTGATGGCGATCCGTTCATGCAAAGATCGCTGCTATATCGATGTGAACAAAAGCTGGCTCTCGTACACCGGCTATGCCTACGAAGAAGTAAAACACCTGCCTCATGACCGGCTGATCTTAGCGAAGGAAAGTGTGCAAGCGGAGTGTGCGATTGATCTGGAGGATGCCGTCCGCAACGAAAAAATCAGTTACGTGACCAGGTCAGGAGAAGTTCGGGAGGGCCTTCTGTCAACAGAGAAGATAAACATTCGGGGGGAGTGCTGCATCCTAAGTGTGATCACGGATATTACCGATCGCGTCTATCTGGAAAAAGAGATGGCGCGGCTGGATCGGCTTCATCTGATCGGAGAGATGGCAGCGGGAATTGCTCATGAAATCCGGAATCCGATGACGACCGTCAGAGGCTTTCTGCAATTGGAAAAAAGCAAGAAAGACACAGAGAGCTTCCAGTTTGTGGATATTATGATTACAGAGCTTGATCGTGCCAATACGATCATCACAGAATTTCTCACGCTGGCGAAAAACAGGACAAGCAATTTGAAGAAACAGCACTTATTGCCGATCATCGAACCACTTCTTCCACTCGTGCAGGCTGAAGCCTCTCTCAGCGGAAAGGACCTGTATACAGAGCTGAAGGCATGTCCCGAGCTCTTCCTGGATGTAAAAGAAATCCGCCAACTGTTTCTCAATCTGACGCTGAACGGCATGGAAGCGATGAACAGTGGCGGGGTATTGACCGTGAAGACTTATGTGAAGGATCAGGATGTTGTTTTGGAGATTGGCGATCAAGGACCAGGAATTGATGAAGACCTGTTGGATAAAATCTGGACGCCGTTCTTTACGACCAAAGAAGAAGGAACTGGCCTCGGACTGGCGGTCTGTTACAGTATTGCCAACCGGCATCATGCCCGCATCGAGGTCGAAACCAGTGAGCGGGGCACGACGTTTTTTGTCCTGTTTCCCATACGGAGCTAAGATCGTTTCAAATTCCGTAGGATTGCCGGATGGACCGCCTGATGATCATAAAGAGCGCAACAGGAACGTAGATGACAGAGACCAGGATGCCGTAAAAGTAAACTGCTTCTGCAAATCCATCCGGGACGCGCACACTGGCAAGTACCCAGAGGAGACCGATAGTCAGGGACAGGAAAAGAGCGGCTACTGCTTTCAGCAGATCAAGGAAGCCTTGCTGCTTTATCAGAAAGGTGATGACAGCCAAAGCGAGAAGGGTGAAAAGCCACGCACTGCCCATCCCGGAGTCATCACTGAACGTACCATCGTCGATCGGCCAATCGATAAACCAATAGCGCACCATAAAGATTTGAAACATGCCCAAAATGCTGAGAAGGAGAAAGCCTCTTTTGCGGCTCTTTTTGCTCTGCTGCTCACGTTCTAGCTGTTGTTCCTGGCTGAAAAACACCTTGTCCAGTTGATCGGCCTTTTTGCCGATTTCAAAAGACAGTTTCCCCGCGTACGGATACTTGGGGACCTCCTCGATCCACTCCTTTTCTGGAATGGCCGCGGACAAGGCTTGATCGGTGCAGTAAATGCGTACCTGATTTGCCTCAAACACGGATAACCACTCGTTCACCGTCGGAGCATCGCTCAGCGTGAAAAAGAGCACTTCATCCTTGCCCTCGCTGCTTTTGCCGCTGATGAGAAGTTTGGCGACTTGATAGAACACAATCTTGGCATTGGGGCGAGAGGGTCGGTACTCCGCCTCGACAGTCTGCTGGTAGTCCATGCCGATCAGGAGAGAGTCCATGTCTGCAAACGGAAGAAAGCATGTTTTTTCTTCCTTCGTCATTTGGTTCTTGTACGAGTAAAAATATCCGTCTTTTCGCAGTTCTACGCTCATCCGTAATTTTGTGTAAAGCCGCAAATTTTTGTAGGCAAATCGACCCAGCCACGTGAACAGGATGATGAGAATCCCGAATAATACAAGAAGCCCCGACTCTTCCTCAGAAAACGGATTGATCACAAGGACAAGGAGAGAAGCTAGTGCGATCAGGAAGAACAGGGAGATTAGTCCGATGTGAAGTACGAGCGCCCATTTTGGCAGTTCGTTTGAGAATAAACGGCTATGTTTTCTCTGCATTTCTATCAAAGGGATCACCTCCTGATTTATTCTAGCGCAAATCGTCGATTAATTCGCATTTTGTTGAGAAAATGGGAAATAAGTAACGGGATGGAAACGGGAACTGAATCGAAAATGAAAAATAGACCGATCCCTGTGGCAGGGCGGTCTTTTTTTGTACTTTCGGAAGGTTTAATTTCGCTAACGCGTTACATAGCTGTTTGACTTGGCGATAAGCAACGTTTTTCTAATAGAGGCAAAGGGAAAATCAGCCTGGATGCAGGGGAAGACTTTTGCTCAAGGCAGTTTGCGCACAGGCGGGATGCGATACGGCTCGCTGAGCGACTTGGGCCGCGGCTCGAACATGCGCAGGACCAGATTAAACGGGCCGGATGGGGCCGGCAGCCAGTTAGACTCCCCTTTGGGCGGCGGCGTGCTTTGGATATAGAGGTCCAGGGAACCGTCGGGATTGTAGACGAGCCCCTTTGTGAGACTGCCGATCGAGTATCGCTGGATGCTGTTGGGTACCAGGTAAAAATCGGGGCCATACATCGTAACGGACCAAAAAGCCGATACGTCGGGAATCTGATCCTTGGCAAAATGCAGGACGTACTTGTTTTTTCCGTTCAGCGGCACTCCGGTGCTGTCCACAAACGTTCGGGCGTATTTTTCTTCGCTGGGGACATTGGCGCCGATCCCGGAATAAGCGACGTACGCGCGCAGGAGAAACTGATCGCCGTACCGACCGAGCAGAGGGGTGGACGTCCAGCCGTTTTCGCTTTGCGTAAACAGCTTGTCGCTGTGTTCGATGATGGATCGTGCGTCACGGGCGGCTCGTGTCAGCCCCGCAATGATGGGCGGGTCCAGCGCCTGCGGCTGAAACCCCGTGCTGGGATCGATGCCGATCAGCTTGAACTGGTCGAGCAGGACCTCATCGCACGGTGGCGGCGGATTGCGTTTGATCGCATCGGTCATGACGGCAAAAAAAGCCAAGGGGTCCAGCACTTGCTGTGTCTTGTTTGATTTTGCTGATGTCAGCGGTCCTGGTTGAGCCTTGTTTTCGTGATTACCTGGAGAGGACAAGGCAAATTGCTTTTGGAAGGCAACGGCCTTTGGCAAATCAGCCTGATCCTTTACCTCTACCCGTCCGATCAGCCAAACCATGTTTGTGGGGGCGACGATACGCTTCGTGCGGGAGGGCAGCTTTCCTTTCCAGGAAGGACCGACGATGGCGTAGTTGCCAGCCTTTTGCTTGGTGCTGCGGCTGGATACATTTTGAAACACATTGGTGTAGGCATCCAGCATCTCGATCGTGTAATACCGTCCATCCGGATCTTCCGGGACGTGCAGGGTGACCGGACCGTTGGCCAGATCGAGCCAGGCAAACAAATACAGTGTATCCGCATTGGGCGACACGATGACCCTGTCTGCGGGAGTGGCTAAGCGGGTGATATACGCAAATTGGTTCAATGGCGCCAGGTTCTGCAGGCTTTCAGCTTTGATTTTCTCCATCTCGACGAGCGGGTAGCCGTACAGATACGCTTGAACACCCAAGACATAGGCAAGCTGTTCCTTTGCTTGAATGGCCCCGATTTTGTACGGTTGTCGCGATGAGCCCTCCGGTTTGGGAGCGGCAGGAGAAGCCGCAGCCTGCTGGACTGGCGTAAAGCTTCCTGACCAGAGGACGGAAAGAACGGTGAGAATCGTCGTAAACACGGCAGCGAACACACGATTTTTTCTGGATATCCGAATCAAACCCTGATCCCCTACTTTCGATAACGGTGCCGAATGCGTAGTGCCATTAGATGCTGATACTATTGTTTTCCAGATTTCGGGAATTATGCCCCTGCGTAATGATTGCGAAACTCCATGCCATGGTACGCAGAAAATCATGGGCATTGCCATTTTTCTATCCTGTGATGAGACAGGTCAGGTAAGCCCTTCGCGATTTTTCAACAATTTTTTCGCGATTTGCAAGCAACAAAATCTTCCTTGCAGCGTCTACTAGATTGATAGATAGAAAAGTGTGCCAAACCAGTATAGAGAAGTATGGGGAATTTTTTTGCTGTTAGGAGGATTTGAAATTGAAGAAACATGGCTTTCTCATGGGTTTGTTCGTTTTGTTGCTAGGTGTTCAACCAGTCATGGCGGCTTCGGCACAGCCTCAGCCAAGTATTTTTGCTGCCTTCACAGGCTCGCAAACAAGTAAGCTTGTGGCTTCTGTGGCACCGCCTGATATCGCCGGCAACGGGTCTGTCATTGCTCCGCCGGCTGCGATCAATACTGGTTCCGGAGCAGGGACAAACGAAACAAACACAACGCTCAACCAGGTACAACAGCACCCAGAAATGCGTGCGGCATGGGTAAGCACGGTATTCAACATTGATTGGCCGTCAAAGGCAGGCCTCAGTGCGGAACAGCAAAAAGCGGAATACATACACATGCTGGACGAGTTGAAGGCAACGGGCATGAACTCGATTATCGTTCAGGTTCGCCCGGAGTCGGATGCGATTTATCCATCCAAGCTGGTTCCGTGGTCCAAATGGCTGACGGGTACGCAAGGCAAAGATCCGGGGTACGATCCACTCGCTTTCATGGTGGAAGAAACGCATAAGCGCGGCATGAAATTCCATGCCTGGTTCAACCCGTTTCGGGCAAGCACCTCGGCAGTAAGGGAAAACCTGGTTGCGACTCACCCGGCACGCGTACATCCAAACTGGGCCGTGGTGCACAATAACCTGCTGATTTACAATCCGGGACTGCCGGAAGTGCGTAAGCACATCATTGCCGGCATTATGGAAGTGGTGAACAACTATAATATCGACGGTGTTCACCTGGACGACTATTTCTACCCGTATGGAAAAGAAGATTTCAAGGACGATGCTGCTTTTGCCGCCTATAACCAGGGCCGATTCACCAATAAAGGCGACTGGCGCCGCGATAATGTCAACGTATTTGTAAGAGATCTCTATCAGTCGATTAAAAGCGTAAAGCCGCAAGTGGAGTTTGGCATCAGCCCGTTTGGAATCTGGCGCAATGCCAAGGATGACCCAACTGGTTCCGACACCAACGGTCAAAGCTCCTACGACAATCTGTATGCCGATGTGCGCACCTGGATTCGCAACGGCTGGATGGACTATGTAGCGCCGCAGCTTTACTGGAGCATTGGGTATAAGCCTGCCGCCTACGACAAGCTGGTTCACTGGTGGTCCAACGAGACGAATGGCACGCCTGTGAAGCTGTATATTGGCCAAGGTGCGTACCGCGTAGGATCGAATACGACGGATTGGGCTTCCAGCCAGACGATAATCCAGCAGCTGCAGTTCAACAAGGCTTTCCCGCAGGTGCAGGGCAGTATTTTCTTCAGTGCCAAAACGCTGATGAAGGATACAGCAGGGATTCGCTCCAGTCTGAAACAGTACTATTCAGCTCAGAACCAGTGAGGAAGCGGGTTTTGAAGTTGTAGCATAGATGGCCTTTTCGTGACAAATGGCGGTACGTACTGCCATTTGGACGAGGAGGCTATTTTTGTTTGAGCGCATCGAGAACATGATGCAGAGTCTACAGATGGGGTTGCATGACTTCCAAAATGAAGACCCTGCATCATTGAGCATAAAATGTCGGAAGAATACATGCAGATCCTGCTATGCTTTTGATAAAGGAGGTCATCTGATGGATTTGCTGAGACACATGAACGAAGCCATTCGGTATATCGAAGATAATCTTGCTGATGAGATTGACTTGAGGGAAGTAGCCAGGGCCGCTTTCTGTTCCGAGTATCATTTTAAAAGAATGTTTTCTTCTCTCGCAGGCATGACGTTGTCTGAATATATCCGCCGGAGACGACTGACTCTTGCCGCTTTTGAACTAAACCATAGCGATCTTAGAATCATTGATATCGCGGTGAAATACGGATATCATTCGCCCGATTCTTTTACCAGAGCTTTTCAAAGTTTGCATGGTGTCACGCCTTCAGAAGCCAGAAAGAATGGCAAAGCGTTAAAAGCCTTTCCGCGCATGACCTTCCAAATATCGATAAAAGGAGGAAGTGAAATGAATTACCGAATAGAAGAAAAAGAAGCATTTCACATCGTGGGGATCATGAAAAGAGTGCCGATCGTTTTCCAGGGAGAGAACCCGGAAATAACCGCCATGTGGAAAAGCTTGGGCATGGAGAACATCAATAAACTGAAAGCATTATCAAATGTGGAACCAACCGGGCTCATTCAAGCATCCACGAACTTTTCGGAAGACCGCATGGAGGAAAAAGGAGGGCTTGATCATTATATCGGTGTGGCCACAACGCATCAGTGTCCGGAAGGATTTACGAAACTGGAAGTTCCAGCCTTTACGTGGGCGGTATTCGAGTCAGCGGGACCGTTTCCTCAGACCCTGCAGGAAACGTGGGGACGCATCTATTCAGAGTGGTTTCCATCCTCGGGCTTTCAACAGGCGGAGGGACCCGAAATCTCGTCAATCCAAAGCAAAGATTTGACTTCACCAACGGTAAAAAGTGAGATTTGGATTCCCGTTTTAAAGAAGGAAGGTAGGGAATAGGTACAGAAGCTGCTTCGGCCGCTCTTTTTCTTTTTCTCTTTCACTGCGGCCCCGTTGTGCGGACGTAAGGCAAGTGGATACACCCTTTTACAAATAGTACTTTATCACACATAGTAATATGTGTTATGATGTATCTGGCAAGGGACGGGAGGCGTGCTGCATTGGAAGAAACGGCATACAACAGTGATTTGGTCAGGGGGAGCATCGACACGATTATTTTGTCTGTACTGATGCTACGGGATAACTACGGCTACCAGATCATCAAGGAAATTTACCAAAAAAGCGAATCTCGCTTTGAATTAAAAGAGCCTACGCTGTACTCGAGTCTGCGCCGCCTCGAAAAGCAGAACATGATTGAATCCTACTGGGGAGAAGAAACACAGGGCGGGCGCAGGAAATACTATCGGATCACGGAGCTTGGCAGAGCGTTGTACCAGAAAAACTGCGACGAATGGGAAAGCGCGCGCGATCTCATCGACCGATTGATCCGTGTGGAAAATGAGGGGTGACTCACTTGAAAGACGTGGAAAAGTATGTGGAAGGGTTGTTTTCCGGCCATAAGGAGAGCGAGGAAACCCGTGAGCTGAAAGAAGAAATCATCAGCAATCTGGAAGCCAAAATCACCGACTTCATGCAGGACGGATTGTCACGTGACGAGGCGTTCAGACTTGCCGCCAAAAGTATGGATACCGTTGATTTTTTGCTGGAAGGGCATCCGAGAATTTACGTTGGGCGGTATAAGCGGGAGCTTGCCCAGTCCGTCTTTTTGTACATCTTGATTGTCTGGATCTTGTCCATTCCGCTCCGGTTTACGCTATCCGGTCAATTGCTCAACAATCTGGCGACGCTGTCTGTTCTGATTTGCGGTGTCACTTATCTCATGCTGCTGAAAAAGGGACAGGGCGACTCGGCTGTTGCCGTCGTGAATGCAGCCACATGGAAAAGAGCGCAAAAAATTGCCTGGCTTTTTTGTGGATTGTACACCGGAGTGATGACCCTTTACACCACAGCCATCAAGTTTGGCAGCAATCTCTGGTTTTGGCGTCCGATTCACATCGACGGACCGTACCAATTTGGACTTTTGGTCGTCGATTACGCGATGCCTTTCCTGCTGATCATTGTCCCGCTCATGATTCGAAGAGCATTCGAGCTGATTGGAAAGCACGAGGTGATGGGCACAGATGAACAATAAAAATAAGTGGATCATTGCGCTGTTGCTCGTTGGTGTAGTGGGACTCACAGTGGTAGAAGGCTATCTGAAACCCCAGCTGCGAGCACAGGAGGAGCAGTACAAGGCCGATCAGCAGAACCCGTTGACACATGACTTTCAAAGTGTCCTGCGCTATCAGAGCAAATACATGGGGGATGCCTCCAATTTGATCAACCTGAATCACCATCTTCCGCTGTCAGCTATTCCGAAAACATTTCAGTTGTACCCCGAGGAGTACAAAGCTGAGCTGATTTATCAAAGAGATGCGGCCAGTGTTGATGACGTGCTGCTCAAACAAGCATTGCTCTATAACGCCACGGCCAATTTTGTCTTGATTGAAAATCTGGAGCGCTACCAGGTCCGATTCCCCGATGTCTCCTACACGTTTTCGCGGACAGCGATCGAGCAATGGTACGGTGGCAATCTGCAACGACTGTTGGAGAAAAAGCAGTGGGACCAGGAAGTAAGAGACCGACTGGCAGAGGAGAGCTACGTAAAAACGTTTTTCAAGCAAGTGGCCTCTGCTGAGAAAAGCAGTGAGTAGTGGCCAGATTACAGAGCAAAAAAAGCCAATCAACCTGTCTTTGGCCGGTCGATTGGCTTTTTCGTGGAATTCATCTTTTGTGGTAGCCGCGCTCCCCGTACGGCTGGAGCTGGTCCAGCCATTTTTCCTCCAGCTTCTTTAGCTCGTCGGCTTCGTCAAAATAGCCGGTCTCCTTTTTCTTCAAGACCTCCAGCACTTCAAAGACAAAGGCGTCCTCGCCGTATTCATTCCATTCCTGCTGCAGTTGTTTGTTGATATGGCTGCCCATTTTCAACTGAAACTGCTTGCCATTCATCGTCTTCAGATTGCGGGTGCTTTCGATCCACACCTTCTGATTCACAGTGTTCTTAATTTGGTAGACACCGGCTTCTGTCTTCATTTCTTTGTATTGATGCTTTAACTCTTCTTTGCGGTTCATCCTCGTTTCCTGCCTTCCTGATCATTTTTTCAGCCAGTACTGGCTGCCATCTGTTTTTCGGTCGAGAAAACCGTATTCGATCAAATAGCGTCGCAGCGTTACGTGGTCATCATAGACAGCTTTCAGGATCTCGTTTACTTCTTTCTCGGTATAGATGCGCTCGCTGTCAAAGCGCTTGGTGATTTCCCGCAGTACGATGACTCGCTGTTTTTCCTTCAGAGCAAACGTTGCAAGCGGTCCGTCCGTACCCTCGGGAAAGTACTTTTGGAGCATCGCCTGGGATTCGTCTTCGGTGATGTTGTAGCGGTCATCCACCATTCTTGCCGTTTGATGCAGCGGGACGAATGCCGGGGCATGCTTGTCTTTCTCTTTTAAAAGCTCCATCAGCGTTAGAAATACTTTGGCTTGCCGCTCCTTTTCCTTTAACACAAAGCGGTGATTGCGGATGGTTGAAGCACTTCCGATCCCCAGCTCCTTTTGCACCTCCGCATCGCTTTTTCCCTGATAAAACAGGTGAAGCAGGCTGTTCTGGTGCTCCGTCAGACCCGTAAATTTTTTATCCATGCGAATCAGAAAGTCAAATACGGATTGATGAGCTTTTTCAATATGAAGGCGTACATATCTTTCCGCTTCATAAAAAACACCGTCTTCCGGATAAATGATTCCATCCTCGAAGGGTTTGCCACAGAGCAAGCAGAAGAAGTGATGATCGGCTTTTACATACCCTGCCTTCAGTTCTTCCACCGACGCATTCCAGAAACGCTCAGAAACACTCATGGTACAAACACATCCTTACTCGGTTTATCATTTTATAGACACTTTACCAAAGTGTCTATGTTTTGTCGAGTTGTATTTCGGTGTTAGAGAAAATTGCCACCACTGACAGTGTCCATCTCTATCGAACAATTGACAAAACAGCTATTGGTAATTCCTATCCCCATCGAGCTATACTGGAGAGGTTATGCCGTTAATCGCTGCTGCGAGCGATGGCCAGCTACGTACTGCTGATAGCGAGAGAACGAACGTATATCTCGCCATCCGTTCATAGAAATCTCAGAGAGGAAAGGGGAGTTTTGCATGAAACGAAAAAGAGCGGACCGCCCAAACTGGCGAAGAGTGAAAAAACTTGGCTACGATGAAAAGTGGCTGGAGACAGCGCAGTTTACCGGCTATGCAGTTCGCCTGACACTGGATGATGTCATCGAGCCTGCTTATATGCCTGTGGGAGAAAAACGCTTGTGTGTAGGAGATCAGGATTATTGCTACCTGCAGTTTTTTCCGTCCGGTTGTGGCTATGCCGTAACCAAGATGCTGAACGAGCGGGGAGAGACGATTCAGTGGTACATCGATATTTGCAAGGAGCACGGCAAGGATCAGGAGGGGCATCTGTATTATGATGACCTGTATCTCGATATTGTTGTATTGCCAAACGGCGAGGTGTATCTGCTCGATCAGGACGAGCTGGATGAAGCGCTGCAAAGGAAGCTGATTAACCGGCAAGAGTATCAATTTGCCTGTCAAACGGCGGCGGAACTGTTGAAAAGATATGAAGCGGGAGACAGAGAATGGTTTGATTTTCCTGATCCGTGGAAGTAGGTCTTTACACGCGAGAGGGGATCACACTATAATGCAAGTAAGAAAAGTGAGTAATCACTCGCAAGATGAGCACCAAGAGAAAACAAGCATTCTCTCTAAAAACCAGACGGGTTGCAAATTTTGGGGGGATGTTATTTTTTTGAGAAGAAAAATGAGTGAGTACTCACTTTTTTACAAAATGAGGTGATGAGGATGTATCGCAAAGGAATCTGCTCCTTCCTGGTTTTGTCACTTTCCGTTTCTCTGTTGGCTGGCTGCTCTCTCCTGCAAAAGCCGGAACAACTGCTCTCTGGCACGATTGAAGCAGATGAAGTGCCGATCGTCGCCGAAGTAGGCGGTTTGGTCGAGCACGCTACTGCTGAGGAAGGCATGCATGTCCAGAAAGGGGGTGTGCTGGCCGAAATCAGCAAGCGCACCTATGAAGCAGCCGTCAACGAGGCCGAAGCAGCGAAGGCCCAGGCGCAAGCCAAGCTGGACGAAGCAAAAGCGGGGAGCCGCAATCCTTCTGTGCAAAAGGGGATCGCTGCGGTTCAGCAGGCCGATGCGACCATTTCCCTGCAGGATGCGCGTGCCAAGCAGGCCCAGGCAGCGCTGGCCCAAAGTCAGGAGCAAACGACACAGGTAGAGACGCAATGGGAGGGAGCAAAAAAGACGCTGGCCTACCAGGAAAGCCGGCTGAAGGAAGCAGCCTCCCTGTTTGAGCGCGGGGCGATTTCCAAAAAGGATTACGAAGCGCAGCAGGAAGCCGTCAACCAGGCGCAGACACAAGTAAACCAGCTCGCCGCTCAGGTGGAGGCGTCACGTTCTCGCACGCTTTCGGCTCAACAGGATATCGCGGCGGCCTTGGCCCAAAAGGGAACGGCAGAGGCGCAGCGCAAAGGAGCGATAGCCGATCTGGACCTGTTGAAAGAAGGCAGTACAGACTATACGATTCGCGCGATGCTGGCGGCAGTACAGCAGGCCGATGCGCGATTGGACCAGGCCAAATGGCAGTTGGAAAAAACAGTGATCAAGGCACCAGCCGACGGCATTTTGCTCCGCACCTCGATTTCGGAGGGGGAGGTTGCCAAGCAGGGAGCTACCCTGTTTACGATGATGAAAGCCGATCACCTGAAGCTGAAGGTGTACATCCCGGAAGCAGAGCTGTCCAAGGTGAAAATCGGGGAAAAGACCGAGATCAAGGTGGATGCGTACCCGGATGAAGTGTTTGTCGGCCAGATCCAGTCAATTGCCGAAAAAGCGGAGTTTACACCGAAAAATGTGCAAACACCCAACGAGCGGACCAAGCTGGTCTTTGCCGTCACGATCCGGATTACAGAAGGGTTGGAGAAGCTGAGACCGGGCATGCCTGCCGATGTGCGCCTGCTGACGGAGGAGGGAGAGCGATGAGAGAAGTCACACAGCCTGACTACCCGATGAACGAGGCCATCCGTTGTGTAGAGCTCACCAAACGCTTTCAGGAGCGGATCGCCGTCAACAGCTTGTCGCTGACGGTGCCCAAAGGCTCCATCTACGGCTTTCTCGGCCCCAACGGCTCAGGCAAATCGACGACAATTCGGATGCTGTGCGGCCTTTTAACCCCGACCTCGGGACAGGGGACGGTGCTGGGCTACGATGTGATGACGCAGAGCGAGGAGATCAAGCAGCGGATTGGCTATATGTCGCAAAAATTTAGCCTGTATGAAGATTTGAGCGTGGAAGAGAATCTCGATTTTTACGCGGGTGTGTACCAGCTAGGCAAAGCGGAAAGACAGCAGCGCAAAGCAGAACTGATCGAAATGGCCGGACTGACGGGCCGGGAAAAGCAGCTTGCAGGCTCGCTCTCCGGCGGGTGGAAACAGCGGTTGGCTCTCTCCTGCGCCCTGCTTCATCGGCCAGAGCTGCTGATTCTGGATGAGCCGACAGCAGGAGTAGACCCGGTTTCCCGGCGGATTTTTTGGGACGTCATTCACGATCTGGCGAAGCAGGGGATGACGGTTCTGGTCACGACGCATTACATGGACGAGGCCCAGACCTGCGACTGGATCGGCTTTATCTTTTTTGGAAATCTTCTCGTCCAGGGTACCCCCTCTGAACTGATCCAGCAGCATCAGGCGGCCAATCTGGAGGATGTGTTTATCAAGCTGGTGAAAGAGGAGGAGGAGGGGCAGCAGGCAGGGCCGCAGGTGAGCGGTGACAAACAAGGCAGTCGAAGGGGCAAGCGTGACAATGACTTGCCCGTCCCTGAAAAGGGGGAAGAAAAATGAAACGTTTTTCGCTGGCCCGATACTGGTCTGTGGTCAAAAAAGAAATCATTCAGATCAAACGGGACCGCCCCAGTCTGGCGATTGCTTTGGCCATGCCACTGATGATGCTCTTTCTGTTTGGCTACGCGGTCAATACCGATGTGAATGACATCAAGACCGTGGTCTGGAATCAAAGCCCCTCTGCCTACAGTCGGGAGCTGGTCAGTCAACTGGAGAACACCCACATCTTTCAGGTGGTGGCACATGCCGGAAGCTACAGCCAGCTGGAAGCGATGCTCGATGAGGGGAGCGCCCGTGTCGCGCTTGTGATCCCGCCCGATTACACCCGGAAGCGGGACCGCGGGGAGAAGGCAGATGTGCAGATGCTGATCGACGGCTCCGATCCCAATATTGCCCGCACGGCTGCGTCCAATGCCCAAATCATTATCCAGAACAACGGGATGACGATTCTCGAAGAGCGCATGCAGAAGCAGGGATTCGGACAGCTGGAGCCGGTTGTAGAGCTGCAGCCGCGCGTGCTGTTTAATCCTAATATGGAAAGCATCGTGTTTAACATTCCCGGTCTGATTGGGCTGATTATGCAAAACGTAACGATGATTCTGACCGCCTTTTCCCTGGTCAGGGAGAAAGAGCGGGGGACGATGGAGCAGTTGATTGTCACCCCGATCCGGCCGCTGGAGCTGTTACTCGGGAAAATAACGCCCTACGTCATCATCGGGTTCTTCTCATTTTGTCTGGTCCTGATGCTGGGCACCTCGTGGTTTGGCGTACCGGTAAAAGGGAGTGTCATGCTGCTCGTCACGCTGTCGGTGCTGTTTTTGCTGACGACGCTCACACTTGGCATCTTTATCTCTACCGTGGCCCGCACGCAGCTTCAGGCGATGCAGATGGCCTTCGCTTTTATTCTGCCCAGTGTCCTGTTGTCCGGCTTTATGTTTCCACGCGAAACGATGCCGGTCGTGATACAATGGTTAGGCGGGATTGTCCCGCTTACCTATTTCCTGGAAATTTTGCGGGGCATCTTTTTAAAAGGCGTCGGTCTTGAGGCCTTGTGGAAAGATACGATGGGCATGGTCATCTTTTTCCTGCTGATCATCAGTGTGGCCATCATCCGTTTCCGTAAACGAATCGAGTAACCGCCTCTGCGCCAGAGAAACACGAGTAGGATGGAGGAGCGTTGACGTGGATAAAAGCAAAAGTATAGAAGAAAGTCTGCTGCAATACGTGGAAGAGTTAAAAGATGAGAGTGAAATGACGGAAAAGCAGCGAAATATTATCCGAGCATCGATCAAGCTGTTTGCGACAAAAGGCTTTCACGCCAGCTCCACTGCAGAGATTGCCAAGGAAGCTGGCGTGGCTGAAGGAACAATCTTCCGCCACTACAAATCCAAGAAGGATATATTGCTGGCCGTAGTGGCTCCGGTACTGGTCAAATTTGCGGCGCCGTTTATCCTTCGCGACATTCGAGAAATTTTTCACAAAGAGTCCGAGCTGTCTATAAATGAAATCATCACAAACCTCTTTCGCAATCGGCTGGAGCTGATCGAAGCCAACGAAAAGCACGCCCGCATCCTGTTGCAGGAAGCGTTCTTTCATGAGGAAATTCGGGAGGCTCTTCTGTCCACAGTATTCCGCGAGACCAAAGGGCTTGCCGATCATTTGATCAACAACCGCATCGAGGCGGGCGAGCTGCGGCCGCTTCCGTCTGAGGCTGTGTTCCGGGTCATTTTTTCCTCGCTCATCGGCCTGGTTTTGTTCAAACACGTAGCCGACCCGGATCGCTTTGCCCAGCGCAGCGATGACGAGCAAATTGCGCTTACCGTCGATATTCTGATGAACGGCATTGCCAACCGCTCCTGAGGGCAGTCCTCAGTCTTTTTCGTTGAGGATGTAACGGAGCGTCCGCTTGGAGATGCCCAGCTTTTCGCTGAGCAGTTGCCGGTTTCCATTCGTCTCGCCCAGCCCTTTGCGGATGACATGGCGGCCCACCTCGGTCTCCAGTCTGCGGATTCTCTCCAGCAATATATCGAACTGAATATCGTCGATCGAACCAATCCGGCTCATGATATTCTCCTGAAAGCGGATCGCTTCCTGTTCCACGAATTGCTGGACAGAAAGCGGTCCGCTTTCGTTTTGGGGGAGCGGGGCGGTGTGGCTTCGGATCGCAGCAGGCAGATGCTCAGGCAAAAGAAGAGGCCCTTCGTGGATCGCTGCCGCCTGGTTGATCACATTGAGCAGCTGTCTGACATTCCCTGGCCAAGAATAGGTCTTGAGCAGGGACAGGGCCTCTTCATCAATCCGGTAAGCGCCGCCATACTTTTTCTCCAGATAATCCTGAACAATCACGGGGATATCATCCGGCCGTTCCCGCAAGGACGGGATCGTCAATTTGACGCCTTCCAACCGGTACAACAGATCCGCGCGAAATCGATTTCCGTCCACCTCTCGTTCCAGATTCCGGTTCGTGGCCGAGACGAAACGGATGTTGCTCTTCCATGTCTGCTCTCCGCCGATGCGCATATATTCACCGGTCTCGATGGTACGCAGCAGCTTGACCTGAATGGACAAAGGCGCTTCGCCGATCTCATCCAGAAACAGCGTACCGTTGTTGGCCAGCTCAAAAAAACCCTTGCGCCCCTTCACGGCACCGGTAAATGCCCCTTTTTCATGACCGAACAGTTCGCTCTCCAGCAGTGTTTCCGGAATCGCGCCGCAGTTGATCCCGACAAAGGGAAAAGCCGCCCGGGGGCTGACACCGTGGAGAAAGCGGGCAAGCAGCTCTTTGCCGGTGCCTGTCTCTCCTTCAATCAGCACGTTGATCGCCTTCTTGGCCAGTTTTTCTGCCAGGGTCAACAATGTAACCATCGGACTGCTCCCCGCATAGAGAATCCCAAAGTGGCGGGCAGTGCGGGCAAGCTCGTCATCCGTGGAAGTGTTTTGCTCCAGGACGGAAAAGAGAACCGACTCCAGGCTGTCCAAATCGTCGAAGGGCTTTTCCAAATAGTCGCGAGCCCCTAGCTGCATAGCGGTCACGGCTGATTTGATCGTGCTGTACCCGGTCATTACGATGGCTTCACAGGCTGGCATGCGTTTTTTGACAGCGGTCAACAGCTCCAGACCGTTGGCATCGGGCAATTTGAGATCAATCAATGCCAGTTGATAGTCAGTGCCTTCCTCCAGCAGATGGTGCATCTCCCGGCCGGAATGGGCGACCGTCACCTCGCATTGCTGGCTTTGGAGAAAATACGTGAAAAAAGAGGTGACTTCTACTTCATCATCAATGATCAGCACGCGTTTCTTCATCAACCGTCCAACTCCTCATCAGATCATGTAGGCAAGAGCAGGGTGAAGCGGCTGAACGAGCCGGCCTCACTTTCCACCGTCAGCTTCCCATTGTGGGCTTCGGCGATGCCGAGGCTGACCGACAGTCCCAGGCCTGTTCCTTTGGCCTGATCCTTGGTTGTAAAGAAGGGATGAAAAATCTGGGGAAGATCCTCTTGCTTGATACCCGAGCCGTTGTCATGGACAGAAAGCCCGACATATGAACCGTCTTCTGTCACTTGTTGAAAGGTGTGGATCGTGATGGTTGGCGACGAGACCCCCTGCAGGGCATCGCGCGCATTGAGCAGCAGATTGATGATGATCTGCTCAATTTGGTGGCGGCTGCCGGAAAACAGCAACGGCTTGTCCGAGGGATGCTGGAGGATCGTGACACCCGAGACCGTGAGCTGGTAGCCGATCAAACCCAGGACATCCTCGACCAGATCGTCCATATTCAGGCGCTCGAAGGAGTACTCCTCCTGCCTGGAGAAGGTCAACAGATTTTGGATGATTTTCTTGGAGCGCACGCCGCATTGGTAAATATCATGCATCATCTGGGCATGAGGCTCAGTCTTGATCATTCGCATCAGAAGCTGAATATTTCCCAGGATGGCTGTCAGCGGACTGTTCAGCTCGTGCGCGACCCCGGCCGCCATCTCTCCGATTGCCGCCATTTTTGCGGATTGGATAAGCTGTGCCTCGATTTTTACCTTTTCGCTGACATCTTTAAACAGGAGCATATTTTCTACAGATACGCTGACATGCTCGGCGATCTGCTGGAACAACAGCAGGTGACTGCTATCTGCTGTGGTGGGTTGTTCCTGCAGCAGTGTAAGAAAACCGAATACCCGCTGCAGCCGGCCTTGAAGCGCGACAGAAGTGACGAGACAACCGGGATGTTCCGCCGAAATCAGATCGTTTAGCTGTTGAACATGGAGAGGTGTTGTCTGCTGGAGCGGGCGTGTCGCCGTACCGCATTGCCAGCTCTCTCGCTGGGTGATGTAGGAAAACAGGGTGGCCTTTTCGACAAGCGTCAGGATGAAGCGGTCAAACGGGATCAGCTGGGCCAGTTGTTCGGCGAGGTACAGGCTAACTTCTGTCCAGTCTGCGTCAACCTGGAGCTTGGTCAGCCGGTTGATGATCTCCAGTTGCTTGTTTTTTCTTTTCATCTCATCCACGACGAGGTTGAGCTCGTGGTAATAGGTCTTGCGCGACGATTCCACGCCGGTCAGCTTTTGGAGGATTTCTCTTTTATGCTGCATAGGGCCTCCTACAAGGCTTTTTGATACAGGGCCTTGACGTCATCTACACTCATGTCGCGAGGATTGGTGGCCATGCAGATATCCTGTACGGCTGTCTGGCTCAACCGATCAATTTGCTCGGGCTGAAGCCCCAATTCGGACAAAGTAACGGGAATCTGCAGATCGCGTGTCAGATTGGTCACAGCCTTCATCATCAACTGGGAGGCATCATGCTGACTGAGTCCCGTCACGTTTTCGCCCATCGCTTCCGCCATCTTGACGTACTTCTCGGGAGCCGCGATGTAGTTGTACTCCAGCACGTAGGGGAGAAGAATGGCGTTTACCTCTCCATGAGGCGTATCGAGCAAGCCGCCGAGTTGGTGCGACATAGCGTGGATCGCTCCCAAAATCGCATTGGAAAAGGCGATTCCGGCTTGCAGGCTGGCCATCGCCATCGCTTGCTTGGCTTCCAGGTTGTACGCACTGGCTACAGAGGGGCGCAAATGCTGGGAAATAAGGCGCATCGCCGAGAGGGAGAGCACCTCGGTCAGCGGAGTTGCCGCCAGGGAAATGTAGGATTCGATGGCGTGGGTGAGGGCGTCAATTCCAGTGTTGGCTGTAAGCCGCCGATCCTTTGTCATCAGGGTTTGCGGATCGATGATAGCGATGTCGGGAATCAACGATTTGGAGATGATGGCCATCTTTACCTGGCGTTCGGAATCGACAATGATCGAAAATTGCGACACCTCCGAGCCAGAACCGGCCGTGGTGGGGAGCATCACCATCGGTGGGAGTGGGCGAACAATTTTATCCACCCCTTCGTAGTGCAGGATGCTCCCATCGTTGGTGCCGAGCAGGGCGATCGCTTTGGCAGCATCCATCGCGCTGCCGCCGCCGACACCGAGGATGGCATTGCACTCTTGGGCGCGATATTCGGCTGCCCCGGCATGTACCTCGTAATCTTTCGGATTGGGAGTGACCTGAGTCCAGAGGTGATAGTCCAGGTTGCTGTCTTGCAAATATTTGATGGTCTGCTCTGCCCACCCGGCGTTCAGTACGCCTGAATCGCTGACGAGGAAGACCTTCTTTGCCCCCAGGCGGCTCAGGCTTTCGCCAACCTGGCTGAGCGACTCGTTGCCAAAGATGATTTCCGGAGTGGCAAACTTGGATATCTGCATGCAAAACACTCCTTTTTTCCGTAAAATCTGTTTTCTTGTATTGTAATATGGGCAAGTAACCGCTTCCAAGGACAAATCGTCGGCTGTGCAGCCATTATTTTGACCTATCGGCCGTTTTTTTGGCCCAGGACAACGCGGAACGCCCTAATTTACCTGAATATTACCATTATTTCGAATTGGCATGTGTTTTGCTAACAAAAGAAAGGTGAGGAGAGTCTCACTCACACGATAAAGGAGGAATTGGCATGAAAGCAGCAGTGGTGAATCAATTTCAAGAAAAGCTGGAGTTGAAAGAGGTTCCTATTCCCGAAATCGGTCCCGGAGAGGTCCTGGTCCGGATTAAAGCCTGTGGGGTATGTCACACGGACCTGCATGCGGCGCACGGGGATTGGCCGGTAAAACCGAAGCTTCCCCTTATCCCCGGCCACGAGGGTGTAGGCACCATTGAAAAGGTAGGCGACGGGGTCACCTCGCTCAAGGTAGGAGATCGGGTCGGCGTTCCCTGGCTCTATTCCGCCTGCGGCGAATGTGAGTACTGCCTGACCGGTTGGGAAACGCTGTGCCAAAAGCAGCAGAACGGCGGATATTCGGTGGATGGCGGCTATGCCGAGTATTGCAAGGCGCCGGCTGCTTACGTTGCCAAAATTCCCGATGGCATCAGCGATGTGGACGCTGCTCCGATCTTGTGCGCGGGTGTCACGACGTACAAAGCGTTGAAGGTGGCAAATGTGAAGCCGGGCGAGTGGGTAGTGATCTACGGCATTGGAGGGTTGGGCCATCTCGCTCTGCAATACGCCAAAGCAATGGGCTACAATGTGGCCGCGGTAGACATCCACGACGAAAAGCTGACACTGGCCAAAGAGCTGGGCGCGGATCTGACAGTAAATGGCGCGAAAGTCGATCCGGTCTCGTTTATTACGGATAACATCGGAGGCGCTCATGCAGCGATCAGCGTGGCTGTGACCAAAAAAGCCTTTGAACAGGCCTACCGTTCCGTTCGCCGCGGCGGCTCTGTCGTCGTGGTGGGTCTGCCCAATGACGAGCTGCCTATTCCGATCTTTGATACCGTGCTGAACGGGGTATCGGTCAAAGGCTCAATCGTCGGTACGCGGAAGGATATGCAGGAGGCGCTGGATTTCGCAGCGCGGGGGAAAGTCCGCGCGATTATCGAGACACAGCCGCTGGATAAGATCAACGAAGTGTTTGACCGCATGGTGAAAGGTCAAATTAACGGGCGGGTCGTTCTTACGATGGAATAATATTCCTCAGTCAATAATATGATCTCGGTAGATTGGTGAGAGGGGGCATTCATTTGATCTATGCACAACCAGGGCAATCCGGCAGCAAAGTGACGTTTCGGACCCGCTATGAAAACTATATCGGAGGTGAGTGGGTATCGCCGGTGCATGAGGAGTATTTTGAAAATGTTTCGCCGGTGAATGGAAAGGTGTTTTGCGAAGTTGCCCGTTCCCGAGCAGAGGATATTGAAAAAGCGCTGGACGCCGCCCACGCTGCAAAAGACGCATGGGGGAGGACTTCAGCAGCAGAGCGGTCCTTGATCTTAAACCGAATCGCAGACCGGATGGAAGAAAATCTGGAGATGCTGGCAGTAGCGGAGACCTGGGATAACGGCAAACCGATCCGCGAAACCCTGAATGCTGATCTGCCGCTTGCCATCGATCATTTCCGTTATTTTGCCGGCGTGATTCGGGCACAGGAAGGCAGCCTCAGCCAGGTGGACGATGATACGGTCGCTTACCATTTCCATGAGCCTCTGGGCGTAGTGGGGCAAATTATTCCGTGGAACTTCCCGCTGCTGATGGCGACGTGGAAGCTGGCACCAGCACTGGCGGCGGGGAATTGCGTCGTCCTGAAGCCAGCCGAGCAGACGCCCGCAAGCATCATGGTGCTGATGGAGCTGATCGGCGATCTGATCCCGCCGGGTGTGGTCAATGTCGTCAACGGTTTTGGCATTGAAGCGGGAAAACCGCTGGCTTCCAACAAACGAATCGCCAAGATCGCTTTTACGGGTGAAACCACGACAGGCCGCCTAATCATGCAGTATGCCTCGGAAAATATCATTCCGGTGACGCTGGAGCTGGGCGGCAAGTCTCCCAATATCTTTTTTCAGGATGTGTTTGCTCAGCAGGACGATTTTGCGGACAAGGCGCTGGAAGGATTTACTCTCTTCGCGCTTAATCAGGGAGAGGTGTGCACATGCCCGTCCCGTGCTTTGATTCAACAAAGCTTTTATGGTGAGTTCCTGGAGAGAGCCGTTGAGCGGACAAATAAAATTAAACAGGGCAATCCGCTGGATACCGAGACGATGATCGGCGCACAGGCCTCCAGCGATCAGCTGGAGAAAATCCTTTCCTACATCGATATCGGCAAACAGGAGGGGGCTGAAGTGCTGACCGGCGGGGAGAGAAATCTGCTGCCAGGCGATCTGGCAGAAGGCTACTATGTGAAACCGACGATTTTCGCCGGGAACAACAACATGCGCATCTTCCAGGAGGAAATTTTCGGACCGGTTGTTTCTGTGACCTCTTTTGCTAACTATGATGAGGCGCTTGCCATCGCCAACGACACCCTGTACGGTCTGGGGGCGGGCGTATGGACGCGTGACATCAACAAAGCCTACAGAATCGGGCGGAGTATTCAAGCGGGCCGTGTCTGGACGAACTGTTACCATGCGTATCCGGCCCATGCGGCCTTTGGCGGGTACAAACAGTCGGGGATTGGACGGGAAACCCATAAAATGATGCTGAACCACTATCAGCAGACGAAGAATTTGCTGGTCAGCTACAGCCCGAAAGCACTGGGTTTTTTCTGAGTCGAACAGACAGGAAAAACAGCAGAGGCGGGTGGCGTAATGACGGTTCCGAAGGTAGTGGCTACAAAGGAAACATTGGACTGGATTGAGAAGCTGACGGAGCAGCATGGCCCGCTCATGTTTCATCAATCAGGGGGATGCTGTGACGGAAGCGCCCCGATGTGCTACCCGAGAGGAGAATTCCGGGTAGGGGAGCAGGATGTCCTGCTCGGAGAGATCGGCGGATGCCCATTTTACATCGGTGCGGCTCAGTATGAATACTGGAAGCATACCCAGTTGATCATTGATGTGGTGAAGGGAAGGGGCAGCGGGTTTTCTCTGGAAGCTCCGCATGGCGTAAGATTCCTCACGCGTTCGCGCTGCTTTGCCGATGCGGAAAACAGCACAGACCATCCATAGAAAGCAGAAAGGCTCTGGGAACCCCGGGAAAAAGGGGGAACCGGAGCCTTTTCAATAAAAAAAGTTCGCTCGGAGCAGAAAAGATGAACATGGTATAATGGCAAAAACATTGATTGCAAAAGTTGGAGGAGTAGAACCATGCATCTTTTGTCAGAGAGAGAATGGCTGGCGTACCGGCAGAAAAACAAGGATCGGGCGCGTATGCTGATTTCCTGTCCCGACCGTGCCGGAATCGTCGCCGCCGTGTCCCATTTCCTGTTTGAGCAGGGGGCCAATATTGTTCAATCCGACCAGTACACGACAGACCCGGAAACGGGCCGTTTTTTCATGCGGATCGAGTTTGACGTGGTAAATCTGGCTGAGCGTTATGAGTCCATCAAGGAATCCTTCCGTCCGGTTGCCGAGAGCTATGCCATGGAATGGTCGCTCGTGGAAGCCAATCGCCGCAAAAAGATGGCGATCTTTGTATCCAAGGAAGACCACTGTTTGCTCGAACTGCTGTGGCTCTGGAAGTCGGGAGCCCTGCATGCCGATATTGAAGTCGTGATCAGCAACCACCCCGACATGAAAGAAACGGTCGAGTCTTTTGGCATCCCGTATCGTCATATCCCGGTGGTCAAGGATCGCAAGGCAGAAGCGGAAGAAGCGCAGCTGGCAGCCGTGCCGGACAACGTGGATCTGTTGGTTTTGGCGCGCTACATGCAAATCCTGTCTCCACGCTTTTTACAGGTGTACCCGATGCAAATCATCAACATCCATCACTCGTTCCTGCCCGCTTTCGTCGGGGCCAAGCCCTATGAGCAGGCCTATCAGCGCGGCGTCAAGCTGATCGGTGCGACGGCCCACTATGTCACAGAGGAGCTGGACGCAGGACCGATCATCGAGCAGGATGTACAGCGTGTGACCCATCAGGAGGATGTCGAGACGCTCAAGCAGCTGGGCCGTCAGGTAGAGCGGACGGTACTGGCACGCGCCGTCGGCTGGCATCTGGAGGATCGCGTGCTTGTTTATGGGAATAAGACAATTGTCTTTCCGTAGGCAGGACCACCATATGAAAACCCCCGGCTCCGTCGTAGGAGTCAGGGGTTTTCTGCTTTTCAGGTCAATACGACTTGCAAATCTCCGCAAATTTGATCCAGATCAGTTCCACATCACCAAAAACCATCACCAAAAACCAGTGCCTACGGCTGCTTCTCCAAAGCCAGCTTCACCCCGAAGCCTAGAAGCGCAATCCCGGTCATGCCTTGGATGACCCGTTGGGTAGACGGCTTCTTCATCCAGGCCCGAATCAGGTTGATAAAGTGAACGTAGAAGAAAAACCAGATGACGGTCAGGACTGTATAGATCAGGCCCATGGTGAGCAGCTGCCAAAATGCCGACCCTCCCGGCTTGACGAATTGCGGGAGAAACGTCAGGAAAAAGACAGCGACCTTGGGATTCAACAGATTGGTCAGAAAGCCTTGCAAAAAGTGAGATTTATGCTTGTAGCCGGCAGGCAGCTCTTCCCCGATTGACGCTGGATTTTTCCGCATCGACCACAGGGCCGAAATCCCCAGGTAGATCAGGTAAAGCGCACCCACGTATTTGAAGATGGAGAACAGAAAAGCCGACTTGACCAGAATCGAGGACAAACCGAGGGTGACGGCCAGAGTATGGATCATGAGCCCGGCGGCACTGCCGAGAACTGTTTTTAAACCGCCCTGTTTGCCCGCAGCCAGCGTGTTTTGCGTCGCGAGCCCGGTATCCGGCCCAGGTAGGATAATCAGCAAGACGGACATCAGAATAAATAAGGAAACATTTGTCATGGGAGCCTCCCGCAGAAGATATGACGTATGATCTGATGGCGATATCATAACACGACGCGGGAGCTCTTATCTATATTTTCTGAAAGGTCGAATAACCGTTTTTTAGCGACCAAACACAAGATCGAGAAAGCGGGCGGCCACAGGCTTTGGCTGGCTGTCCTCCAATCGGGTGCACATGTAGATGGGCCGTCTGATTTCGATACCCGTGACGCGGACACGCCCCACTTCACCGCGCTTCACCAAATCGCTGACGGCCGGTTCCGGGACCAGCATCGCGCCGTATCCCGCTTTGACGGATTGGACCGCCTCCACCAATCCGTGGTATTGCAATCCTACAGTTGGCAGCGGAACGTTGTTCTCCTCGCACAGGGAAAACAATTTCTCTCGCGTAGAGCTTCCTTTTTCGCGCAGGATGAACGGCTCCCGCATCAGTACTTTCAAGGGCACCTCCTGTCCAGCCAACGGATGATCTCCAGGCACGATAAACCAATACGGAACATCTGCCACATACTCTCTTTTGATCGGCAAATCGTCCCAGGACTCGTTGGTGATCACGGCCACATCTGCTTGATTGTGCAGGAGATGATAGACCGACTGCTCCGAATTTCTCGTGAAAATTTCTACCTGTACCTGGGGGTAGCGTTTTTTGAATACGGCCAGCCAGCCGGGGACGAGATACAGCGAGGGCACATAGGTAGAGACCAACCGCAGTTTGCCCAGTCTGCCTGCCTGCAGCTCCTTCCACTCTTTTTCCAGCTCCTTTTCCCACTCAAAAATACGCCGGGCCTTTGCAAACAGAAATTGGCCTTCTGGAGTCAAAGCGATTCCCCTTCCTTTCGCGGCGAAAAGTCTGCTTCCCAGCTCTCCCTCCAGCTTGCGTATCTGTGCGGTCACAGCCGGTTGACTGATGGAGAGCGAGGAAGCTGCCGCCGTCACACTGCCATGTGCAGCAACTTCGACAAAGATACGCAGAGCATGAAGATTCATCTCCTGTTCCTCCAAATCATCAATTTTTTTTATAAATGGGCCACAAATATGTATTGGATTTTATTAATCATACTTCGTAGTCTAAGAGAAAAACAATCGGGTTTGCAAAGGGGAACGGGATGAAACGGATGGAGCATATGTCGAAGCAGAGAAAAATGCACGCACCCAGAGGCAAGACCGAGGTCATCATGCTGGCGATGGTGACGGCTCTTTGCATGATGGGGGACTCGATGCTGTACGTCGTGCTGCCTTTGTATTGGCAGGAAGCTGGTCTGGATTCGCTGTGGCAAGTGGGAGTACTGTTGTCGATCAATCGGTTTATCAGGGTGCCGCTGAATCCGCTGGTAAGCAAATGGTATGAGCACTCCGGCGGCCGTTCGGGTTTGCTGCTAGCCGTGGTGTTGGCCGTTGTCAGCACAGCGGCCTATTCTCTTCAGGGATTTTGGCTCTGGCTTATTATGCGGGGGTTGTGGGGACTGGCCTGGACGTTTTTGCGGCTGGGGGCCTACTCTTTGATTGTAGAGGTTTCCGATGATGGAAACAGAGGGCATTTGATGGGCTTGTACAATGGATTGTATCGCTTGGGCAGTTTGGTCGGAATGGTTGGAGGCGCGATTCTGGCGGCGTGGGGCGGTATTACGGTGGCTTCCCTGGTCTTTGCAGTTGCCTCCCTGCTCGCTTTTTTCCCTGTGCTGTTCATCCGGCCATCATTTGGGACTGCGCCTAATAGGACTGGCCGGGAAGCGGTCTCGCCTTTTCATTGGAAAAAGAGCATGGCCGTTACCATGCTGACCGGATTGTTTGTCGCGATGTGTTTTCAAGGCATGTTTACCGCTTCCCTAAGCCGGTTGATCGAGTATTTTCACCCGACGATCCTGGTGAGCGGGCTTGTGGTCGGGGCAGCGGTGCTTGCGGGAGTGGTGCAGGGTGTTCGTTGGCTTTGGGAGCCGTGGGCGGCCCCTTGGTTTGGGCGGCTGTCTGATCGCTATGGGCGAAGGCGGCTGTTCGTGATGGCCATGCTGGCAGCGTCTGTTCTCTTTGGCAGCGCCGCTATCAGCTTGCCGCTTTCCCTATTTTTATTGGTACTTCTGGGCATCCAGTTTTCGGCGACGATCTTGACCACCGTAATGGACACGCTGGCTGCAGATGAGGCAGCCCGGATGAGCAACCGCTCCTCCACGATGATGGTCTACTCCGTCATGACGGATTTGGGAGCCGCGCTGGGGCCGCTACTCGCTTTTTGGCTGGAAGAGGGGATAGGCCTTCCGTTCATGTATGCAGGGATCAGTTTTTCACTCCTCCTCGTTACATTTGGCTGGCTCGGGAAACGAGGCGTGACGGCGCACGGCAGCCAGGATGCATGAAATCGCTTCATCGCGATCCGCGTCGTGAAAAATCATGTGACCCGAATGATCGAACCAATGAATCTGCGGCTCAGCGGATGCTGCCACACTGCCTGCCAAAAGCTCGGCACTGCGAGACTGTACAGTATCGTCAAGGCGGGACTGCAAAAGCACGTAGGGGAGGGACACCCCGGACAAAAGAGGCTTCGTCTCTGCCAGCAGCCTGCGGAATTGCAGCATGCTGCGAACCGGAATCTTGACAAGACTATTGAGATAGCGGCGGGAATGGACGGGAAAATCGGACCGCAAATTGCCTGCGGCCTGCTTTATATCCCAGTAGGCAAAAGGGGTATTGACTGTTATTAAAAGACGGGCCGGATAGCGGTTTACGAGGTGGACGGCGAGCAGACCGCCCATGGAAAAGCCGATGACGATAATCTCATCAGCGCGCATGGAAAGGCGTTTGTAGCCTTCATCAGCAGAACGCAGCCAGTCAAGCCGCGTGCTCGAAGTCAAGCCCTTGCGCCCCAACCCGTGACCTTCCAGGGTGGGACATTCAACGGGAAAGCCTTCTTTTTGCAAGGCCAGGGCGAGCGGGAGAACATCTTGGGTAGTACCGGCAAATCCATGCAGGACAAGACAGCCGACAGTCGGTTTCATCGGGGATGCTCCTTTCCAAATCAGCAGCCGAGCCGGGCGGCCGCAAAGACACGACTTTCTCTTTAGTGTACATGGTTTTCGGAGTCGCTCCAAGCTTTCTGCGAGGCCTCTGTGTTGGCCGTTCTCATTGATAGCTACATTGTCTTTTCCTTTCTGTTCGCGTAAAATCAAGTTAATTCAATAGGACGGGCTCACTCAAGGGTGGGCGGCTCACTCTCTCACGCCTTACAGCGAGGGGGTGATGTTTAAGCTCATGTTCATGTTTGGCATGTTCATCCTCGCTTTGTTGACTTACCTCAAAAAGAAATAGACCGCCCTTGAGCTTGCGAGGCCAGGCGGTCTTTTCGCTGTAACACTATTGAGCCGATCCCTTATGGGAACGTCTATTGAATCAACCGTAGGTGCGGGAACACCTACGGTTTTATTTATATCCGATTCCATTAGAAAAAATCCTTATACGTTATGATACGAATATTGTAAGCTAAGTGTAGCACTTAGCAAACCACTAATTGTACATCTACTATAACATGTTCAACGTTTTACGTTCAATCTACATGTATCAAAACTTTTGAAAAGACCTGAATTCTGAGATCGGAATGTGTTTTGGGTTTACGTACACTCTACCCGATAGACTGCAAAAAAACCGCAAGAATTGAACTGCACCCCAATTGTTGGACATATTCAACAGTTGGAGGTGCAGTTTTTCTATGGCTAAATTTACACACGAATGGTTTTCAAATCGCTGGAGATCAGCAGTTTCGGCTCTGTGCAGGCCTGGATATCTTCGGCGGTAAAGCCTTCTGCCACTTCAACCAGAACCAGACCCTCGGCTGTCACGTCCAGTACAGCGCGGTCCGTAATAATCCGGTTGACCACGCCTTTGCCAGTCAGCGGCAAAGCGCATTGGTTCAGGATTTTGGGCTCGCCGTGCTTGTTGACGTGATCCATGATGACGACGATTTTTTTCGCGCCATGCACCAGGTCCATCGCACCGCCCATGCCTTTGACCATTTTGCCGGGGATCATCCAGTTGGCGAGGTCGCCGGCAGCGGAGACTTCCATCGCACCGAGGATCGCCAGGTCGATGTGGCCGCCGCGGATCATGGCAAAGGATTCAGCGCTGGAGAAGTAGGCAGCGCCGGGGATGGCGGTAACCGTTTCTTTTCCGGCATTGATCAGGTCAGGATCCACTTCATCCTCGGCAGGGTAGGGACCGATGCCGAGCAGACCGTTCTCCGACTGCAGCACGACGGTCATCCCCTCTGGAATGTAGTTGGCGACCAAAGTCGGCATACCAATGCCCAAATTTACATAAAAGCCGTCCTGCAATTCCTGGGCGGCGCGCATAGCAATCTGTTCACGCGTAAGGGACATAGCATTGTCCTCCTTCTTTCATACTGAATGAAGTACTGTCGGATTACTTTTTGACGGTTTTCCGTTCGATCCGTTTTTCAAAAGACGGGGCCTGAATCAGGCGCTGCACATAAATGCTCGGGGTGTGGATTTGGTCAGAGTCCAGTTCCCCTGTTTCCACAATCTCCTCTACCTCCACGATGGTGATTTTGCCGGCCGCTGCCATCATCGGGTTGAAATTGCGCGCTGTCTTCCGGAAGACGAGATTTCCCATTTTGTCCGCTTTCCACGCCTTGATCAAAGCAAAGTCGCCAGTGATGCCGTATTCCAGCAAGTATTCCTTGCCGCCAAAGTCACGTATCTCTCTGCCTTCCGCTACGGGTGTGCCCACGCCAGCCGGCGTATAGAAGGCAGGGATGCCAGCACCGCCTGCACGGATGCGTTCAGCCAGCGTACCTTGCGGGGTAAGCTCAACCTCCAGCTCGCCCGACAGGAATTGGCGTTCGAATTCTTTGTTCTCTCCGACGTAGGAGGAAACCATTTTTTTGATTTGCTTTTCCTGGAGCAGAAGCCCCAATCCCCAATCGTCTACTCCACAGTTGTTGGAGACGACAGTCAAGCCCTTCACACCCTTGTCACGCAGTGCGATGATCAGGTTTTCGGGAATCCCGACCAGACCAAAACCGCCGACCAACAGGGTGGCTCCGTCGTGGATGTCAGCCACGATGTCCGCATAGGACGTGTAGATTTTTGCCATGAAGCTCACTCCCACCATATAAAATTTGAGCAATGACAGTCACTGCTGTCTTCCCGCATCAGGGAAAAAGGCAGGACTGCGAGGAAGGAAAAACGCCCAAAGGGTTCGTTCTCCGGAGCGGAGCGGACGTCTTTCACAAAACAGGCAACTGAAAGCGCTGTCAAAAAGCGGATGATCTCATGCGCAAAAGATGACTGGATTGGAGTTGTGTAAGGATTACCACTTTTTTATTATCATAACAGGAAGAGTTACAAACGAGTGACAGTTTTCTTACCTAGAAACTTTGGAAGTCAGGCAGAAACTAAAGAAAAATAAAAAGTGACAGAAAAGTGTTACAAATAAATTGATCTTTCTGTAAAATATATTTTGCCATTCTATGTTCATTTTTGGAAAAAAAGAGTTTTGAGCAGGAGCTGATGGAATGAAGAAATGGATAGGGCTCTCGCTGGCAGCTTTGCTCCTTTCTGGATGCGAGAGGCTGGATGAGAGTGTTCAGCAATTAAAACGAATGGAAGAAGTGGATACGGATATCAAAGTAAAGACGGTGAAAGCCTATACCGTTGAGTCCGGGGAAGAGGCGCTGAAGCAGGAAATTTCCGGTGTCGTCTCTCCCAAAAAGGAGCTTTCGCTCTCGTTTGGACGTTCGGGACAAATCTCGCAGATTTTGGTGCAAAAGGGGAGTGTGGTCAAGCAAGGCCAGGTATTGGCTGCGCTTGATGCGTCTGTCTTTCAGCAGGAGGTCTCGGCAGCGCAAGGGCAGGTTGCCAGTGCCAGCATTCGCCGTGACCAGACGCTGCAAGGTCCCCAGCAGCACGAGATGGAAACACAGCGGCTGCAGGTGGAAAAAGCCAGACAGAACGCGGAAAAGGCTTCGGCGGAGCATGCCCAGGCCCAGATTTTGTACAACAACGGGGCGATTTCCAAAGATGAGCTGGATCGCCAGGCGCTTGCCGACAAGCAGGCGGGTATTCAGTTGCAGGAACAGCAGATTCGCTACGACAAGCTGAAGCAGGGCGCGGACAAACTGGAAGTGGAAGCGGCCAATGCCGCAGTGCAGCAAGCCAATGTGCAGTTGACCCGTGCGCGTCAGGATGCTTCCGATGCAGTATTGAAAGCTCCTTTTTCCGGGGTCATCGCCGCCATCTCACAGACGGAGTCGGAGCAGACGGGGCCGGGCCGAGAGGTGTTCCGTCTGGTCGATACGTCGGGGTGGCTGGTCAATCTGCAGGTGGACAGCGGTCAGATCGGAAGCTGGCAGACGGGGAAAAAGGTAACGGTCAGGGCAGCGGACGGAACCGAAGCAGAGGGAGTTGTCACTTTTGTGGCTCCGGTTCTGGACCCGGCTACTGGCACCTATCCGGTGGAGGTTATGATTCAGGAACAGACGGATCACTGGCGCGGCGGGATGACTGTGACGTGCGTTTATGAGGTGAAGACAAACAACTCGCTGTTTGTACCGGTCTCAAGTGTCGGGATTGCCGAGGAATCGTACTACGTGATGAAAATCGTGGACAATACCTTGCGAAAAGAGCCTGTCACAGTCGGCAACCTGTATGGAACCTTTTACGAAGTCCTGGAAGGAGTAGAGCCGGGCGATGAGATCGTTTCCTCCGGCCTATCCTATGTGGTGGCTGGCGAGGTGGTGAAGGTAGCTGATGAATAATCGTACATTTGCCTCGACATGGCCCGTGCTTGCCAAGCTGTTGGCCGTGGTATGCATCTTGCTGACTCTGGGTGCTGCCCTTCGCATGGAAATCCGATTGTTTCCAGATCGCGTTTTGCCGGAGTATACCGTTCGTTTGAGCGCGCCGGGCATGAGTGCCGAAATGATAGACGAGCAGGTGGCCCGCCCCGTCGAGGAAGCGATCCGCGCGACAGGACTGGCTCCCAAAATATCGACTCGCTCCCAGGCTAGCTCCGCATCGATCACAATCAGGACAAAAGCAAAGCTGTTTGGGGATGACCGAGAGAAGCTCGAACAGAAACTGAAAGACGTGACGGCTTCTTTGCCTGTCAGCGACTGGAAGCTCATGCAGTCCAATCTCGCGGATGACCGGATTGGCTATTATCTGGTACACGGCGCCGATTTGCAGACCATCGCGGAGCTTGCCCGTGGTGACGTATCCGAAAAAGTCGGGGCGATTCCCGGCGTTTCCCGTGTGCTGATAGATGACTCCAGTGTCCGGGAAGAAATAGAGCTCATTTTTCGGCCCACGATGCTCCAGACGTACAGCCTGACTCCCGGTGATGTGCTTGGTCAACTCCAGGGAAAGGGTTCTCAGGAGCAGATGGGGACGATTGGGAAGGGAGTCGACCAGACTCACTTCCGCTGGGGCAATGAGTGGACGAGTCCACAGGAACTCGGCAACCAGCTGATTTCTACAGATAAAGGCTATGTGCCGTTGAAGCATTTAGCGGACATCCGCGATCTGCGGGGAAGCAAAGGGGAGACCGTGCAGGTCTATAAAGGGGCGCCAGCCGTGGGTATCACTGTCTACGCAGCAGAAGGCGTTCAAATACCCACTGTTCGTGCCCAGGTCCAGAAAGCGGTCGCGGAACTGAATCAGGCTTCAGCCGGCAGATACCAGATTGATCAGGTTGAGGACCATGCAGGGATTTTATCGGCCGCGCTTCGGGATACAAGCTGGATGGTGATCCTCCTCGCCGTTGTCGCCTCGTTGGCCGTAGGCATTACGCTCCGCAGCGCTACGGCAGGTGTTCTCTCCCTGTTAACGCTCCTCTTGGCCGTAGGGGCCTTGCTGGGCGGAATGTGGGTCGCTGCTATCCCGCTTACGCTTACGTCACTTGGACCGGTAGCGATGTTTGCTTTGCTGTTTGCGGGCGCAGGCGTTACCCTTTTTCTGCGTCTGGGGGAGGAAAGCACGCTCTCTCAGGAAGGCAGTCTGTTGATTGCCCGTGAGTTAACCAAGCCGATTTTGCTGGGGATCGTCATTCTATTTGCCGGCATGATGGGGATCATGTCTGCAGATTGGCTCAAAGCTTCTGACCTGTCCTTGCTGCAAGACGTGCTGCCTATATCCCTGATCGGCACAGTCGTAATGGCTGGTGTCTACGGGTTCATCGTCCCCGTTCTGACTGCCACGTGGATTCCTGAAGGCATGGCGCGTCCAGCCAATCGTGCGGCGGGCAAGTGGTCAAACTATCTGATCTCGCGCTGGGAGAACGCAGTCCGCAAAGGATTCTTGCCGTATGGCGTTGCCCTGACAGCCTCTTTGCTGGCGGTTGTTCTCCTCAACAAGTTTGTTATCGTGGAGGACTATAACAAAACAGATGCGGGACAGAAAACGCTGTCCCTGGCGATGGTCCAGGGCAGCAGTCTGGACCAGGCGATACAGGCAGCCAAGGTGGCAGAGGGGCGCTTGCTCGAATTGGCAGAAATTCGCGATGTCTATACGGTGGCATCCCGGGAAAATCTCACTTTTCACCTTCAGCTTGTGGAAAAGGATGAATGGACCCGAAGCCGTCTCGATTTAGAAAAAGAGCTGGAAAAAAGTCTGCGTGTCATTGCTTACACCGATCCTTTCGCTATGGTCGTCTCCGATGACCAGAAAACCCGGATGGAAATCACCGTAAAGGGTCCGTCTCTTCATACTGCCAGAGGGATTGCGGATGAGGTCGTTACCTTTATACGCGGATTGAGGTGGACTGATCGGGATGGCAACAGAATCATTTCGGACGAGCGCATCGGCTCCGGCAACACGGGGACGCACATTGCCATCAAGCCCAAACAGGAGATGCTGGCCCACTATCGGGTGTCAGAGGGGGAGATCAGACGTCAGTTGGAAGGCTACCTGGGGAAACAAGCCGCCGGAAGCATCTCCTGGAATAACACGAGGGTCCCGATCAATGCCCGTTTTCCGGAGAACTGGATGGAATACGCGGATCAGGTAAAGAACATCCTGATTCGGACACCGGCTGGTGCCGTCCGGCTGCAGGATTTGGCTGATTGGTCCATCGAGGATGAGCCGTCTGTGTATCAAAGGGTGGATGGCGATTATGTCATTCTGATAAGCAGTGCGGTTTCCGATCCAAGCTGGATAGAGGGGCTGGCTTTTTCGATACCGCTGAACGTTGAAGCGAGTATGCCTATACCGGAAGGATACCGCATCCTGAGTGCCACTCAGTTGGAAAAAGAAGAATTGGAGGAAACGAATAAAAAGGATACAGCGGGGCGGATGATTGCCGCAGCGGGCGTTGTGGCGACCGTTCTTGCGGCGGGCACCTTGCTATTGCGGAGGTTGCGCGACAGTCTTATTGCGCTGTCTCTGTTGCCCGTGCTCTCTGGCGGCGTCATGAGCGGATTATTATTGTTTGACCGCCCGCTCAATGTGATGGGCTTTTACGGCATCGCTGCCACCGCGGCACTTACGTTGCAGCAATCGCTGTTGTTCCTGGACAGATTGCATCGGACACAGGATGCGGGAGAAAACGTCCTGGACGACATCCGGTTGGCAGCGTCCAAAAGCGTACCTGTCCTCTTGATCATGTTTGGTGCTGTCTTGCTGGCCGCCCTGCCATTTGGTCTCGGCTGGGGAAGCGGTGATGATCTTCACGGGCCCCTCTTCGCTGCCTTGCTGATCGGAGTGCTTTTGGCCAGCTATGCTGTCCTCGTTCTGCTTCCGGCCATGTACAGCGGTTCGGAGTATCGCCGTCTGCACAGCCAGTCGTTGACCATGCCGATGCTCCGCAAACAGCTCCGGAGCTGGTGGGAAAATGAAAAGGTCCGTCGCATGGATCGCCTTCAGTTCAAAAGAGGGCGTGCAAGCAGGGAAGAAAAAACGGCTGGACAGCAAGGCGATCAACTGGACGCTGGACGTACGAAGCCGCTTTCTGAGGAAGACTTTTTACCTTTGACGAGTTCAGCGAAAGATGCCAACCTGTAAAGGGGGCATCTTTTTTTCTTGTGCGCCCAGCATGGGCGTCCATCTATAGGGTGAAAGTCCCGAACGGGGGCTGGCGAGCGCCTACCGTTAGCCAAGAGCAAGGGTGCCCATCGCGAGGTGGGATCTGAAGGAAGCTGGAGGCAAATGCTCGACCCAAGGTACACGAACCCAATTTGAGGCTAGGGCAGTCGGATGAGCCTGCAAGACAAGGCGAAGTCCTAAGCCGCCAAGGACTGCTCTAGTAAACTTGGGTGGGTATATGAGCAGAAAGATGGCGTTCTTACCTGGGGAGGCCTGTGTGTGGGCCATCTGACGATGGTAACCGGAGCCGTGAGGTTCCGCTGAACGCACAGGAGTCAGCAGACGCCGTAGTACACGAGTACGGGACGCCGGAAAGTGGAAGGGCCGAACGTCAACTCAAGGACGAACCAGAATCTTTCGAGACATTCGATGCGTAGAAAGCAGAATTCCGAAAGGAACTACTTCGGGAAAGTAGGGGTGAAGCCCCGAGGGCACCGAAGAGGGCAGAGCGTCGACCGGCAAGACCTGAATCTCGTCCTGCGAAGGGAGAAGTATCAAGTGGAATTGTTGGAGCAAATCCTGGAACGGAAGAATCTCTTGGAAGCCCTAAAGAAAGTGGAGTCCAACGGTGGGGCGGCAGGCATTGATGGGGTTTCAACCGAACACCTCCGAGCCTATATCGTCGAACATTGGGAAAAGATTCACCAGCAACTGCTGGACGGCACCTACAAGCCTGCTCCTGTCCGAAGGGTCGAAATCCCGAAACCCGATGGAGGAGTGAGACTACTAGGTATACCTACCGTGCTGGATCGAATGCTCCAACAAGCCATTCTTCAAGTATTGACACCGATCTTCGATCCGTGTTTCTCACCAAATAGCTTTGGCTTCCGACCGGGAAAACGAGGACACGATGGGGTGCGTCAAGCGCAAAGATATATCCGCGAAGGATACCGAATCGTAGTGGACATCGATCTGGAGAAATTCTTTGATCGTGTGAACCATGACATCCTCATGAGCCGTGTTGCGAGGAAGGTAAAGGACAAGAGGGTTCTGAAACTGATTCGCAAATACCTGAAGTCAGGCGTAATGGAAGGCGGGATTGTGAGCCACACAGAGGAAGGTACTCCACAAGGCGGCCCACTTAGCCCATTACTGTCCAACATTATACTGGATGACCTGGATAAGGAACTGGAGCGCAGAGGACTGCACTTCAGTCGTTTTGCAGATGACTGTAACATCTACGTGAAAACAAAACGTGCCGGAGAACGGGTAAAAGCTAGTATCGAGCGATACTTGGAGGGGAAATTAAAACTCAAGGTAAACAGGGAGAAAAGTGCAGTGGAGAGGCCATGGAAACGCAAGTTTCTAGGATTCAGCTTCACGGCGCAGAAAGAGGCGAGAATTCGTATCTCTCCGAAATCACTCAAGCGGGTCAAGGATAAGATTCGCGCGCTGACAAAACCAACATGGAGTATATCCATGGAGGAACGGATTCAGCGACTAAATCAATATCTGATGGGGTGGATAGGCTATTACGCACTGATTGAAACCCCATCGCCGCTTAGAGAGCTGGAGTCATGGGTAAGACGCCGACTGCGGCTCTGCCTGTGGCACCAATGGAAACGGGTTCGAACTCGTTACCGCGAACTTCGGAAACTGGGACTGACACATAGACAAGCCCTCGAAATTGCGTCTACGCGTAAAGGCGCATGGCGCACCTCGGAAACTCCTCACATACACAAAGTCCTTGGAAACGCCTTCTGGCAATCCCAAGGACTTAAGAGTTTAACCCAAAGATATTTCGAAATTCGTCAAGGTTGGCGAACCGCCTAGTGCGGAACCGCATGCTAGGTGGTGTGAGAGGTCGGGGGCTAGCCGCCCCCTCCTACTCGATTTTATCGGACTCTTACTAGCTTTTCCCCCGCAATCTGATTTTTGCTATGATTGAGAGAGGACAGAAAAAGATAGCGGAGCAAGGAGGAGCATGGTGGGAAGACTGAAACGGGTGGGCGAAATCATCCTGCTGATTGCGATCATAGCGGGCTTGTATATCTCGTCCTCGCAGCCATACTCACAGCAGGATTTACGGGGGCCGATTTCCCAATACGTCGACGAAAATGCGGTTTCCGAACAGTGGAAGGACTTTTCTTTTCGGTATGGAAAATCAGAGGTCAGTATCGACAACACCGGAGCAGCCGGAATGATCGAGTTTTTTCTGCGCAAAGGCACACATTTTACCGTATTTGCTCTGTTGACGGCAGCGTGGTACAGGGTGCTGCGACAAAGATTGACCGCACAATCCGCGTTGCCCTGGAGCGGGTTTCTCAGCTTGACCCTGGCTGTTTTGGATGAGTGGCATCAGACGTTTACCCCGGATCGCACCGGGCAGGTTGCCGATGTCGTACTCGACGGCACGGGCATAGTTACGATGCTGCTGGTAATCGCAGCAGGGATACGCTGGAAATCAAAAAAATCAAAGTGATAAAATAGGAACCCCTTATCCATCCTAAAATGAGTTCTATTTTGAGGGTTGTGAGAATACAAAGAAGGAGGTAGCAGGCTCGATTGAGTGAAAACGAGATCAGGAATGCGCCGATAGAACTTACCAAGAAAGAATAGGCTTTTCAGCCATCGATTAACTCTGCTATACTAATGTAATGAGGCTTCTGGTAGAGGTTCTCACCATTTTTGGGAAATAATAAAAGGAGTGCAAACTGAATGGCAGTACAAGTGGGAAGCATCATCGAGGGAAAAGTGACAGCGATTAAACCGTTTGGGATGTTCGTAGCAGTCAGCGAAACCGAGCAGGGGTTAGTCCACATTTCCCAAGTTGCGAACGGTTTTGTAAAGGATATCAACGAACACTTTTCCGTAGGGGATCAAGTCAAAGTAAAGGTCCTCTCCATTGATGATGCAGGCAAGATCTCGCTTTCTGTTCGCGCCGCACTACCTGCGCCGGAGCGTCCAGAACGTGAAGAGCGTCGTGGCGGTGGATATCGTGGAGGAGACCGCGGGGGCAACTCAAAAAGAGACAGCGGGGCTTCCTTCGAGGACAAATTGAAAAAATGGCTGAAGCACAGCGAAGAGAACCTCGCTACCATTAACAAAAAGAATGCAAAACGCGGCTACTAAGCCTTGCCATAATGCAACGTGAAAAGGACGGGATATTTCCCGTTCTTTTTCTTATGCTTCTCGGACCCATCCGCTTGAAATGTCCCGAAAGAAGGGCGATCAGCTGCCAACCATTCGGTCACTTTCCTCCCTGACAGGACAGACGTACCACAATCGTGATCAGGCAAGGAAAAGACCTTCCGCATAGGGAAGGTTTTTCCTTGCGATCCTAGCCAATCAAAGGAGCGTTTTCGGCCAGGATTCCTTCTACCGGATGGCCTTCCCGTCGCCAATATTCTATGCCGCCCAGCATCTCCTTGACACGATACCCGAGCGCCGCCAGCTTGGCTGCCCCTTTGGCCGCCCCGTTGCAGGCAGGGCTCCAGCAGTAGACGACAATGACTTTTGCCCGATCCAGAGTAGAAGTCGTGTCGGCGGAAATAGACGGATGGGGGAGAGAGACTGCGCCTGGAAGATGGCATTCCTGAAAAGCTTTTTCACTGCGCACATCGACCAACTGGAAGCCGTTCACCTCGTTTTGCAGGTCGTTCCAGACGTCGGAGACATCGGTTTCCACTGACAGCTTGGCGAGAAAGTGGCGCTCGGCCGTTTCGGGCGGAGCGGCAGAAATAGAGAGTACGTGAGACATGGGACATCCTCCTTGTCGCTTGGGATGATCGTAGCTTATCATGGAATTTGGTATTATTGTTATCTATACATTTGGATGAAAAGCATCACAAATTTCGATGGGAGGTCATGCAATGGAGCTGGTCTATCTGCAGACGTTTTGCGAAGTGGCCCGTTCAGGCAGCTTTACCCGCGCGGGGGAAGCGCTTGGATACGCCCAACCCAGTGTGACGGCGCAGATGCAGAAGCTGGAGCAGTCTTACGGGGCTCCGCTGTTTGAGCGGTTCGGCAGGAAGCTGAGGCTGACGCAAGCAGGGGAAGCCCTTTTGCCTTATGCCCTGGAGATGATTCGGCTCTATGGGGAATCTAAGGATGTCGTGGGTAGACAGTCGAGCGGGCCGCTCTCGATCGGCACGATCGATACGCTTGCAGCCTATTTCCTCCCAGGCCACATCCAAACGTTTCGGCAGTCGTTTCCCGGCGTGGAGCTCGTCCTGCAGACAGGGAACGAAGCAGGAATCATGCAGCAGCTCAAAGATGGCCTCCTCGACGCCGGATTCATCTTCGATCGGTTGTGCACCGATGCCGAGCTGATCGCACATGTGATTCGCGAGGAAGAACTGGTTGTCGTCACGCCCCCCGAACACCGCCTGAGCATAATGAAGACGGTTGCTGTCCATGATCTGGAGGGGGAGTCACTGATCGTGACGGAAGAAGGCTGTACGTATCGGGGCATGTTGGTGGACATGCTCAAGGATACCGGCACCGCGTACCGGATTGCCTGCCAGTTCAGCAACCCGGAGGCGATCAAGCAATGCGTACGCTGCGGTTTGGGCGTGGCCTTGCTTCCGCGAATGGCAGTCGGCAGGGAAGTGGCAGGAGGGATGTTGTCCGCAGTGCCGTTTGCGGGAACCAGGCAGCCGTTTTTCATCCAGCTCGTTCATCACAAAAAGAAATTGCTGTCGCGGCCTCTGCAGCATTTGATCGGGCAGGTCGCCAAAGCTGAAGGGGAGTGATCAGGTGAAAGCAATCAGCAATGATGTGGAGCCTTTTTTGGAGATGGTCGCAGAGCCGTCTGTGGAACCGGGTATCCGCCTGTACACAGTCAGCTACGAAAGCCAGGGCCTGCTGGTCAAAGCGGCGCTTGCCGTACCGGAAGCGATGGCCCAGGATGACCGCCTGCCTGCCCTGTTGTACTGCCGCGGGGGCATCAAGGGTGTAGGAAAAGTACGCCCGGAGCGGATCAGCCAAATGGCGGCGTTTGGCTATGTCGTGCTCGCTCCCCACTATCGCGGCAATGAAGGGGGCGAGGGCCGAGATGAATTTGGCGGCGCCGACCGCCATGATGTCTTTGCTGCCTACGAGCTGCTTCGTTCCCTTTCTTTTGTGGACAGAAGGCGAATCAGTGTCTACGGTTTTTCGCGAGGGGGGATCATGGCGCTGCTGGCTGCGATCGAATGTGAGGGCCTGCATTCAGCCGTCGTCTGGGGAGGCGTCAGCGATCTGTTTCTGACCTATGAAGAACGAGTGGATTTGCGGAGAATGCTCCGCCGCGTCGTCGGGCACCCGCGAAAACAGGAGGATGCGTACAAAGAGCGGTCTCCCGTGTTCCGCGCAGCAGAGGTGCGTTGCCCGGTACTGATCATTCACGGTAGCGAGGATGAAAATGTAGGAGTGGAACACGCGAGACGTCTTGCGGACGCCCTGCAGGCAGCCGGCAAGCCTTATGAGCTGTGGCTGGCCGAGGGAGCCAGCCACTTGTTCAAAGGGGCGGAGATGGAGAGATACACCAGACAGATGTTTGAGTGGCTGGATGCCGTCCACTCCGATCAGTGACGCTGTGGACGGAGGGGCAGTGTGATCACGATTTCGGTCCCTTCGCCAAGCTGGCTGAAGATCTGCATACTTCCGCCGTGGTTCTCTACCATCCGGCGGGAGATCGGCAAGCCCAGACCCGTTCCATCCTCTTTCAACGAGAAGAAAGGATCAAAGATTTTCACCAGATGCTCAGACGGGATACCGCTTCCGCTGTCGCGAACATGAATGCGTACCGATGAATCCACGACTTCGCTCTGAATCTGCAGCTCTCCCCCGTCTCCCATCGCCTCGATACTGTTTTTCATCAGGTTGAGCATGATTTGCTTGAGCTGCTCGACGTCTACTTCCAGCTTGGTGTTTTTATCTGAAAGATCGAGAATCTCGATTCCATGCAGGGCCGCTTCTCCCTTCATCAAGGGCAGAATCGAGTCGAGCACTTCTGAGAGCGAGGTTTCCCGGTAGTTGGGCTCGGAAGGCTTGGAGAGCATCAACAGCTCGGTCACAATCCGGTTGACCCGCTCGATCTCCACCAGAATCAAGGGGAGATAGTGGCGGTCCTTCTCTTCTTCTGGGAGCCGCTGCTCAAGCAACTGGATAAACCCGTAAATGACAGTCAGCGGATTTCGGATCTCGTGTGCCGCACCTGCTGCCAGTTGTCCGACCATCGCCAATTTTTCCGATTGGTGCAAATACTCCTGCACGCGCTCTTGCTCGGTGATATCGGAGAAAGCGACCATCCAGCCTGCTTCCTGATCGTACTGATTGCGCAGCGGTACATAGGATACGAGGGCGATAAAGCTGCTGCCATCCTCCCGATAGAGCGTGATTTTCCTGTTTTCAAACCACGGCGTTTGTTCCCCGGGACGGCCGACCCACAGATCAGGTTCTTTGGTGACCGGAAAGTTGCAGTCATCAAACCGGACCAACTCTTTGGCCTTTTGGTTAATGTGTACCCATTCAGAGTGAAAGTGACGGGTAATGACGCCGACAGGCAGAGAGTTCAGAATCTGCTCCCGCACATTTTTCTCTTCTTCCAGCACCAGTCGCTGTGCCTGATCCTGCTGAAAGAGCTGGGCAATGTTGGTCGACATTTTGTTGAATTCTACCGCCAGCTCATGAAATTCATCTTTTGTATTGTAGATAATCTGCTGTCCAAAGGTACCTTTCGAGACCTCGCGAACCTGAAGGATTAGCGACTGAATCGGCCGCAGCAGCTCTTTGCGGAAATAGAAGGTGCAAAAAAGCCCGAACAGGATCGAAGCGACGGAGACACTGTAGGTCAGGATCAACGAGACCTTCAGCGAGTCGTTGGTTCGCTGGAATTCCTTGTTGGTTTGGTATTCGAGCTGATTGAGCGAGTAATTCAAGTGACGTTCCAGTTGTTTGATGCGGGGCTGGACATCGTTTTCCAGCACATAGCTGACAGCCGTTACATTATTGGCCTGCAGCAACGGATTGATTTTGTTGAGAAAGATGAAATCAAGCTGACGGATCAATTCGATCACGGTCAACAATTCACTGTTTTCATCTGTATTGGGAATGTTGGAAAAACGACTCGTGTTGATCAGATTGGTATAGTACTGATCCAGAAAAGTAGCTTCCCGCGTCAAGGTGTACATATTCAGCGCAAAGGTTTTCAGGTAGAGCTGGTTTTTCACATCCAACAGGGCGCTGGCCTGCGGCAGTACGTTTTGCGTCAAGTGCATCTCATCGGCAGTTACCTTGGTCATCTGAAAGCTGAATAACGTGGTGACACAACCGATAAGCAGCATCATGACCAGATAGCTGAGCATGATTTTCTTCTGAAAGCCAAGGCTGCGAAACGGAGACATCATTTCTATCCTCCAAATATTTAACGATGGTTGATTAGACGGTTCAAATCCCGTGCTAAAGCTTCGCGCACTTCCTGTGGTACCATGGGGCCATAAGAACTCAGGCGGTTTACTCCTTCTTTTAGTCCGTAGGTCACGGTACCAGAAGGCAAGGACCCTGCAATAAATTCGGACAGGATCATTCGGTAGCATTGCTGCACGTCCTGAATCATGGACGCGAGAACGTGATTGGGTGCGATATAGCGCTGGTCGGCGATGTAGCCGATCGCATAGACATCCGCTCTCTGGGCTTCGGTAATGACCGGCAGATTCAGGCTGTCCCCCGTCGTGTACAACACGTCCACCCCTTTGGAGATGATTTCCTTCGCAGCCTCCGTGGCGCCTTTGATGTCATTGAAGTCTTGGACCTTTCCCACCAAGACCTCAATCTTTGGTGAAGTATCCTTGACCCCTTTGGTAAAACCGTTCAACTGATCGTATTCTGTGGGCTTGTCTGCGATAATGTAGCCGACCTTTCTTGAGCGGGACATATGTGCGGCCAACCGTCCTACGAGATATCCCGCAGGATACATGTCGTATCGTATGGTGGTCTGGTTGATATGAGGGGCTTCGCCATTAAAGGAGACAAATCGCGTCTCCGGGTAGTACGGAGCGATCTCGGAAAAGGGATGGGAGAAAATGACGCCGTGGCCAAAGATCAAGTCGTATCCGCTAGAGGCGAAATCCTTGGCAACACTGGTAATTTGGTTCGGATTAATATTGCTGGCCACTTCCAGTGAGAACCCGTATTTTTTTTGCAAATCCAGCAAGCTCTCCAAAGCGCTGCTGTTCCATCCCTGGTCATAGGTAGGCCCTTCCAGCATCAGAACGATGCGCAATTGACGCACGGGCATATCCGTTTCTTCCATCTGTTGCAGATGCTGCATGCTGGTAAGAAACTGGCTCGTATTCAAAACGAGCAGAGCGACGACGAGGCATGCAAACAAGACAGGAAACGGTTGGAGCTTGGGCATGACGGTCTCCTCTCGAACAACTTAGCGTAATTGAACAAATTTCTACAAAATAAGACAAAATCCTCCCTCCAAAAAAAGAGGAGGCCGATGTGACTACGGTGCAGGCTCTATTATAAAGCAGAAAGTCACAAAGGGAAAACGGCTGCCCTTGCATGCAGGTCACTCAAGTTTTCGACAACCGCCCAAGATGGCCAGAGAGCGTCCTGATTCGTCTGGAAAAAGAATGGGCGCACCAGAGTCGGGGCAAGATAACCCCGATGTCAAAATCAGGAGGTGGAACGGTGGAAAAAGATCTGATTGAAATTCCTCCCATCAATATCCCGGATGAGATCAGGCAGGTGGAGCTGCCCGAAATCGGGGAAACAACCCCTCACCCCAAACCGGATAGTCCTGCAGTCCACACGGAAAAGCCTGCTCCATCCATTGGCTTTCTCGAGGAATAGAGCCGGCCAAACAGCAAAAGCAGGCAAACTGTCGTTTCGACAAAATAACAGATATTCTCTCGTGGACAAGTTTCACGTTTTCTGTAAGAGTTAAAGGGTGAATGTGAAACTGTTCAGGGGGGAAACTACGTGGCCCGTTTGTTGATTGTAGACGATGCGGCGTTTATGAGGAGAATGCTGGCCGACATGGTTGCCGGAAAACATGAGGTATGCGGAGAGGCAACGACAGGACGGGAGGCCATCGAAAGATACAAGGAACTGCGGCCCGACATCGTCACGATGGACATCACCATGCCCGAAATGCAGGGGATTGATGCGATGCGCGAGATACTTGCGATTGACGAGGAGGCCAAGGTTCTGATCTGTTCGGCGATCGGCCACCGGCAAAAGGTGTTGGAAGCGATGAAACACGGCGCACGGGATTTCGTGGTCAAACCCTTTCAAAAGGAACAAATTCTGGACGCAATTTCACGACTGGTGTGAGGAGAGCTAGAAGCTGCCTTCGACGGAAAAAGGCGGCTCTTTTTTATTTGCTTTTTATGAAGCATGGGCGTCTTTCCGGTATAATAGAGGAATAGCCTCACACGAGTGATAAGAGGGTGGAGCTGTGTCCAATCAACTGAACTTTTTTCAAAACTATCAGCATGCGGATATTGATGAACTGGCCGACGTGATTGGGGAGCTTTTGCAGAACCCGATTACCATCGAGGACTCCGACCACAAGCTGATCGCCTACAGCTCACACAGCGAAAGTACCGACCAGGCCCGATCGTCGACGATCATGAGTCGGCGGGTGCCCGAAAAGGTGCTGACCCGGCTGTGGAAGGATGGCGTTTTTCAGGAATTGCTGACAAAAGAGGAGCCGGTTCATATTCCTGCCAAGGATGAGGTTGGGCTGGGCAAGCGAGTAGCGATCGCCATCCGCAAGGGAAATGATGTACTCGGCTACATCTGGGCGATTGAGGTGAACCGCCCCATTACCGAAGCGGATGATGAAATCTTGCGCCAGGCGGCACGCGCTGCTGTTTCCCGTCTGATTCAGAGGCAGGGAAAGCGCAAGGCGGAGGAACAACGGCGAAAAGAGTTTTTATGGGAGCTGTTGTTGGGCAATCACTCAAGCGATACCCTGATCCGTCAAAAAGCAGAGAGTCTGCAAATGCAGCTGTATGCACCGTATCTGATCTGTGTGATGGAGGCTGCCGGGACGAGACTGGAGCAGTACCTCTATCCGCTGCTGATGCGGGACAAGATGCTTTGGGTTGTGGATGGCAACCAAATCATCCTGTTGGTCGGCCATACAGGAACAGGCAAAAAGCAGGAGGAGCTGCTGGGACGAAAGATGGAGCAGTTTCTCGCCGATTCGCTTGGCAAGCTGGAATCACATGAACGGCAGGGCCCGGTCACAGCCGGTTACGGACGCAGCTACAAGGCGTATGCCGACATTGTGAAAAGCTACCAAGAGGCACTGCATGCACTCAAGATCAAGCGGCTGTTTCCGCGCGAGACTGAGGGCTTGCACGGATTTCACGAACTGGGAATCTACCGCTACCTGATCAAGCTGAAACAGTGGGATGAGGAACAGGGTTACGAAAATGAGAGATTGGCAAGGCTAAAGCGCTATGATGCAGAAAATCAAACAGCGATGACCGAAACGCTGGAAGCCTATCTGGATACGGCCGGAAAAGTAAACGTAACTGCCAATCGGCTGCACATCCATATCAATACACTCAGCTATCGACTCAAGCGAATTGAGGAAATCATGCAGGTCGATCTGGAAGATATGAATCAACGGGTGGCTCTTTATCTCGAGTTGAAGCTGGATAAACTAAATGACGAACGCTAGTTCTTTGTGGATTTTCACAAATAGTAGGAAGGCAAGATTAAGGGAATCCCCAAGGAAAGTCAGTCTAAAATCGCTGTACAATGAAGATAATCTCGTTATTTGGCATTTGCAAAAGGAGGACTTATACAATGATTGTAGGGATTCCCAAAGAGATTAAGAACAATGAAAATCGCGTAGCCATCACACCAGCAGGTGTAGCGGCACTGGTGCAAAATGGACATTCTGTCCGGATCGAAAACAGCGCAGGTCTTGGCAGCGGTTTCACCAATGAAGATTACACGGCAGTAGGTGCCGAAATCGTCGCTACCGCAGCAGAAGCATGGGCAGCCGACATGGTGATGAAAGTAAAGGAACCGCTTCCAAATGAATATGGCTTTTTCCGTGAAGGACAAATCCTGTTCACGTATCTCCACCTCGCCCCTGAGCCGGAATTGACTCGTGCGCTGGTTGAGAAGAAAGTGGTTGCCATCGCATACGAAACGATTCAATTGGACAACGGCGCATTGCCGCTTCTGATGCCAATGTCAGAAGTCGCAGGACGCATGTCCGTACAAATCGGCGCACAGTTTCTGGAAAAGCCATACGGCGGAAAAGGCGTACTCCTCGGCGGCGTTCCTGGTGTGCCAAAAGGTGAAGTGGTGGTCATCGGCGGCGGAATCGTCGGTACCAACGCAGCGAAAATGGCAGTGGGCCTCGGTGCCAATGTCACCATCATTGATGTAAACGCTGATCGCCTTCGTCAACTGGATGACCTGTTCCAGGGCCGTGTGCAAACATTGATGTCCAACTCCTTTAACATTGCAAATGCCGTGAAAAAAGCAGACCTTCTGGTTGGCGCAGTATTGATCCCGGGTGCTCGCGCGCCGCGTCTGGTTACCGAAGACATGGTCAAAACCATGGCTCCAGGTTCCGTCATCGTCGACGTAGCCATCGACCAAGGCGGTTCGATCGAGACCTGTGACCGCATCTCTACCCATGACAATCCGACCTATGAAAGACACGGGGTCATCCACTACTCCGTGGCCAATATGCCGGGGGCAGTTGCCCGCACGTCTACGCTGGCCTTGACAAACGTAACCGTACCATATGCGGTTCAACTGGCCAATAAAGGCTACCGTCAAGCGATCCTGGATAACCGTCCGTTGTCCAAAGGCGTAAACGTCATTGATGGAAAAGTGACGTACAAGGCAGTGGCGGAAGCACATAACCTGCCCTATGTGGCACTCGATGAAGTTTTGATGGTGAAAAACTAAGCCATTCTTTTGTAAAGTCGACAATCATACATTTACAGATCAACTGCCTGCCCTGCTGAATCGGGGCAGGCAGTTATTTATATTCTCAGTCAAATCCGGTTATTGATACCAATCCAGTTTCATCTTCCTGAATCGACCAGAGTTACGCTTACGGTGACATCGGCCAGGGCGTTGTTCGGGAGGGGAGAATCAAGCAATCTCTGCCAAGTGAAAAAAGAATCTCTCATTTTGTTCGCCTCTCTCCAAAAATGTGATATGCTACTAGGCAGAATAAACGCAGTGAGGAGTGCAGCGATGTATCAACTAGTGCGGAAATTCCTGTTTCAGATGGACGCGGAAGAGGTTCATGAAAAAACCGTCCATCTCCTCAAAATGGTGGAAAAGTCGCCTGCAGCGAAAAGTTTGTTGAAAATGATGTACCAGGTTCGCGACCAGCGCCTGGAGAATCAGATTTGGGGATTGAAATTTCCCAATCCTGTCGGGCTGGCAGCCGGCTTTGACAAAAATGCAGAAGTTTATCACGCCCTTGCTGCTTTGGGCTTTGGCTTTGTAGAGGTAGGAACGATTACTCCCCAGGGACAGCCAGGGAATCCACAGCCCCGGTTGTTCCGGCTGATGGAGCATCAAGCGATCATCAACCGAATGGGGTTCAATAATCTGGGAGCGTATCTGGCCTCCCAAAACCTGATTGATTACGCCTATGCGGATGTTCCGATCGGGATCAATCTCGGGAAAAACAAGATCACGCCAAATGAAGAGGCAGCCCAGGATTACAGCAAATGTCTGGACATGCTGTATCCCTATGGTCACTATTTTGTGATCAACGTCAGCTCGCCCAACACACCCAATCTGCGCGATTTGCAGGAGACGGAGAGTTTGCGTGCTTTGATCCGGGCCATCCGGGAGAAAGCGGCAGAGCTGCAGGGCCGCGGAGTCGCTGCCAAACCGATCCTGTTGAAGGTAGCGCCAGACATGGCAGACGAGCAGATGCGCGATGTCGTTCAGGCAGCCGTGGAGGAAGGTCTCTCCGGGATTATCGCGACCAATACGACGCTCTCCCGCGAGGCCGTACAAGACCATCCCCGTGCCGATGAGGCAGGCGGACTCAGCGGCAGGCCGCTGGAGGAGAGAGCGACGGCTTGGGTAAAAGAAATCTATCAGGAAGTGGGCGACAGGGTTCCAATTATCGGGGTAGGCGGCATCTTTACAGGCGAGGATGCGTACCGCAAGATTCGCGCTGGCGCCAGCCTGGTTCAGGTGTACTCGGGCATGATCTACCAGGGACCCGCGATCGTCAAAACGATTAATAAACAACTGCTTCGCCTGCTGGAACGCGATGGCTTTTCCCATGTGAAAGAAGCCATCGGTGCAGATGCTCGTTGATCCTTTTTCTTTTGCAAGGGATCGTATATAATAGAGCAATCAACTACGAATTTTCGGAAAAAGACAACTGAATCTATGCAGACAGGTGCCCTTATCTTGATAAGGGGTAACAGGGAATCGGGTGCAAATCCCGAGCGGTCCCGCCACTGTAACCAGGGGAATGCTCTTTTATCCTGCAGCCACTCATCGATCCGATGGGGAAGGCAAAAAGAGCGTGTTGATCCGGAAGCCAGGAGACCTACCTAGCTGCACACCCAAAATGCCTTCGAGGAAAGGAGAGGTGAGCCGAGACAAAAACGACTGTCCCAAAGTGTCGTTTGTTGTGGTGTGCCAGCTCATCCGTTCCGGGTGAGCTTTTTTGATGCAACCACAGCTTTGTGGACTTGCGGTGCAAAAGAGTGAAATAAAATGCAAAAGAGGGAGGGTTCTGGATGAAAGGGAGACGGACACGATCAAGTTTTCTGTTGATTGCCGGCTTGATGATCTATTTTTTGCTGAATACGCCGGAAACCGGACATGCCATGCATATCATGGAGGGATACTTGCCGGTAGGGTGGTCGCTGTTTTGGTGGGCTGCGTTTCTGCCATTCTTTTTCCTGGGTTTGCGCTCCATTCGGCGAATTGTCAAGGAACGCCCGGAGTTTAAGCTGCTTTTGGGCGTAGCCGGGGCATTTGCTTTTGTGCTGTCAGCGCTGAAAATTCCCTCGGTGACGGGCAGCAGCTCGCACCCGACCGGTACGGGCCTGGGCTCCATTTTGTTTGGCCCATGGGTGATGGCGGTTTTGGGCAGCCTGGTACTGCTCTTTCAGGCGCTTTTGCTGGCCCACGGCGGGTTGACTACGCTGGGAGCCAACGCCTTCTCCATGGCCGTCGTCGGACCGGTTGTCGCCTACGGTGTCTATCGATTGGTGGCAGGCAGACTGGGCAAACAAAAGATCGGCATTTTCCTGGCTGCTGCACTGGCTGATCTGAGCACCTATCTGGTTACCTCTGTTCAGTTGGCATTGGCTTTTCCGGCTGCCTCAGGCGGAATCGCCGCTTCCTTTGCCAAATTTGCCGGAATTTTTGCTCTCACACAAGTGCCGCTGGCGATCAGTGAGGGGCTGCTTACCGTGCTCGTATGGAATTGGCTTCAGGCGTACAATGGTCAAGAACTGACGCAGCTCAGGCTGCTGAAAAAGGAGGGCTAAGCGGTGAAGCGTTGGACAAACTGGGTGCTGCTGCTGTTGGTCGCCGTTCTTGCCGTCGTTCCGCTGGTATTGGTAAAGGATTCCGAATTCGCCGGGGCAGATGGCGCGGCGGAGGAAGCGATAACGGAAATGGCTCCCGATTATGAGCCGTGGTTCCAACCTCTGCTGGAGCCTCCTGGCGGTGAAACAGAGAGCTTGTTATTTGCTCTGCAGGCCGCTCTTGGCGCGGGTGTGATCGGTTATGCCATCGGAGTGTACCGCGGCCGGCTCCAAAATGGGAAAGAATGATTGGACGCATTGACACGCTGGCATACGGAAGCAGACTGCGCAATCTTCCGCCCGTGCACAAGCTGCTGTTCGCCATCGGGGCGCTGGTGCTGGCGCTTGTCAGTCATCCGCTGGTTCAGGCCCTGCTTTTCGTCTGGATGAGCCTCTGGATTACGGTGTATGCCCGTGTGCCCTGGCGGATCTATGTCCTGGTTGTGAGTGCATCGCTGGCCTTTTTGCTGGCAGGAGCGCCTGCGCTGCTCATTGAAATTGCAGGGGGGCAGGAATGGAGCCCGACAGACAGTGTCTGGGCAAGCTGGCAGCTTGGAGGCTGGGTCTTCTATGTGACAGAGGCTGGACTGACAAGAGTAGGGATTCTGGCAGCGAGATCGCTAACCGCGCTTTCCTGCTTTTCCTTTCTGCTCTTTACCGTTCCGTTTGCCGAAATTCTGCAGGTACTGCGAAAAATAGGAGTTCCCTCCATTTTGACCGATCTGATGATGATCATGTATCGCTTTGTCTTTGTCCTGCTGGAGACTGCAGAGCAGATGTGGACGGCGCAGAAGGCAAGAGGAGGGCATGGCGGGCTGAGTGAAACGCTGAAGGATGCAGGGAGATTGGTCTTTCAGTTGTTCACCCGTTCGATGATCCGCTATCGACAGATGTACATCAGCATGACGGCCAGAGGATTTCTCGATGATTTCCGGGTGATCGGCTATTCCACGCATGTCCGTTCCAAAAGATATGAATCGGAGGCGGTGGCTGGTTTATTGCTGCTGCTCATGCTGGAATGGTGGACAGGGGGATGAAAGATGTGAATGCCAAAGCGACTGCCAGTGAGACAACCGAGCTGCTGCGATTCTCGGACGTCCGCTACACATATCCGGGAGCGGGTCACCCCGCGCTGAGCGGCCTTTCGTTGACAGTACCGCAGGGGAAAAAATGCGTACTGCTGGGTCACAACGGCTGTGGAAAATCCACGCTGTTTTTGCATGCAAACGGCATTCTCCGGCCGCAGCACGGAGAAGTTCTGTGGAAAGGGAGTCCGATCGGAAATGACCGCGCCTCCCTGTTTGCATTGAAGCAGAGAATCGGTCTGGTATTTCAGGACCCGGAACAGCAGCTGATTGCGACGACAGTAGCAGAGGACCTCTCCTACGGCTTATGCAATCTGAAGCTGCCCGATGCGATGATCCGTGAGAAGCTGGAGGGCGTGATGGAGCGCTTCCAAATGACGGAGTGGGCAGAAATGCCCCTGCATCATCTAAGTTTGGGACAGAAACGGCGAGTCGCCCTTGCAGGTGTAATGGTGATGGAGCCGGAGCTGCTTTTGCTGGATGAACCGACGGCTTACTTAGACCAGGGACAAACGCAGAGCTTTGTCCAGGAGCTGGAGCGGATTCATACTGCTGGCACTACGATTCTCATGGCTACACATGATGTTGACCTTGCCTTTGCGTGGGCAGACTGGATATTTGTCATGGAAAAAGGACAGCTGGTGCTGGAAGGAGTGCCGGAAGCTGTATTCTCCGACAGGGACAGACTGGCAGGACTGCAGCTCAGGATACCGGCTGTATACGAGGTCTGGCAGGCTCTGCCTGATGCTTTGCGGGAACAGGTGGATGCGGACTGTATTCCCCGAACCTCCGCAGAGCTGGCGGCGAGATTGCGAGCTGTTTCCAACCAAGCTGACCGGTACGAAAGTGTTGTCATGCAAAAGTAATGCAAATGTTGCCATCCCCCCTTTTTGATTCCTTTTTTCGCAAGGGAGCCACCAGCGGGGGATTTTTTGTACTTTCGGAAAGAAAAACTAAGGCTTTCGCTATTGGATTTGGCGATAAACCAAGTTTTTCCTTATACTGTTTTAGCGCGCTTTGTTTCGCGGTTTGCCTTTAAACAAATCACGCCATATCAATTGTTTCATCGATTCCCTCCCTTCCTCCTTGCCGTTGGTCTTCGGCCTGATGGCAAACAGACCCACAATCGCTCCCAAGAGAGTAAGTCCAGCCAACAACCCAAACAAAACAAAGGGAGAACCCCCCATCAATACGGAAACAACGGGCGGACCGGCAGCGACACCGATAAATCTCATACTGCTGTAAAGCGAGCTGATCGTCCCGCGCTGTTCTTTTTCAATGCCTGCGGTAATGAAGGCGTCCAGACACGGCAGCGAGGCGCCAATCCCTACGCCTGCCGCTACGAGGATCAGGATCAAAAAAGAGAGGGTCGCTACATAACCAGCCAGAAAGACAGCCAGCGCAGCGAACAGCAAGCCTGTAAACGTCAGCCACTTCATCAGCTTCTTTTTGTCCCCGATGAACTTGCCAGTAAGATAAGAGGCAATGCACAAGGCCCCGAGCGGGATCGCCAGAAGCAGTCCCTTCACGACACCGTCGATCCCGTACTTCTCTTCCAGCGTGGTGGACAGGTAAAACAGCACACCAAAAAGGACAAACATGCAGATGCCGCCCAGGGTGAAGACGGCCAACAGCCATTTTCCCTTTTGCTTGAAAATTTCTCGGACATCGTGGAGAAAAACGCCAAACTTTTTGGGCGTTTGCTGTTTGGGCGATTTTAATAAAAAGAGGACCAGCAGGATTGATATGGCACTGAAAACAGGGATGGCCAAAAAGGGGAGATACCACAGGAACGTTGCCAGAAAGGCTCCCAGTATCGGGCTCAGCACTTTGCCAAAGGTATTGGCTGTCTCGATCACGCCAAGTCCGCTGCTGACCTCCTCCTCCCTGTAAAACATGTCTCCAATCAGTGGCAGGACGATCGGAGCAGAACCGGCAGCACCTGCGCCCTGCAGCATCCTTCCCAGCAAAATCAACCAGTAGGAATCCTGAAACATCATGGCAGACACTCCAGAGATCAATCCTCCCAGGGCGGTAATGATCAGACTGGGGACAATGACCTTTTTCCTTCCGAACTGGTCGGAGAGGTAGCCGGCAAGCGGGATAAGCACAATTGCTACGGCGGAGTAAACCGTAATGATCATGCTGATTTGAAAGGAAGAGACGCCCAGTTTTGTTTGCAGGGTAGGCAAGATCGGGATCAGCATCGAATTGCCCAGGGTCATGATCAGGGGAATGGATGCGACAGAGATGAGATCCAATGTTTTGTCAGACTGCACCAGGCTTCCCTCCGAGGGTTATCTTTGCATCGATCATATTGTGGGTTGTTCTGTTCTTTTTATACACAACCAAAAGGATCGCTATACTTGGCAAAAAAAAGCCTCGCCCGGCCGCTTGCGCCAAGCGAGATTTTTATCAGCGCAAAGACAGGACGAGAGAGGAAGAGGTTTTTACAGATCGTAGTACAGCTCGTATTCCTTCGGATTGACAGTGCGTTCCACCTGTTGAATCTCACTGCGCTTCCGCTCGATCCAGGCATCGATTACTTCGCGGATAAAGACATCGCCCTCCAGCAGGAAGTCACTGTCGTTCTCCAAAGCGGTCAATGCTTCCGAAAGCGAGCCCGGTGCGCTCTTGATGTCTGTTTTTTCTGCAGGGGAGAGGTCGTAAATGTTTTTGTCAAGCGGACCGTAGCCCAGCTCACGCGGGTCCAGCTTGCGTTTGATTCCATCCAGTCCGGCCATCAGCATGGCGGCGAAAGCGAGATACGGATTGGCTGTGGAGTCAGGCGTGCGGAATTCAATCCGGGAGGCCTTCGGAGTCACAGCCGCTACCGGAATCCGCACGGCTGCCGAACGATTTCCTTTGGAGAAGACCAGATTTACCGGTGCTTCATAGCCCGGCACCAGGCGCTTGAAGGAATTGGTGCTGGGATTGGTCAGCGCGATCAGCGCAGGCGCATGGTACAGGATACCGCCAATGTAGTGGAGAGCCATTTCACTTAAGTTGGCATAGCCGCCTTTTTCATAGAACAGCGGGGTATCGCCTTGAAAGAGGCTTTGATGGACATGCATACCGCTGCCGTTGTCGCCGACGATTGGCTTCGGCATGAAGGTGGCTGTTTTCCCATGCTTGGCCGCTACATTCCGCACAATGTATTTGAACAAAAGCAGGTTGTCAGCGGTCCGCGTCAGTGTGTCAAAACGGAAGTTGATCTCTCCCTGACCGGCAGTGGCTACCTCATGGTGATGACGCTCCACTTTGAGCCCGGCCTGTGTGAGCAAGGAGCACATTTCGTTTCGGATGTCTGCCTGAGAGTCCGTTGGTTGAACGGGAAAATATCCGCCCTTGTTAGCCACTTTATAACCGAGATTTTTCCCTTCCTTGCCGGTATTCCAGTACGCTTCCTCGGAATCGATGTGAAAAAAGGAGCCGGTTGGACCAGAAGCGTAACGGACGTGGTCGAACAGGAAGAACTCCGATTCCGGGCCAAAATAAGCGGAGGTGGCAATGCCTAGCTGCTCCAGGTAGGCCTCTGCTTTCAGAGCGATACCGCGTGGGTCACGGGCATAGGGCGTACCATCGGGATTGTAGATGTTGCAGACTATGTTTAATGTTTTGGCTTCGACAAATGGATCGAGGAAGGCGCTGGATGGGTCAGGCAACGCCACCATGTCACTTTCTTCGATTCCCTTGTAGCCAATCAGGCTGGAGCCATCAAAAGCAACACCATTCGTGAAAGTGTCCTCGTCTACAGCGTAGGCAGGAATAGTGACATGGTGTTGACGGCCAAGCAAGTCTACGATGCGAAAATCAACATATTCAACATTCTCCACTTCAACAAGGGATAATACGCTTTTCAAATCCACACAGACCACTCCAATCACGAATGTTTATTTAGGTAATTACCGTAACGTGCGACTTTGTTTCACTTTTCTATTTGTGATTATAGAATTTGAAGGGCAAAAGCGTCAAGAGGTTTTATTACATTGTATGTCAGTATTTCTAACATGATATTGCAGGGTTTTGTCTTCGGTTCCTTTTTTGTACAATATAGACAAACTATTTTGAACAAAAGGGTGGAGGGTTTTCGATGAAAGTGTTGATTCTGGGAGCCGGGGCGGTAGGCGGTTATTTTGGCGCGCGATTGGCTGAGGCTGGAAAAGATGTTACCTTTCTGGTGAGAGAGAGAAGAAGAGAGCAATTGCGTGAAAGAGGATTGCGGGTACAGAGTGTGCACGGAGATATCCATCTTCAAGAGCCGCAGCTCATCGTGGCAGGCGAAGAAACAGGGACCTATGATGTCATCCTGCTTTCCAACAAAGCCTACCACCTGTCGGACAGCATGGAGTCGATCGCTCCTTATGTCGGGGAAAATACCATGATTCTGCCCCTGCTCAACGGTATTGCCCATATGGAGCAGCTGTGGGAGCGATTCGGACGTGAGCGCGTTCTGGGCGGCCTGTGCTTCATCGAAACCACGTTAAACAGCGACGGAGATGTGGTTCAGACCAGCCAGACACATGAAGCAGTGTTTGGCGAGTGGAGTGGCGGTGAAAGCGAGCGCATTCACCTGCTGAAAGAAACATTCGCCGGCACGAAGGCTACGATCCGGACCAGTGCAGACATCCAGCGCGATATGTGGCAGAAATACCTGTTCATTACGACGCTGTCCGGGATTACGACCCTGATGAATTCTGCTGTCGGGCCGATTCGCGAGGCCGTCTACGGACTGGAGCTGACACGGCAACTGTCTGAAGAAAGCGCGTCTGTCATGCGAAAGATCGGGGCCCCGATCGACACAGACATTGTGGACAAGCAAATGAAGATATTTATGAACCAAGGCTATGGCATGAAAGCTTCCATGCTTCGCGATATGGAGAAGGGATTGGAAGTGGAGGCAGACCATCTGCAGGGCTACCTCATCCAGAAAGCGGATCAATTGGGAGTAGCGGTGCCGCTGCTGAAGGTCGTGTACAATAATCTAAAGGTGTATGAATTGAAGCGGGCGGCAGACAAATAAGGTATAATGGGTGCAGGAGTGGCCACGCCAAAAACTGAGCGAAGCCAAGTTTTCTTATTGAGGAGGGGTATTTGTGGAAGTCATCAAGATTTCCCCCCGCGGCTATTGCTATGGTGTCGTTGACGCCATGGTACTCGCGCTGAAAACAGCCCAAAACTTTGATTTGCCTCGTCCCATTCACATTTTGGGAATGATTGTGCACAATGCTCATGTTGTGGAGTCTTTTGAGAAAATGGGCGTCAAAACCCTGGATGGGGAAGATCGTCTTGCCCTCTTGGATCAAATAGACGAAGGAACCGTCATTTTTACGGCCCATGGTGTTTCGCCGGAGGTTCGTAAAAAGGCGAGTGAAAAAGGATTGACCGTCGTGGATGCGACATGCCCGGACGTGACAAAAACGCATGATTTGATCCGGGAAAAGGTTGCAGATGGCTACCATGTCATCTACATTGGCAAAAAAGGCCATCCGGAACCGGAGGGAGCGATCGGGATTGCCCCGGATCGGGTTCATCTCGTTCAAACCGTTGCGGAGGTTGAAGCGTTGTCCGTCCCGCATGAAAAGCTGATCGTCACCAATCAGACAACGATGAGTCAATGGGATGTCAAGCACCTGATGGATGCCATCGTCAAACGCTTTCCGCGGGTGGAGATACACAACGAGATTTGCCTGGCCACACAGGTGCGGCAGGAGGCTGTAGCCGAGCAAGCAGGAGAGGCTGATTTGACGATTGTCGTCGGCGACCCGCGCAGCAACAACTCCAACCGTTTGGCGCAAGTCGCTTTCGAGATTGCCGATGTACCCGCGTACCGTATCGCAGATTTGTCAGAACTGGATCTGGAGTGGCTGAAGGGGAAAAAGAAAGTAGCTGTCACCTCAGGTGCATCTACTCCGACACCGTTGACGAAGGAAGTCATTCAGTTTCTGGAGCAGTATGACGAGGAGAAGCCAGAGACCTGGGAAAAGAAGAGAACCGTCAATATGGAGAAGATTCTCCCATCTGTAAAATAGGGTTGACCACGAAAAAAGGCGAGCATACGCTCGTCTTTTCTTGGTCAGACAGAACTTTTTAGGAATTCTCCATCCTCTAAGCGATAGTAATAACTGACTAACTTTATGCCGATTGAATAAGAGCGGAGCAGTGGTGAGAAGAAGCATGTTTCCCTGCTCAGCTCCGTATTCCGCCCGCATAGATGTATGGACTGTCCGCTCCTGGGGGATTCGCGGGGGAGACGCAAAAGCCGCATCGCTTCGACGTCATCCCAAGGTTGCGCTCCTTTTTCCCGCGAATCCCCCCTCCGCTGGGGCAGGGCTCCACAGTCGCACCGCAGGGAAACATGCTTCTTCACGATACCGGGCTTTTTAAAAACGTGTAGGTGGAACAATGATGAAAGAATTGAGGATCACAAAGATCAAAACCCAGGTCAAACAAAGATGATAATAACTATGTAAGCAAAATGAAAGCGATAAAGAACAGTGTTATTCGAGGTATACAATTATACATATGCTCGTTCAAAGGTGAAAAAATGATCATTCGTGGACGGGTAATATGATTGATTGAGCCTTTCATCTGTGTCAAACAGAGGTGTCGTAAGCTATTCAACTTCAATGATCCTGAATTTTATCAATATTGATCCTGGATTTCATTCATAATAGCCTACCTTTTCATGAAAAACGAAAAACGATCTGCATTTAAGCAAAAATTCCCTTTCTTTCCATCATTATAAAAAACACGAAGAAGCAGTATGTATGGAGAAGAATCATGTTTCCCTGCGGTGCGACTGTGTAGCCCAGCTCAGCGGAGCAGCGGCTGGCGGGAAACAGGGCCGCAACCTTGGGATGACCCCGAAGCGTTACTGCTTTTGCGGACCCCCGCCAGACGCTGTGGAGCGGACAGTGAATCCTCCCTGCAGGGCGGAATACGGAGCTGAGCAGGGAAACATGATTCTTCTCACCGCAGCACCGTATCGCGAACAGAGTCAGGGGCTGCCTCAAAGCAGGTGAACAATCAAATAGACTGAAAGACAGAAAAAAACATCCAAATTTTCCGCATATTTTTCGCCAAATCACGAAGGAGGACCCTATGAAAGGCAACGCTGGTCGGCACATCAGTCTGAGCGCGCTCTATCTGTTTATCTACTACGCATACGGAGCGTTTTATCCGCTGATTACCCAGTATTATCAATCCATTCAGCTATCGGGCACCCAGATCGGCATCATCAGCGCCGTGACGCCAGTAGTCTCGATGATCACACAGCCAATCTGGGGAATGATCTGCGACCGGTTTCATATACGCAAACCCGTCCTGATGGTCACACTGCTCATCTCGGGCCTGCTGGGACTTTTTTTCCCAGCCATCTCTACGTTTGCGTTTGTCTTTCTGTTGTACATCCTCCTGTCCATCTTCCAAAGTGCGCTGGTTCCAATCTCGGACAGCATGGCTCTAGGGTATGCCAAACAGCATAACCTCCAGTTTGGGGATATTCGTCTTTGGGGAGCAGTCGGATTTGCTCTGGCAGCTTTGCTGACAGGCATTGCACTGGAGAAATGGGGAATCTCCAGTATTTTTCTCTCCTACTGTACGGCCTTGCTGCTGGCAGGACTCTTTTTGAGAAAAATACCGGATTACCTCGAGCCGGGAGCCCGCATCAAAGTGGGCATGCTGCAGGGAGTGAAAGAACTGTTGAAGCTGCCCCGGTACGTCCTTTTTCTGGTGGCGTCCTTCTTCATTTACGGGGCGATTAACGCACATAATATCTGGTTTTCTCTCTACTACCAACATATCGGCGGCTCCATTGCAGGGGTAGGGCTGGCTTTCATGCTTTTCGCCGGCAGTGAAGCGCCCTTTATGAAGATCGCCGGTTATATTGTAAGACGCTACGGTTTGGAACTGACGATTATCCTGGCAGCTTCGGTTTCGGCCATGCGCTGGCTGTGGTACAGCTCTGCTCCAGGGACGAGCTGGGTCATCGCGTTCTTTTTCATGCAGGGTCTGTCCGTCGGCTTTTACCTGGCGACAGCTTCCCAGTTTGTCCGGGATAATACCCCAGCCTCGTTGCAAGTAACGGCCTTGTCCTTGTTTGTTTCCGTTGGCAACGGACTCGGGGCCATGACGTGCAATCTCGTCGGCGGCATGATCAAAGACGCTGCATCCATTCTGGAGACGTATTTATTCTTTGGGATTGTGACCCTGGTCGGATTGGTGCCTTTGCTCGTGATTCGCTATGGTCCCTGGAAGCAGCAGGTCTTTGCTCCGAGCAGCCAGTCTTGAACAAACGGCAGCCTCAGCCCGGAAAGACGGGGGAGCCTTTGCGTGAGACGCAAACTTCTAATTGATGATCAGAATGCCTTGATACCCTGTTTCCGGGTACCCTGGTGTATTTGAGACAAAGGGAAATTGACCTTCCTTGGCAGCAGCGAACTGCAAAGTCGTTGATTGGCTTGGTTTCAAATCAATTGACGATACGTTGAGCTCCTGGATAACCAGGTTGTGGGGACGGATATCTGTATTGATGATGGTTAGGGAGACGATCTCGCCTTTTCGAGCCGTCAGCTTATTGGGTAAAAAACCGGCATTGGAGATCGTGACGGTTTGCATCCGCTGGACAGATGCGGGAGCGGCAGACATCCAGTATTGGTGATGAATGACGAGCAGTCCCAAAATCAGCGCCAACGCAAGAAATGGATAGCGTAGCAGTCTGAACCGTTGACGTGTCATGTCCCTTCAGCTCCTTCGCGAGCAGGATATTCGTAGAGATGCTACTAATATCCTGCCCTGGACCTGATTGGGATAAACAAGCGATCTGTTCCGGTTTAGAAGAACAACTCACCCAGCAGCGACGTCGCCATGTACAAGGCAATTGCCCAAATGATCAGGGCGGAAATGATATTCATGCCCCGGAGCAATTTTCCCGATGGGTCAAGACGACCGGCTCCTCTGCCAACGATGGCGAGTGAAAGGAACCACAGCCACGAGACCAGGATGCAGGTGAGGGCGAACCCCCATTTGAGTGAATCTGAATACTGAAGAGAGCTGGTGCCGATGACCCCGATTGTATCCAGAATCGCGTGCGGATTTAACAGGGATACCGAAGCGGCAAAGACGATCTGGCGTCGTGGTGTGAAGCGCTCCGCTTCCTGTTTGTCGATAGTCGGCTTGCTTCGCCAGGTAATGAAGCCCATGTAGGTCAGAAAACAGACACCGACCGCAAACAGAATGGTTTTTAACCAGGCAAAGGTAAGTACGACCAGAGAAACACCCAGCACGGCCAGCAATATCAGCAGGGTGTCGCAAAGAGCGGCTGTAATCACGACAGGCAATGCCCGCCAGAGGGTAGGTTGTACGGCGCCCTGATTGAATACAAAAACATTTTGTGCACCAAGCGGCAAAATAAGGCCGAGTGCGAGCATGAATCCATGTGCCATTGCTTCCCACATGAGGGGAACCTCCTTTTCAAAACAACCTCAATTACAACCATCAGGGTACATGAAAATGTACGACAAGTCTCCAGCCAATTGGTCTACCTATTACCCAACCAATCTCATGACACATCAAAAAAAGGGAAAATGGGGAGGAGGGATGATAAGATATGCTGAAAGCGGGCCTTCCGGCAGATTGGAAGCCGGACAAGAATGCGGATCAACCGGTTTATGTGCAGATAATCGAGTATATAAAAGAAAAAATTGCCAGTGGGGACTGGCCGGTCCACAGCCGCCTGCCAACGCAGAGAGCCATGGCCGATACTTGGGGGGTCAACCGCAGCACCGTAATTACAGCGTTGGATGAGCTGAAGGCAGAAGGCCTGATCGAAACGGTTGCGGGGAGCGGCTCGATTGTCAGCAATAATACATGGTCGCTTCTCGCTTCTGCTGCTCCTCCTGATTGGATGAGCTATGTGCAAATGGGCGAGCATCCGGCCAATTCACAAACGGTCCAGGCGATCAATACCTATGAAAACGATCCATCCATCATCCGATTGGGGACAGGAGAGCTGACACCTGCACTCTTGCCTTATCGGGAAATGGAGGAAATTCTCGGCTCGCTGCAGGGGAAGCTTCTCCATCTTGGATATTCGGAACCAAAAGGCTGGCTGCCGCTAAGGGAGGCGGTCAGTGCACATTTGCGGACAAGAGGAATTGAGGCGCCGCCTGACTCAATCCTCATCGTGTCAGGTGCCCTGCAAGCCTTGCAGCTTATTTCCCAGGGGATATTGCGCCAGGGCTCCGGAATTTTGCTGGAACGTCCGTCCTATCTGTATTCTCTCTCAGTCTTTCAGACATCGCGCATGCGTCTGCACGGAGTGCCCATGGATGAACAAGGGATTCGGCCTGAGACTTTGGCCAGACAAAAGCAAATGCGGGATGCGGCGCTTCTCTATACGATCCCGTCGTTTCACAACCCGACCGGTACGCTGATGTCAGAGGAGAGAAGGCGGCAGGTCATGGCCATTTGTGAAAGGGAGCGGTTGCCGATATTAGAGGATGATGCATACGGGGAGCTGTGGCTGGATGAACCAGCGCCTTTCCCGTTGAAAGCAATGGATCATCACGGGCTGGTTCTGTATGTGGGCAGCTTGTCCAAAACCTTGAGTCCGGGCCTTCGCATCGGTTGGATTGTCGGTCCTCAGCCCGTGATCGAGCGGCTGGCAGATGTAAAGATGCAGACAGACTACGGCACCAGTGCCTTTTCACAACTGGTGGCGGCCGAATGGCTGCGGGAAGGGCGTTACGAACGGCATTTGCAAGACATCAGAGCGTCCCTTTGCAAGCGCAGGGCGATTGCCATGAAAACTCTTCAGCGCTGGTTTTCCGATATAGCGGAATGGCAGGAGCCGAAGGGCGGCTTTTATATCTGGCTGCGTCTGAAGCAGGCAACATCCATGAAATCATTATTTTCCCGCGCGCTGGCCAAGCGAATTTTGCTGAACCCTGGATACATCTACGACTACGCCGATTCCTGGCATCTCCGTATCTCGTATGCTTACGCCTCAGAGGAAGAGTTGGAATCAGCACTGTATGAATTGTCACAATTGCTCCGTGCGTAAAAAGGGACATCCGGCTTTGGGCTGGATGTCCCTGTGCATATCCCCATCAATGGTAAGGAAACTGAGTAGAGTAACCGCTGAATTGCTGGTGAGCCTGCTGCAGCTTTTGCTGTTCTTCTGCTTCCAGCTTGTACCAGCCCTTTCGAAACATCAAGTCGTACATCTCACGGGCGCTCTGGTGCGTCTGTGTCAGGATTTGCAGCATATCCGCGTACAACTGCTGATGGCTTGCCTCCCGTACAGCAACATTGAGGCTGTCAGTCAGGTATTTGCATGTAGCCAGTCCGTCATTGAGAAAGTCCCGGTCATTCATCTGAGGACCTTTTACCTGCGGGAGCTGTCCCGTATGTGGGTTAGCGATCTGATTTTGGTTTGGCATCAGGTTCCCCTCCCTTTACTGAGCCTGGTTTTGCTGTTGCTGGGACTGCATTTGTGTCTGCGGGATGGTTGCCATCGCCGCTGTGTTGTTCACCTGCAGATGAGCAAGCAGCTTCTGGTAATGCTGCTGGTGCATCTGACCGGCTTTTTCCAACGCTTGCTTCACCTCTGGGTCCGTTACCTGCTGCGCGTAGAAGTGAAACTTTTTGAAGGCCAAGAGCTCCCAGGAAAGGGCGTCCTTCAGATAGCTGCAGTCTTTGGTTGTGATAACACGGGGCGGCTGAGGGATCGGTACTTGCGATTGCAGGGTAGAAGAAATGGTGGCAGGCATAGGTGTGCTCCTTTCATCCTGTTGATGGGCTACACATGTTTAGCATGGGCAACAGAGTTTGGATTATCCGCTATATGTGGCAGTAAAAATAACCGGCCAAAGGGATAAGCCTTCAGCCGGTTATTTGACGAGTTCTATCCCGGTAATTTTAATGTCGATGCTTGCAGGAGCAATATTTAAACAGTATGTCGCTTCCTCATGAAGTGCCATTTGCACCTGCTCGACCAGCGGGGGAATGGCGGTGCCAAAGCCAACCTTCACCGACAGGGCAACCGTCAGGCGCGGCAAATCCTCAAAGGTGTACGTGGTTTTGTGAATCTGGGTAATGGCGGGGAAACGGCCACACGTCACCTGTACGATTTTTCGCAGGACCTGCGGATGGATGATAATGCGTCCCCCGGCAAAGGAAGGATGGACGACCGTGGTTTCCCCGATAACTTCCTTTTTGGGAGAGAAAATCTGTTGAGCTGATGCAATCAGGCGCTGCAGCAAGTCTTTTTCCACTTCCACCCGGGGGATCGGAATCACGTGCTTGCCCATTGTCTCGCGAATGTATCGGGCCGCTTCAATCTCCTGCTGCGGCTTGATCGATTCGATCGGGATGAAGCGAACAGGCTCAGGCAGGGACAAGGCTTCGATGATCCGCGAGATCATCCGGCGGGATGTGCCCAAAATCAAAATCCGCCCGGGCTGCGTCATCTCAATGACCTTCCGCACTTCATCAGCGTGCTCCTGGTAATGAAAAATCGCCCGTTTGACGGCCTGAATTTTTGTCTTTTCATACTTGGCAGAAGTTCCTGCCAGCTTACGTCCTTGATAGATCAGTATCCCGTCATCGATGATGGCATCGATCTCCAGTTGGTGGGCAAGCTGGAGAGCGCTGGTGCTTTTCCCGGTTCCGCTTGTTCCGTAAAGGGCGTAGATCTCCATGGGTACTCTCCTTGCTTGGACATGTTTTTACCAGTATACACGAAAGTGGAGGGAAGCAGGAGCTGGTAATGGGATTCCCTTGTATGAAGGTACGGTTTAGCGGTACTGCGCCCCGAGCTCTCTGGCCCGTTCGGCAGCACGATGCACCGCTGAAACAATGGCTTGTTGAAACCGATAGGATTCCAGCACCTCTAATCCTGCCTGCGTGGTTCCGCCCGGACTGGTTACTTTTTTACGCAAAAGCGACGGTTCATCTGCGGAATGGAGCAACATCTGGGCAGCTCCCAGGAGCGTCTGGACGGTAAGCTGGCGGGCCATCTCGCGCGACAGGCCAGCTTCTTCACCGGCGCCCTCCATCGCTTCCACCAGGTAGTAAATATAGGCGGGACCGCTTCCGGAAAGACCCGTAATGATGTCCAGCTCCTCCTCCGCAACGGTATAGACAGAACCGATCGCTTCGAAGAGGAGAGTGGCGGCCTGCAATTGCTCAGCGGTCACGAACGAATTGGCGGCCAAACCGGTGACCGACAAACCGATGGCAGACGAGGTGTTGGGCATGGTTCGGACGATCGGACAATTGATGCCCAGCCACTCCTCGATGCAAGAGGTTGCGACACCGGCGATTACGGAGATAATCAACTGCTCCTTCCTCACTAGGCCTTTTAGGTTGAGGCAGGCTTCGGCTGCATCCTTTGGCTTCATGGCCAAAATCAGGATGTCGGATTCGGCAATCACTTTTTCCTTGTCAGCAGAAGCGGTGATGCCAAATTTCTTCGCCAAGAAGTCCAGCCGCTCCTGATCGCAGCGATTGGTGACGATGATTCTATCCGGTGCAAGTAAACAGTTTTTTCCAATCCCGGACAGCATGGCTTCGACGATTGAGCCAGCGCCGAGAAAACCGATGCGCATCGTCTGCAGGTTGATGGTGTGGCTACTCATGCTGAATCCTCCTTTATTTCTACGAGCCCAGACCTTCTTTTTCGCAACAAGAACGAATCAGGGGAGCCAAGCCCGTTGGCAGTAGTGAGCTTTTAACGAATCTGTCCGGAGCCCCGGACCAAGTATTTGCTCGTCGTAATCGCAATCAATCCCATCGGTCCGCGTGCGTGGAGCTTCTGGGTGCTGATGCCGATCTCTGCCCCGAATCCGAATTCACCACCATCGGTAAAGCGGGTGGAGGCATTGTGGTACACCGCAGCAGCGTCCACGCCAGAAAGGAATCGCTGTGCTCTCTGGGCATCCTCGGCGATAATCGCTTCGGAGTGTCCGGTACCGTGAATGCTGATATGCTCGAGCGCGTCATCCAGGCTGTCAACGGTGCGGACGGCAAGCGTCAGTTCGAGATATTCGGTGTCCCAATCCTCAGGGGAAGCGATCGCCAGCCGTTCAGCCAGCTCAGGATGAAGGGTGCGCGTCTTCTCGCAAGCACGCAGCGCGATCCCGGCCGTCAGCAGGCGAGAGAGCAGGGCAGCTTGCTGTTCCTGTGGCCAGTCTTTGTGCAGCAAAAGGGTTTCAGCGGCATTGCAAACACCTGGCCGGCTGGTTTTGGCATTCAGGATGATGGCCTCAGCCATGTCATAGGCGGCTGTCTTATCGATAAATACGTGACAATTACCGACGCCCGTTTCCAAAACCGGGACGGTAGAGGTCCGCAGGACTCGCTGAATCAAATTGGCGCCGCCGCGGGGAATGATCACATCGATCAGCGCATTGGCGGTACATAAGACGTCGACAACTGCATGGTCAGGGTAGGGGAGGTACTGAACCGCCTCTTCCGGCAGACCAGTTTCTGTCAATGCTTGACGGATGCACGCGGTGAGTGCGAGATTGCTCTCCAGTGCGCTTCTGCTGCCGCGAAGCACGATGGCATTGCCAGTCTTCAGGGCGATTGCGGCCGCGTCAACCGTTACATTGGGCCTTGCCTCATAGACCATTCCGATCACACCGAGCGGAACGCGTACCTGCTCGATTATCAGTCCGTTGGGCCGGGTCCAGCTTGTGATTACTTCTCCGACCGGATCGGTTTGCTCTGCCAACTGGTGCAGACTGTCGACCAAATCCTGCAGCCGCTCTGGAGTCAGACGAAGCCGGTCCAGATAAGAAGCGGGCTGGCCGTCCTGCTCGGCCCGCATCAGGTCCTGCTGGTTTGCCGCCAAAATCGTCTCTTGGCTTTGCAGCAGTTGCTTTCCGATTTCGTACAGCGCTCGGTCTTTTTCTTTCTGTGTCAAAAGTGACAAGCGCCGTGAAGCCTGTTTGGCCCGTTTCATTTGTTCCAGTGTTTGCTCTTTTATGAGTTGTTCCATTTTTCTCATCCCCCAATGTGCTTCGCACGATATTTCATCGTCTCTTTTGCAGCGGCGTTACGCGAGGAAGCTGGCTTCGGTCCATTGATCCCGGTGAATCACCGTTCCGCTTGGCTTCCCGTCTTGATGCGGGGACAGCAGCAGTTGCAGCTCGCTCGCGTCGTAACGGCTGACACCTCGGCCGATCAGGCTGCCATCATAAAACACATCAATGACTTCACCTTGCAAGAAGGATCCGTCCACATCGACGACTCCGGCTACCAGCAGACTGCCGCGATTCTTTAAAATGGCTTCCGCTGCCCCGCCGTCAACCGTGATCCGTCCCCGTACCGGGGAGTGCACCGCAATCCATTGCTTGCGTGTGGGCAGGGTGGGGAGGGAGCGCTTTTGCTTCTCTGCTTTGTAGTCGACATACGTGCCTTTGCCTTGCCCTGCCAAAACAGCGAGCAGGTCACCCGGCTCTCCCAGATGTCCGATAAAGCTGGGGACGCCCAGCTGCTGGGCTGTTTTTGCTGCGATTAATTTGGAGCGCATACCGCCCGTGCCCAGCTCAGAAGCCCCGCCGGCCAGCTCCTCCACGTCTTCCGTGATCGACGAGAGGTACGGGATGCGCACAGCGTCTTTATGGGTGCGCGGGTCTTTGTCGTACAGTCCGTCGGTGTCGGTCAGGATCAGATAGAGATCGGCGTGGACCAGTCCGGCCACCAAAGCACCCAGCATGTCGTTGTCGCCAAAGGTCAGCTCCTCAACCGAAACCGTGTCGTTCTCGTTAATGATCGGCAGCACCGTTTTCTCCAGCAGCAGCGAGAGGGTCTGGAAAGCATGCTGGTAACGGCCGCGATGGGAAAAATCACTGCGTGTCAATAATATTTGCGCAATTGTGATCCCATGAGCGCCAAAAAGCTGTGTGTATGTTTGCATCAACAAACTCTGCCCGATCGCCGCTGCAGCCTGTTTGGCCGCAAGAGTCCGTGGCCGTTGTTGATAGCCCAGTCCCTTAAATCCGCTGGCAACCGCTCCCGAAGAGACCAACACGACCTGATGGCCTGCTTGCCGAAGCTGGTTGACTGCGGAGACGAGCAAGGACATCTTGCCGGGGTCGCAGCCGCCTCCAAGCGCAGCCAGCGAGCTGCTGCCCACCTTTACGACCAGTCGCATCTTTCTCTTGTTCATCGTCTTGCCTCCTCATTCGTCAAAAAAAAATAAAAAACCCTTTCGTTCCTCGAAATAAGGACGAAAGGGTATCATTTACCTTCGCGGTACCACCTTACTTGACGACAGGAGCATCCTTTACGCTCACAGATCGTCCAGCTCTCTTTCTTTTGTAACAGGTGAAAGAAACCTGTCCAGGTCATCCCTAGCCGCTCTGGGGTGGGTTTCAAACCGGTTTCACGGGCGAAATTTCTCAGCCGCTGAATTTCGCTCTCTGGTCCGGACATGCGGTTTTACTGGTCCCCGTCATTGCCTTTGCGTATGTGCTTATTAATTCATAATTATTCGCATGGAGGGATAAAAATGTCAAGGGAATTATTCAAATTGCTCCTTGCCATATTCGCCTGATCTGGATTGAATCTCGTATTTCTTTGTTTTTTTGTCGCGCACGAGCGTGTAGTGAACCGTACGATCGGAAGCAAACGCAGGGGAAGTCGCCTCGGTCACTGTGACGAGCAATCCATCTGCCGCTTGTTCCACCGCGGTGTTGCTGTTTGCGATCAAAACGGGATACGTTGTCTTCGGCTCGGCGAGGTAAACTTTCCCCTTTACCTCTTTTGTCGACAGATGGTCGTACATGCGCTCCGCCATGGGACGTGCCCAGAAGCGCGAAAAATGAGCGACGATTTTTTCCCGGCTGTCAAAACGGGAGGGGAGCGGCCGATAGGTCATACCATCTTCTTGAATTGGCTTCCCTTTTTGGTTGTTCATGGCAGCGTAATAGAGATCCTCCCAGACATGCTCCGCTCGATTGAGGAACACGACTGTGTCGCTCTTGTTTTCCAGCTTCTGCACGGATTGCGTCTGCGTCTGGCCCTTTTTGGAGGTGGTTTTTGCCTTCCCCTTTCCCTTTTCGTTCTTCTGGGTGCCGCTGCAGCCAGCGAAAAGAGCAGCTACCACAAGCAAAATCAATATCTTTTTCATCTCTGCATCTCCATTCTCCAAGTTCTCTACCCCTAGGATGCCTAGGGTAGAGATCAGCCAATCGCGTTAAGTTTTTCCTGAAAGGACGCGGCTGAACCGGAACAGGAGAAACAGGAAACAGATAGGGGTTGTTTCTTCCCTGCAGTTACGGCTATCATGGAGAAAGCGATGAGTTCCAAAAATTGAGGTGGATATGAATGTTTGGTTTTGGAAAAAAGGCGAAGAAGCTTGACGGTACCGATGTATTGATTATCAAGACCGACGAGGCTTCCAGCCGTAACTTTTATCAGGTCGCTTTCCCCAGCCAATTTGCCAATGATATTGTTAGCATGTTGAAAAAATTGGAAAACTCTCCTGTGAACAAGCAGGAATACTTGGGGGAAATTGGCGGTTTTCGCATGGTGACCCATCTGGAGGCACTTACGGACATTACCATTCTGGATGATGCAGACATGGAAGGCCATCCTGTTCAAATTCAGGACTTTGCCAATATTCTACTGCGCAGACTGGAAGGACTGGAAGAGCAGGGCGTACTCGACGACAACGAGGATATCGCCTTTATCATGGGTGAACTGACGATGCTTCGCGACGGCAGCTTCATTCCCCAATCCTAAGTATCATTCGGGTACCATACGGGGAAATAGATTAGCAAAAAAGGAGGGGTGTTCATCACCACTCCTTTTTCATTGGCTCCTTTGAAATCGGCGTCGTCTTGAAAAATTGTTCACAGAAAAATATGGGTTGCAACTATTCCATATGGGCAAACGTATTACAAGTGGGACCTTCCTTTCCAGATGGACAGAAGAGGAGGAAAAACATGATCGAGATTCAAGATGTTTCAAAAAGCTTCAATGCTTCGACCAAAGCGGTTGATTCCTTGCGTTTGACTATTCCAAGCGGAGAAATATTTGGTTTCCTGGGCCCAAATGGAGCAGGGAAAACCACGACGATCAAAATGATCACGGGGATTACACGCCCCGATACTGGAACGGTTTTGATCAACGGCAAAGATATTTTGACGGATACGCTCGCAGCCAAACGACAGTTTGGATTTGTACCGGACAGTCCGGATCTTTTTTTGCGCCTGAAAGGGCTGGAATACATCAACTTCATGGCTGATATGTACGACGTGCCGCAGGGAGTGCGCAAAGAGAGAATCAACAAGCTGGCAGAACGCTTTGACATGACGGGCGCGCTGACGGACCCGATTCAAAGCTATTCGCACGGAATGAGGCAAAAAATTGTAATCATGGGCGTGCTGGTTCATGAGCCAGAGATTTGGATTCTGGACGAGCCGCTGACCGGTCTCGACCCCAAATCGTCGTTTACGCTGAAAGAGATGATGCGTGAGCACGCGGATGCAGGAAGGACTGTGTTTTTCTCCACGCATGTGCTGGAAGTGGCGGAAAAACTGTGTGATCGTGTTGGGATTATCAACAAAGGAGTGCTCCAATTCTGCGGGACCTTCCGTGAGATGCAGGATCATTTCCAATCCAACGATTCTCTTGAGCGCCTGTTCCTGGAGATGACTGGCCATGAATAAGACCTGGCAATTAACCAAAGTGCTGGTGAAGAACGGAAACGGCATGTGGGGAGGCAAACAGCAGTCCCAGTGGAAAAAGATCCTGTTGCTGCTCTTGGTCGCGCTTGGGTTTTTCCCCATGATGTCGGGATACGTACTTTTCACCTCGATGATGTACGATAGCCTGCAGATGGTTGGACAGGAAACGGTATTACTGGGCTTGGGGCTGGGGATCGCATCTCTGGCGATTTTTTTGCTTGGCATTTTTTATGTTCTTTCAGTCTTTTACTACTCGCAGGACATACAGCATCTGCTGCCGTTGCCTCTGAAGCCGGGACAAATCATCGGGGCAAAATTCCTCGTCACTCTGCTTTATGAATACTTGACGGAGCTTTTGTTGCTTGCGCCGCTTTTAATCACGTACGGGGTAAAAAGCAGTGCAGGTCCGCTGTACTACCTCTACGCGCTGATAGCCTTTCTGGCCTTGCCGATCATCCCGCTCTCTCTCGCTTCACTGGTGGCGATGCTGTTCATGCGGTTTACCAATGTCGGCAAAAGCAAGGACCGCTTCAGACTGGTAGGGGGACTGATCGGGATTTCAATCGCCGTGGGCTTCCAGGCCGTCGTCCAACGGGGAGCCCGCAATCTCAACAGTCCAGAGCAGATACAGGAAATGCTGTTAACGGACAAAAATGGCTTCCTTACGCTCGTTACCCAGTTATTCCCGACCAGCAGGCTGGGGGCCATGGCATTGGCTGAAGCGAGTACACTGGTAGGTCTGGGCTACTTGGCAATGTTTCTGGCAGTTACTGCGGCGTTCGCTGCTGTATTCATCCTCCTTGGAGAGCGCCTCTATCTGAAAGGCGTCGTCGGGATTACGGAAACAGCGGCAAAACGAAAGCAGGCGACTGCAGAAGAATTTGACCGACTGACCGGGAAAAGCTCTGCTTTTGTTGCTTACGCCTGGAAGGAATGGAAGATGTTGATCCGGACACCTGCATTCCTGCTGAATTGTGTTCTTTCCAGTCTCTTTTTGCCGTTGATTGCATTTATTCCGCTGTTCGCCCGATCGGAGGGCATGTCTGAACTGGCGGAGCTCGGGGCCAAGCTGCAGTCGGATACGGCTGCGGGTGTCGGCATCGCGATTGTTTTTGCTGTCGCTCTGTTTATTTCCACGACCAACAGTATCTCGGTCACGGCGATCTCCCGGGAAGGCCAGGGGTTTTTCGTCAACAAGTTTTTGCCAGTCCGGTCCACAGTGATCATCCTGTCTAAAACAATACCGGGAATACTTCTGGGGATTTTCAGCCTGCTGCTGATGGAGATAGTGGCAGCCGTTGTCTTGAAGGCGCCGTTTACCTTCTTGCTGATGGGCTTACTGAGTGCCGTCCCGGGAATCCTGTTTATCAATCTGATCGGGATTGTGATCGATCTGAACATGCCCAAGCTGGATTGGGATTCCGAACAAAAGGCAGTCAAGCAGAATTTGAATACCCTGATTCCGTTGATATTCACCTTTGTTTTATCAGGAGCAGTTCTGTTCTTTGCGATTTGGGGAGGGGCAACAGGGGTTGTGATGACGAGTGTCCTTTTTGCAGGGCTGTGCATCCTGGACCTGATCCTGTATCGTGTGCTCATGACCAAGGGACCGATCTGGTTTGAAAAAATCGGTGGATAACCAGAACATGCAAAAAACCGGAGGCCAAAGACAAAGAGCTTCCGGTTTTTCTATTTGGGAAAAGATCATATGAATCTTTCGAACTATTTTCCGATTTTGCCCGGCCATACATTCCTCTTATTTATGGGATATAGGTACTATGCGTAGTGCTCGAAGCCTACTTCTAACTGTTCAATTTTTCCTGCAATCTTTACAATTGTAGGAATGATTGGTATTTTTGTCTCGGGTCCAATCGTTTAACCCGTCCGACAAATCTACAGAAGAGCCAATCACGAAGAGAGGAGTATGTCATGGCTAAAAGGTATTTTCTTTACCTGGCAATGGTCGCGTTTTGGGTGCAGTCCTTTTTCACTGCTCAGGTCGGCGCGGCATTTTTCTATGATGATATCAACGGGCACTGGGCAGAGAAGGAAATCCGTTTTCTGGCTGAGCGCGGTATATATAAAAGCGGAGGTAACCCCTACTTTAACCCGGATAAGACGATTTCGCGAGGGGAAGCAATGGTGCTGGTCAACCGGGTGCTGGAGGATGTGTACGGCAATCTGGCAGAGCCGGGCAAGAAATCTTATATCGATCATCGGTACCCACTCAAAGCAGAGGTTGAGAGTCTTGTCGCCAATATGCAGGCGTTGCTGGATGTCAACACCGGTTTTGTGAACTCCTTTCGACCGGGTGACCAGATGCTCTACAACCTGCACCTGGCGTCGAATGGTTTTCTGATGAAAAAACCGCAGAAAGACAATCCGGACTGGTGGTTGTCCACGTCTTACCTGCAGTATCCGATTTCACGGGAAGAGGCCAGCATGATTCTGTTTTACGTGATGTCTCCGTACAAGCTTCGGGTTGTGGAGCCAAAGGTGGAGGATGTCCAAATCTTTTATGATGGCTATCATCAATGGAAACAGAAAAGTTTCTACGTCGATACAGCATCCCCCTATGCGGAAGGAATTCGGGAATTTCGTCTTTTTGGCGATCAGAGAAACTTTGATCCCTATGCAAATATGACGCGGGGGCAGTTAGCTGTCGTACTTGCTCGCCTGCACCAGTATCTTCAGGCAGACGCCGGAAAACAGTTTGGAGATAGCCCGAAGCGTCAACAACTGGCTGCCAGCCTGTACCTGACTGCGGCCAATCAGGCGCTTTCCAGCAAAAATCAGAAGCGTTTATCTACATATGTAAGCGAAGCGGCCCTGGCCGCTTTGAAGCAGGGGGACATCCAACTGCCGCTGCATCAATTTCCATCTGTTTTGCAGATTCGAAAGGACGAGTCTGCCACAGAAAAAATGTGGGTAATCGGACAGTATGAGCAGCGCCAGATCGGTCCGTACGAGCTGGAATTCCTGTTTGAAAAAGATGAATCCAACCCATTTGGCAAAAAAATTACGAATATCACTTTCCGAGAAAGGTAGGAAGAAAATGTAGAAGAGTGCCCGGGAAACCGGGCTTTTTCTGTTGCAGAAAAAGGGGAGAAGCGCGGTTTTAAAAACTGACAAATGGAGATTGCAACGCTTCTATTTTTCGATTAAAATAAAAATTGAGAAAATGAATGAGCATTCATTCAAGAAAAACATCTTTGGGTTCGCAGAGGAATATTTTTGAAACAGGGAGAAAAACAGGACAGAAGGATTTTATGACCGATCCGGGCAGGGCCTATGGTCTGACTGCCTTCATTCGGTGTCCTGCAGCAACGAAGCTTATGCCAAAAAGCTTGGTGCAACCAAGTTTTGAAAAGGGAGGGTATTGGATGGAGCGCAAAATTCGCAGAGCGGCTGTTCTCGGTTCCGGTGTGATGGGGGCGGGAATCGCTGCTCATCTGGCAAACGTCGGCATTCCCGTCTATCTGTTGGATATCGTGCCGCGTGAATTGACGGAGGAAGAGAGCAAAAAGGGAAAGACGCTGGCTGACCCAGAGGTGAGAAATCGCCTTGCGCAGAGCGGCAAGGAACGGTTGCTGAAGGAAAAGCCGGCCCCGCTCTACACGAAGTCAAACCTGGAGAGGATTACCGTGGGCAATCTGGAGGATCATCTCTCCTATTTAGAAGAAGTGGACTGGATCATTGAAGTCGTGGTCGAAAACCTGCATGTAAAGCAAAAGGTCTTTGAAACCGTGGAGGCGCATAGAAAGCCCGGCACGATCGTCTCTTCCAATACATCCGGCGTATCCATCAATGAAATGATCGAAGGGCGCTCCGAGGAATTCCGCAAGCATTTCCTGGGCACACACTTCTTTAACCCTCCCCGTTATCTGAAGCTTCTGGAGATTATCCCTGGTCGGGATACGGATCCGGCGATTGTTGACTTTATGATGCATTTTGGAGAAAGCGTTCTCGGCAAGGGAACCGTTCTTTGCAAAGATACTCCCAACTTTATTGCCAACCGGATTGGAACATACGGCCTTCAGGTTTCGATTCAGGAAATGATGCGGCTTGGCCTCGGTGTCGATGAGGTCGACGCGTTGACCGGCCCTGTGATCGGCCGGCCGAAGAGCGCGACATTCCGTACGCTCGATGTGGTGGGACTGGACACCTATGTGCATGTGGCAGGCAACGTCAGAGAGAAGAGCAGCGATGAAAAAGAGATCGCTGTATTTGAAATCCCGCCATTTGTCCACAGCATGGTAGAGAAACGCTGGATCGGTCAAAAGGCCGGCCAGGGCTTTTTCAAACAGGTGAGGACGGCAGAAGGAAAGGAAATTCTGGCGCTGGATTGCCAGACACTGGAATACCGTCCCCGCATCAAAGCGAAATACGCCTCGCTGGAAGCGGCCAAAACAGCGAAAACCCTGCCCGAAAAACTGAAAGCGCTCGTCTACGGGAAGGACAAGGGCAGCGAATTTGTCTGGAGCGTCTTCAAAAAGGTGCTGCTCTACTCTGCGGCAAAGGCCCATGAGATTGCCGATGATATTGTAGCCGTGGATCAGGCGATGAAATGGGGCTTCGGCTGGGAGCTTGGGCCGTTTGAGACCTGGGATGCCATCGGTGTCGAAAAATCGGTAGCGCGGATGCGGGAAGAGGGCGAGAGCATCCCGGCCTTGGTAGAAGAGCTGCTCGCCAGCGGCAAAACCTCCTTTTACCAAAAGCAGGAGGGGCTCAGATCGGCGTTTTCCATCGGCGGTGTGTATCGGGCCGTGGAGGAGCCGAAAGAAAAAATCAATCTTGCAGCTCTCAAGGAACAGGGCAAATTGATCAAGAAAAATGCGGGGGCAGCGCTAATCGATCTGGGTGACGGCGTAGCCTGCCTGGAGTTCACCTCACCGCACAATGCCCTGGGAATGGATGTCCTCCAGATGACCAGCTTCGCCGTCGAAGAAGTGCAGCGCAATTTCCTCGGACTGGTGATCGGCAATCAGGGCAAGAACTTCTGTGTCGGTATGAATCTCGGGTTTGCACTGATGGAGGCTCAGGATGAAAACTGGTTTGAGCTGGATACGCTGGTCACGCGTTTCCATAAGGCAGGAAGCGCCTTGAAAAGCATGCATCGTCCGGTGGTAGCCGCTCCGTTTGGAATGACGCTGGGCGGCGGTGTGGAAGTCCTGTTCCTCGCTGACCGCGTGCAGGCATCGGCCGAGACTTACATGGGCTTGGTGGAGGTAGGCGTAGGTCTTCTGCCAGGCGGCGGCGGCACGAAAGAGATGCTGTTCCGGGCCATGGAGCAGGTGCCTGTAGGCGGAAGCGTACCGGTTGATCCGTTCCCGTTCGTGGCTCGCGCCTTTGAAACCATTGCCATGGCGAAAGTGTCGACCAGCGGCAGGGAAGCGATGGAGCTGGGCTATCTGCGCAGTTCAGACCGGATCAGTGTCAATCCCGATCATCTGCTCTACGATGCGAAGCAGCTCGTCTTGACGATGGACCGGGAAGGATACGCACCGTCCGCATCGCGCAAAATCCGCGTCATCGGCGAAAGCGGCTATGCGAACCTTCGCCAAAATATTTATGCGATGAAGAAGAGCGGCTATATCAGCGATCACGATGAGCTGATCGCCAGCAAAATCGCCTATGTGATGTCGGGCGGAAATGTTCCGGCCGGTACAGAAGTGTCGGAGGAGTACATCCTCGGATTGGAAAAACAAGCTTTCCTGGAGCTGATCAAAACGCCGAAGACCCAGCAGCGGATGCAGCATATGCTGACGAAAAACAAGCCTTTGCGCAACTAATGCCAGAAAGAGGGGAAAATCCATGAAGGAAGCAGTTATCGTCGCAGGCGCCCGCACCGCAGTCGGAAGAGCGAAGCGCGGCAGTCTGAAGGATGTTCATCCGGTTGATATGGGCGCGGCGGTCGTCAGTGATTTGCTTCGCCGTGTGCCAGGGCTGGATCCGGCCGAGATCGAGGACATTATCATCGGCAACGCGGTACCGGAAGCAGAGCAGGGCATGAACATGGCCCGACTGATCGGTTTGCGCGCCGGGCTCCCGACCAATGTAGCGGGGATTACGATCAATCGTTTCTGTTCATCCGGTTTGCAAACGATCGCCTATGCCGCTCACCAGATCATGGTGGGAGGAGCAGATGTGATGATCGCCGGCGGCGTGGAAAGCATGAGCCTGCTGCCGATGACCGGTCACAAAGTAGCGCTCAACCCGACCCTGGTCGAGACCATGCCGGAAGCGTACATGAGCATGGGGCATACCGCCGAAGAAGTGGCAAAGCGGTACCAAATCAGCCGGGAGGATCAGGATGCGTTTGCGCTGAGAAGCCATCAGCGGGCGGCTGCCGCGCTGGCTGCGGAGAAATTCCGCGACGAGATCGTGCCGATCACGGTCAAATCCCATGTGATCGACGAGAATCACAAGCTGCACGTGAAGGAGCGCGTCTTTGACCAGGATGAAGGCGTCCGTGCCGATACATCCCTGGAGGCCCTGGCGAAATTAAAGCCCGTTTTCCACGTAAAGGGAAGCGTGACAGCCGGAAACTCTTCGCAAACCAGTGATGGAGCTGCCGCCGTTTTGGTCATGTCGGCAGAGAAAGCGGCAGAGCTGGGCGCACGGCCTATCGCCAAATTCCGCTCTTTCACTGTAGGCGGGGTAGATCCGGACGTCATGGGAATTGGGCCGGTGGTCGCCATTCCCAAGGCGCTGAAAATAGCCGGTCTGAGTTTGGCCGATGTCGATTTGTTTGAATTAAACGAAGCCTTTGCTTCCCAATCGCTAGCCGTGATCAGGGAGCTGGGTCTGGATATGGAAAAAGTCAACGTAAACGGCGGAGCGATTGCCCTTGGACACCCGCTGGGCTGCTCAGGCGCCAAACTGACCGTCTCCCTCCTGAATGAAATGAAACGCAGAGGCGGCAAGTACGGAGTTGTGACGATGTGTATCGGCGGCGGAATGGGAGCCGCAGGTGTGTTTGAAATGTTGTAGGCAGGGAACGTGGCGTTTACGCATACTTTTCAATTGTAAAGGAGAGGGATGGCAATGGCTGATACCAAAGAATTGATCCGCGGGGGCAGTTTTCTGATTGATGCAGGTTCTGCTGATTCGATGTTTGTTCCGGAAGAGTTCACCGATGAGCAAAAAATGATTGCCAAAACCACGGAAGACTTCGTTGTGGGAGAAGTTCGCCCGCATTTGGAGGAAATCGAGAACCATCACTTTGACATCTCTGTTCGCCTGCTGAAAGAGGCTGGGGAGCTTGGCCTCCTGGGTGGCGACGTACCGGAAAAATACGATGGACTCGGCCTCGACAAAGTGAGCACAGCCTTGGTCACGGAAAAGTTCTCGCTGGCGCGGGGATTTGCCCTCAGCTACGGAGCGCATGTGGGCATTGGTTCGCTCCCGATTGTCTACTTCGGCAACGACGATCAGAAGCGGCGCTACCTGGCTGATCTGGCATCCGGCAAACGTCTGGCTGCCTACTGCCTGACAGAACCAGGCTCCGGCTCTGACGCGCTGGGTGCGAAAACCACAGCCAAGCTGTCCGGGGACGGCAAGCACTACATCCTGAATGGCGAGAAGCAGTGGATTACCAATGCGGGATTTGCGGATGTCTTTATCGTCTATGCCAAAATTGACGGCGAGCAGTTTACCGCTTTTATCGTCGAGCGCGACTATCCGGGCGTCTCTTTTGGCCCCGAGGAAAAGAAGATGGGGATCAAAGGCTCCTCGACGCGCACCGTGATTCTGGAAGATGTGCCGGTACCGGTGGAAAATCTGCTGGGCGAGCCGGGCAGAGGCCACGTGATCGCGTTTAATATCCTGAACGTCGGCCGCTACAAGCTGGCTGTTGGGTCAGTCGGTTCCGCCAAGCGGGCTTTGGAGCTGGCTACGAACTACGCCAAAGAACGAAAGCAGTTCAAGACGCCGATTGCCAACTTTACGCTGATCAAAAACAAGCTGGCCAACATGGCGCTGAAAACCTACGCGTCGGAAAGCTCAGTGTACCGGACGGTTGGTCTGTTCGATACCGCCCTCTCCAGCCTCGGCGAAAAGGCCGATGACGGTCGGGAGGTTGCAAAAGCAATTGCTGAATACGCCATCGAGTGCTCGATCAACAAGGTTTTTGCCACCGAGGTGCTGGACTACTGCGTGGATGAAGGGGTACAAATTCACGGAGGCTACGGCTTCATGTCCGAGTACGAAATCGAAAACATGTACCGGGATTCCCGGATCAACCGGATTTTTGAAGGAACCAATGAGATCAACCGTCTGCTGATTCCTGACATGCTGGTCAAAAAGGCCATGAAAGGCGAACTGCCACTTCTCCAAGCGGCAGCCGGTCTGCAGGAAGAGCTGATGAGCTACTATCCAGAGGAGATCGAGGATGTGCCGCTGGCCCAGGAGAAGCATCTGATTGACATGACGCGCAAAATCATCCTGATGGTGGCGGGCTCCGCCTTGATGAAGTATCAGCAGGCCATCGCCAAAGAACAGGAGCTGCTGGCGCTTTCTGCTGATATGCTGATTGAACTGTACGCGATGGACAGCATCGTGAAGCGTACAGAGAAGGCCATTGAGAAAAACGGCGTCGAAGCGGAGCAGCAAAAACTGGATTTGACCACCGTTTACGTCAGTGATGCCTTTGACAAAGTAGAAGGCTGGGCCAAGGAAGCACTGGCGGCTATGGAGGAGGGAGATGATCTCCGCGTCCGTCTCTCGATTCTGAAAAAGCTGACGCGCCGAACGCCTATCAACACAGTCCAGCTCAAACGCGTCATTGCCGACCGGGTCATTGAAGCTGGGGGCTACGTTCTCTAAGAATAAGTAGTCTACGAATTCGAACGGTTATAAGAAAACGGGAAAGAGCAGAGAGTGACTTCTCTGCTCTTTTTTCCGTCCCCTTACCTTTTCTTCTGGTGGGGAGATTTATGCTGCCGGATCTTCGAGATTCCGCCGTCGGTGATATTGATCTTTGCCCGTATGCTTTGGATCGAATCCCGTACAAGGGGGAGGGTTCCGTCCTTGCTCAGCCGGTGCCAGTCATGAGGATACTTGCGGTAGAAGAGATGGCCCAGACCAAGGGTGTCAATGCCCTCCTTCAGCCCTTTCTCATACACGTGACGGATTTCGCTTTCGATCTTTTTTTGCGCCTCCTTTTCCAATTTGTGAATGGGGGTGGGCTCCAGGACCTGTGTCGTGTAGCCTTCTGCCTTTACTTTGATGTGGAAGGCCGGTTTCCCCCCTTTCAACTGGGGATCGATGTGCACATGTAACTTTTCCAGGGTCAAGATCGCTGAGCCTTTTTTCGTTGGGTGAAGAAAGGTGCGCTCTGTCTTTTTGTCAATCCAACGGATGCCCGATGCATCCTTTCGGGACAAACAGCCGAGCAAATGGTTATCCTGCATAAAGCAGAATCCATCCATTTTTAAATGAGGTTTCGGCATATTGTTCTCCGTCCATTGATTTTTCAGTATGGTTAAATAGGGGAGACGAACGACGCCGTTTGGCTCATTATGCTTTGAAATGACGTGAACCAGCAATATCGGTCGGATCAACAAGTATTGATTGTAGACGCTTTTGGGATTAGCAAGCATCGCATAAAGAGTAGAGATACCCAAGATTGGTCTGGAGTAAAAAATGTCCTCCAGTGAATCCTTGGTAGCAAAGGTCCAGATCGTATAGCGAAATTCCTGGTAGCGGTCCAATGTGTCCATTGCTTGGGAAAAGAGATGATTCTTTAATGCTCTTTCGGTAAAGACGATGGAATGGACGTGGCTCCAGACCAGCCGCTGCTGGGAAGATGAATAAATTTGGAGAATCGCCCCTTCCACAGTATTCCCAGTCCCTTTTACAACGGCAATCTTCTCCTCGGTTTCTTTTTGGTTGCTTTCTTTTTTGGCGATATTCGAAAAGCCGATGTCTTGCAGGTAGACCACGACTTTTTTATCGACATAGTCGACCCCAATCGAATCGATGTAGAGCATTTGTTCAATATCCAGGGCGTTCCAGCAACCGCTCAGCAACATGGAGGTGCACAATACGACAGCCAGCCATTTAGGAAACCGACTCATTCCGAATCCAGCTCCTTGCGGGAGGAACGCTTTAAAATGCTGGCCCGCCCCTCCCACAAACGCCAGGGAGTTCGGATGAGAACTTTCAATAAATCCTTCATAACCGGCGGTGAAAAAGGCTCCATGTAATACACACCGTAGGAGCGAGTGTTTCCGTAGAAAAGCAGAGTGCCAATCAAAGCCATCATAAACCCGAAAGCCCCCAGAAACGAACAGATCAGAAGAATAGCGATACGGGTAATGCTGATCGACGCGACCAGGGATTGATTCAAAATGGTATAAGTAGCCATGACGGAAATGGCCATGATGACCAGACTCGCAGGCGATGTCAACCCTGCCGAAATAGCGGCTTGTCCCACGACTAGGCCACCTACGACCGAGAGCGTTTGACCGATTGGTGTCGGCATGCGCAAGCCTGCTTCCCTGAAGAGTTCAAATAACATCAGCATGAGCAAAGTCTCAAGGGCAGCAGGAAGCGGAACCCCTTGACGAGACAGAAATATGGTAGCAATCAGCGTATAAGGGAGCTGGTCCTGATGATAGGTGATCAGCGCAACCCAGAATCCCGGCAAAAAGAGGGCTGTGCCTACGCTGATAAGGCGGATCAGTCGTACAAAAACCGCCTGGTAGAAGGATACATTGACGTCCTCTGCTGTATTCAAGAGAAACGAAAAGTTAACGGGTGCGACCAATGCTGTCGGGGAACCGTCGACGAAAATAACGAAACGGCCAGTTAGCAAGCTATTTACGGCAAAGTCCGGCCTGCCGGTGTACTCGTACATAGGCAAAAGTGTAAAAGGAGTGTCCAGGATTAGCTCCTCAAGCTGAGTGCTTGAAACGATGCCGTTTGTTTTGATTGAGGAGAGTTTGTTGCGAATCTCCTCAATCAATTTGGGATCAACCGTTTGATGCAAGTACATCAAACCGATGCGGGTGCGTGTTTGGCTGCCTGCCGTATATACCTCATAGTGGAGGAGCGGCGTTTTAAGCCGTTTGCGAACCAGCGCTACATTGACCGTTATATCTTCAATAAATCCATCTCGCGGTCCTCTGACGGAAACCTCCGTACTAGGCTCCTCCGGACTTCGTTCGGGTCGATCGGTCAGATCTATACTGAAGATCGTCTCCCATGCTTCAAAGAGCAGAAGCAGCTTGCCGTTGAAGACGTGGTCGACGACCGTATGGGCATCGGGTACCTTCAACTTCGATAACAGAAAAGGGCGCTTTCTTTCCAGATCTTCTGCGTTCGCGATCTCTTTTGCTTCGAACAGCTCACTGATCCTCGGAAGAAACATATGCATGATCTTTCTCTTATCGCATAAACCATTCGCATAGATCAGATATACTTGAAGGCTTGGCGTATGTGGGAGAAAGCCATACTCTTCCACTGAAACATCGTGGCATCCGGAGAAAAGTTGACGAATGTCCGCGGCGCGTAGTCGATTCAGTGGAGGCAGCTCTCCATGATTGGAAATGGGATCATAGGGAGTTTCGCGTTGACGATTGTTGTCCATCTGTCTGCCCCTTCCTGCGAGAGAATAGAGCCAGCAATCCAAGCATCACAGCCAAAAACAGGGAAAGAACCAAGAGACTGGGCAATAGAACACGGGTAAGAAATTCATAGAACCAGATGTCATTTTTTGGCCATACGGAGAGTCCGAGTGTGAGCAGAAAGAAACCCGCGAGGATATAAACACGTTTTCGTCCATCCGGCAATTTAAACAGCTCGGCCAAAAGATAGAGGGCGAGGGAAACGCGAATCGTCGCACCGCTAAACCATTGGTAGATACTGAAGAAATCGACGTGTTCAATGTACAAGCCAATTTTGACCAGACGCCACTCTTCGTAGGCGGGAAAGCGCAATTTGGCTGCTTCCTGGGGACCAAATTCGGCAATGGCTCCGATCAGAGGTCCCATCGTCAGCCATATTTGAATCAGGCCAAGCAGCGCCAGCTTCCAGAAGTTCACCTTTGGGCCGATGTACTGTTTCATCAGCAAGATGAGAATCATCTCGGAAAAACCTGAACCGGCATAGATCATCCCTCGAAGCACAGGAGCCCAGCCAAATTCCATAAAGGGCTTGAGGTAGGTGTAATCCTTGTACTGAAAATTGGTCGTCATGACAAAGAAACCGAGAATGACAACGACAGGCAGTAGAAAAACAGAAAGGATGGAGATCGAGCGTATGCCAAAAAGGCAATTGACGAGGCATACACAACCAAAGACAACGGCCAAAACGATCATCGGAATACGCGGAGCAAAGGTGAGATTTACCCAGGTGATGGTGTCTTTCATCGTGATGACGGCAATGGCGAATAGATAGACAGACAGCAAGACAATCAAAAAGTTCGTGATGCCTGCTCCGTAGCGCCTTTTGATCCACGAAAGCAAGGGCTCTTTCCCCGTTTTGCGAAAAATGTAAGCGATGATCCCGATCAAGAGGAAGTACAGCGGGGCGGCGCAGATGATCGAAATCCATGCATCGCGCCTTGCTGCTTCCAGCATATGCGGGATAATGATGACGTGATTGACCAGGCCATTGGACAGCATGAGGATAAATACCACTTGTATAAAAGAAATGCCATTTTGCATTGGGTTTCCCGCCAGACTTTTCCTGATTTCCTTTTCAGTATGTCCAGCCCTCATGAGAGTATGCGGGCCACAAATCTATCGGGCAGTCATGTATAATTTGCGGGCAACGCTCTCAATCTAACGGGAAAATACCACGAAAATCCAAGGCAGGAAATCGATGAGAAACCTTCTCGAATGGCTCAAACAAAAAAAAACCACTCCCCGTTCTCCGCTGGCAGCACCCCTGTCTGGATCAGCAGGGCGCGGCATCAGCAGCAATCTGTTGGAGAACATCCAGGAGATTCAGCGGCTTTTTTCCCTTGCCCCTGATCTGATCATTCGCTACCTGGACAACGCCAAAACAAATGAGCGGGCTGTATTGGTCTATTTGAGCGGCTTGGTAGACAAAAACGCCATCGATAACAATATCATTGCACCGCTACTGAGGAGGGGGCACACAAAAACAAAAGAGAGCAGGCTTGATCAAGTCATCACGGTCGGCAGCATCGAAGTGATCACAGATTGGGGACGTGTGGAACGGGCCGTTTTGCTGGGCAACAGTCTGGTTTTCATGGAAGGCAAACAGGAAGCTTATGAAATCAAAGCCACAGGCTGGCCGCAGCGGGCCATCGAAGACCCGCAAACCGAGGCTTCGCTTCTGGGAGCCCATCAAGGCTTTGTAGAAACCAGTGAGCAAAACATTGCCATGATCCGCCGCTATATCCCCAATCGCACGTTGAAAATCAGAGAGATGCACATTGGGGAGAGGGGGATCTGTAAGGTATCCGTCATCTATCTGGAGGATGTCGTCTATTCTGACGTTCTGAATGAATTGATCAAGCGCATCCAACAGGTCGACGTCGATGCGATCTTAAACACGGGTGAATTGCAGGAGATGATCGAGGACAGCCGGTATTCCCCGTTTCCGTTGCTCATCACCACGGAACGTCCGGATACGACCGCGTCTCATATTTTGCAGGGCAGAATCGCGGTGGTCGTGGACCGTTCACCCAAAGTGCTAGTTGGGCCTGCAAGCTTTTCCACCTTCTTCCAAAATGTGGATGATTACAACATTCGCTGGCCGATTGCAACCTTCTTCCGGGTCTTGCGATTTTCCGCCTTTTTGATCGCGACGTTTCTGCCGGCGCTGTATATTGCGCTCATCTCCTTTAACTATGAGATCGTGCCTCTCGACTTACTGATCTCTATTGGTGAATCGAGAGAACGCGTACCCTTTCCTCCGCTCTTGGAAGCGATGCTGATGGAAATTACGCTCGAAATGCTGCGCGAGGCGGGGGTCCGGCTGCCAGCTCCGATTGGCCAGACAGTGGGCATCGTCGGTGGTATCGTCATTGGTCAAGCTGCGGTGCAAGCAGGGATCGTCAGCAACATCATGGTCATCGTTGTTGCCTTTACGGCGATCGCTTCGTTTATCATCCCGAATTACAATATGGCCTCAGCCATTCGTCTGGTTCGCTTTCTGATGATGGTGCTTGCCGCCATGTTTGGAATCGTGGGGATTGTGATCGGCTTGATGTGCTTGGTTGGACATTTTCTTACCCTGGAATCTTTGGGTGTTCCCTATGGGACTCCTTTGGCACCTGTTCGATTCTCTGATTGGAAGGATCTCTTTGTCCGCCTGCCGCTGCGGGGGATGGACAAAAGGCCAGTCAGCACCAGAGCCGTCCAGTTAAGAAAACAGGATCATAAGCCGTCGGGGGAAGCGGAATCATGAATCCATACGCTCCCAGGCAAATAAGTGTGCTGCAATACATCTTTTTCATCCATGGAGCACAGGTCGGATTCTCTGTTTTGACACTTCCCCGTGAATTGGCCGAAATCGCCGGAACGGATGGTTGGATATCGATCATTCTGGGGTGGCTGCTCGCGGTTTTGGTTAGTCTGATCACCATCCAAACGATGAAAAGGTATCCCAATTCGACGATCCTGGATCTCCTGCCCCATTTATTCGGCAAATGGGGCGGGAAACTCATCACCGTGGTCACCTTACTCTATTTTTTCTTCGCGACGACAACGATTTTGCTGAGTATCGTTTCCCTTTTGAAGCTGTGGCTGCTGTCGCAAACTCCATACTATTTGATCATGTTCCTGATTTTGGTTCCGGTTCTGTTTATCGTCGGCAAAGGGGTAAAGACATTGGCCCGTTATGCGGAATTGATTTTTTACCTCAGCTTATGGGTTCCGATCGTTTTGATTCTATCGATCAAGGAAATGCACTTTCTCTATCTGCTGCCCGTGTGGAAAGCGGGACTTCAACCGGTTCTGAAGGCTGTACCGACTACCATTATTGCTTTCCTCGGATTTGAGATCGCTTTTTTTCTTTATCCCTATCTGCGGAAAAAACAATTTGCTTCCGTTGGTATCGTGATTGCCAATACTTTGTCCATGGGCGTTTTCTTGTTTGGCACGCTCGCAGCCTACGTCACGTTTAGCCCGGACGAGATCACCCATTTGGACTTCCCTGTCCTCAGCATGTGGAAAGTCATTGAATACCGCTTTTTGGAGCGTCTGGATCTTGTATTTCTCGCCTTCTATCTGTTTATCATCTCGACGTCCTGGATGCCGTACATGTACTTTTCCGTCTTCTCACTTGGAAAACTGTGGAGACAATCATATGAGCGCGGGTATCTGATCGCTTTGATGCTGCTTTTAACCGCTGGAACGTATCTGTACACGCCCTCGTTTACGGATGTACAAAAGCTTCGTTTCGGTTGGAACTGGGCTGGAATGGTGTTTGGATATGCGGTTCCCGTCTTCCTGTGGGCCTATACCCGGTTGTTTGACTACGTCAGTCAAAGGAGGATACCATGACGCGCCGTTTGTCTATCTTCGCACTGACTGTTTGGCTGGCAATTTTGCCGGGCTGTTCGGATCGGATCAATCTCGAGGATATTACCTTGACTCTGATGACCGGGATTGATCTAAACGAAAAAAATGAACTGCTTTTCTACATCGTTAGCCCGGTCTTTAACAAAATCGCCAAAAGGAAAGTGGAGGAGTTTGGGGTTCGAGCAGACAGCGTAAAACAAGCGAGGGCAAGGATGGATACCCTGGTATCAGCTTTGACGGTTGAGGGGAAAACCCAAGTTTTGGCCCTTGGCAAGAGGCTGGTAGAACATCCCGACTGGTTCATTCTTCTCGACACCATCTATCGGGACGCCAGAGTGACGGTTAATTCGCGCATCGTAGTGGTAGATGGGCCTTTACATGACGTTTTTCACTTTAATCCGCCTGACAAGCCCATCATTCCCATCCATCTGACCAAACTGCTGGATACAGCCAATCGCCGCAATTATACCGTCAGGACGACAGCCAGCGAATTACGCAGCATGATGGCGGACAAAGGGATAACCCCGTCTGTGTCCGAATTCAAGAAATTGCATGCTGGCGTTGAAGTGATGGGCACCTCTCTTCTGGATAAGCACGGAAAGTACGCCACCAGGCTGCTTCCCAAAGATACGGTTCTGCTGCAGACCCTGACGCATGGAAAAAAAGGAGAAACTATTATCACCATACAGGTTCCTGATCATCTCAATCCGAACCGGCTCATCAAACCAAAGCTCACCTTTTTTGCCAAGGATATCTCCAGAAAGATTAAAACCGGCTATCAGAATGGCCAATTTGAATTCGATGTGAAGATCAAAATGAATATCTCTATCTCTGAGCGGCTGTTTGCGTTTGATGTAACCAAACAGCGCAAGGAACTAGAGAAGCTGGTGAAGGAGGAACTGGCCAAAAGATATACAAAGCTGATTCATCAATGGCAGAAGCTTCAACTTGATCCGGTTGGCTTTGGACAATACGCGAGAGCCTATCAGTACAAAGAATGGAAAAAGGTAGAGGACGATTGGCCCAAAGCCTTTTCGCAGGCGAAGGTGAAGGTTACCCCAATCATTTTCATCAAAGGGAACGGAATCATCGATTAAGCAAACATGCCCCCTCTTCCGGCAAAAAGGTTTGCGGAGAAGAGAGGGCATGTGCTCATTTTCTTAATAGATCGCTTCCCAGCCTGCAGGGGTTACAAACAGGCGGATCGCTTTGATCTTGCGGTCATCCATCAGGGTGAAGTAGTGGCGGTAGTTCGGAGGAACGGAGATCAGATCGCCCGGCTCCAGCTCGGCGTCAAAGTAACGGCCGTCTTTGCCCTTGATAGCAAAAATACCGTGACCGTCCACGCAGAAGCGGCACTCGTCGTCTGTGTGATGATGCTCCCCTTTGAATTTTACCAGCAATTCGTCCAGGTTTGGCGTCTTGTCGGACAGCACGATGATGTCGGCTGTCAGATAACCGCGGCGTTGGCTGATGGCGTCAATTTCCGGTTTGAAAGCATCCAGAATTTGTTGCTTTTCTTCATCGGTCGGGCTGTAGTTGTTGCGGAGCTGCTCATCCAGACGATCTACACCCCAGCGTTCGTAAATGATCCCCTGTGTTTCCAAAAAGGAGATCACATCTTCTCCCGTCAGATACTCGTTGTTGTCGTGAAAACGTACTTTTGCCATGCGAATACCTCCCTTATGATGGTTGTTTATGGTGTAACCACAGCGGCTTGGCGAAGCTGCAGCCAGCGCGCGTGATATTCAAACAGAAATTCAAAGGCTTCGAGATGACGTTTGGCTGCAAAATCGCTGTCGCCCCAAGCGTAGATGCCGTGATTGCGAATCAGCACACCGGGGATTTCCGGCGTAATCACCTTGTCAATGGCTGAGGCGAGCGTAGGAATATCGGCAAAATTCTCGACAATCGGAACAGTGATGCGAGCATTTTCTTCCCAGATGCCCAGTCCCTTGATCAACTCCTGACCCTGAATGGAGAAGGCGCGCTGACTGAAGTATAGCTCGGAAATCAGGTTGTTCCATACGGTATGAACATGGAAGCAGGCCTGTGCCTTGGGAATGATACGGTAGACGACGGCGTGAATCATCGTTTCGGCTGAAGGCTTGAGCGAGGTAGGCTCCACCGGTTTGGAATCTCCGTCTACGACCAGGTAGTCCTCCGGGGACAGCTTGGTTTTATCTTTGCCGCTCGCTGTTACGGCGAAGTGAAGCGGGTCATCGCTCAATTTGATCGAGAGATTGCCGCTGGTTCCGGGAAACCAGTCCCGGCGGGCAAATGTCAGCTTGGCTTCGTCCAGGCGGCGGAAAGCATCCAAGCGTTGTTCCAATGTTGTGCTCATGTTGATAGAACCTCCTGTTGGTGTTTCAACTCCTGCAAAATAGCGATGACATCATGAAACGTGGAGAACGGCCGGTAGGGAAGTCCCAGCTCCTCGCTTTTTTGTTCCAGCAGCGAACGCGCGATGACAAAGTCAGCAATTTTGGCACCGGCCAGGTCGGTAATGGAGTCACCGATCACAATGCGGTAGTAGTGCTCAGGATCGTAGCGGCGGATAATCGTTGTCTTGCACATGCCGCAGCGATTCTGGCATTGCTCGTCACAGCTATGCGGCCAGGTAATGGTGATCCGCGGTCCGCTGAAATCACTGCCGTTGCAATAAATCGGTACATCAAGCTCATACGGCGCGAGGATCGGCTCGACGAAAAAGTCGATGCCGCCGCTGGTGATTAACAGCTCGATGCCCTGCTCCCGACAAAAATGGACGAACTCGGCAAAGCCGGGACGAATCGTTGCTTCCGCGACGATAAAGTCGATGATCTCTTGTTTCAACTCGGAGGGGAGCAGTTGAAACAACGCTCCGACTCCCTCCTGGATCGAGACTTTTTGGGTGAGAATCTGTTCGATCAGCTCTTCTCTCTCAGGTGGTGCATAACGGCGCATGATCGCCACGATATTGTCTTTTTCCGTAATCGTCCCATCAAAATCGCAGAACAACACGAGTTGTTTACTCATTACTTCGCCCCCCATTTTGCAAGAGCTTGTGCCAGCTCGGTGGAAGCGGCTGCGGCTTCCTCCAATGTTTGGCCGGCGACGACCGCATCAATGGCGGCGACAAATGCACGCGCACCGGCGGTGGCACCTCCAGGATGTCCGTGAATCCCGCCACCGGCGTTGACGACCTGGTTCAATCCGAAGTCTTCGTACAACTGGGGAACAAGCCCTGGGTGTATACCAGCCGATGGTACGGGGAAGGATTGGCGCAGTGATCCAAATGGCTGGATCAAATGCTGGGACAGTTGAAGTGCTTCGTCTTTGTTCAGCGCCACATTGCCATAGGGGGACGGGAAGAGCACCAGGTCCGCCCCGGCGACTCTCATAAGCTTGCCCAGCAATAGCGGCGTCGCGATTCCGTAATCGGGCGAGGGGTAAAATGCGCCTGCCAACGCGGGATGCGCCATGATTGGCACCTGGATGTCCGGATCTGCGGCAAGACGGTGAAGCGCGTCGTAGCCAAAAGCGAGCACGTTGAACAGCAGGCAGTCCGCTCCTGCGTCAACAGCGCGCTTGGCACGTTCATTCAGGTCGTGAATTGGACCGGTGAGATTGGCTGCGTACAGAACAGCTTTGCCTGTTTCCGCCTCCGTTTCCCGGGCAATTTGTTTAAAGGCACGAATGCGCTCCAGAAAAGGTGCGCGGTCGTCTGCAAAAAAAATCTCGTCATCCTTGACCAGATCGACCCCGCCGAGTGCCTGGGCGCGAAACTGTGTTTTCAAATCGTCAAACGGCAATCCCAGGCAGGACTTGAAAATGCTCATCAGCAGGGGGCGATCGTGAATGCCAAGTCGCTCACGCAGACCGCTGATGCCGTATTTTGGTCCGGGAAAAGAAGAGAGAAGCGAGTCCGGGAAATCGATATCGACCAGCTTGATTTTGCCGTCCATGGATAATTTGCCGAAGATGCCGGTCAACAAGGAAGGAATATCTGCCGTAAAGTTACGGAGCGGGTAGCTGACGGTAATCAGACCGCGGCTCTCGCCATTTTCTGCAGTCTCCAGCACCTGGGAGCTGACTGCTTCTCCCAGATAGGGCTTCAGTTCTTCCTGTTTGGCTGCGGGCAGATCAGTCCAACTGCCGACGGTCATGCCGACAGCGATGGCTTCCGCCTTTTTTTGCAGGTCTTTGGCCTGCGTCAGATAGGTAACGAGGATGCGCGGCTCACTCATTGAGAAACCCTCCTTTTCTTCACTGCATTACTGACTACCATGTGGAGAACACGTAAAAAGCCTCCCCTTCGCGAGGGGAGGCGTTCGTTCGGTAACGTTTTCGTCTCCTCTCATCTCTCGGTTCAGAGTCGAAACAACCCGACGTTTATCGCGGAGTACGACTCTCACCGTTGGAATTAGCACCGTTTCGCCTGCCAAAATGGAAAGCGCCGGTTGCCGGGCATCATAGGGCCAGTCCCTCAGCCAGCTCACGATAAGAGTGATATGTGTTTTTATGTGATTAGTCTAGCGATATCCCTAATCATAAGACGTTCGTAATCTTCAGTCAACCCTGCAATTGGTCGGGCAGAGATGAGGAGGCGAGCAGGATAGACTCTTTCTCAGTAGCCAGAATCGCGAGGCAAGACAGTTACCTTAGCCGGCAGAAGAATTCAGAAGAAAAAATGGGAAGGACACCTGAAACTTTTTGCAGAATCGAGCGTGGTATCAGGAGAAAGGGTGTGAAGGAATGAGAAAGGCAGGGGTGGAGGAGGTGTACCGCCTGCATGTCAACGATATTTACCGCTATCTCCGCAAACTGACCGGTGATGCCGGTCTCGCGGAGGATTTGACGCAGGAAACCTTTTTCCGCGCCTTTCAGCACCTGGATACCTATCGGGGAGAAAAGGTTCGCCCCTGGCTGTTCAAGGTTGCGTACCACGCATTTATCGATTGGCATCGCAAGCAAAAGCGAAAGCCGGAATACTTGACCGATGCATTTCCCGATCAGGCAGATCAGAGGGCAGCGAGTCCGGAGGCTGCGGTCGTTCTTCAAGAGACATTTGCCTCTGTGCAGGATGCGCTGGATGCGCTGCCGGAAAAACAGCGGCAGTCGCTGCTTCTCTATGCCGGGAAGCTAAGCTATGCGGAAATTTCGGATGTCCTCGGGATCGATGTAGCGGATGTGAAGCGGTCCCTCTATCGGGGACGTGTGAAGATGCGAAAATGGTGGAGGGATAATCAGGATGACAGATGCGGACAGGATGAATAGGGAGCGGGAAGAGATGCTCTTGGCGTATCTGCGCGGCGAGCTGAGCGCGCAGGAAGAAGCAGAGCTGCGGCAGCGCCTAGCCGATGATCCGGAGTATGCCGAGAGATTGGAAGAGCTACTGCTCGGAGAGGAAGAACCCTTGGAAAAAGGAAGTGACAAATCCTTGTTGGAGAGCTTGCCTGAAGACAAGCAGCGCGCGATCATCCGCCGGGGGAAGTGGAAAAGCAGGCTCTCAAATGCAGCCTATACGGTGGGAATTTCTCTGTTGATCGGGATTGCGGCATGGCTCGTGAATTTCTGGATTGGCCGCTCCCTCTACGATGAGACCTATCGTGTCTCCAAAGATTTGGTCAACTTTACCCAGCCGGGAATTGAAGTGGGGAGCAGTGGTGCGCAGGTCGGTCTTTTGTACGGCAAAATTCAAATGGAAATGCGGGAGCGGATCGGAGGAGATAGGCAGCGGGTGGGGAGCTTTGAAACGACCAATGTGCTCTACAAGGTTTCAGCCCGGCCTGTCTGGAATAACGGCTTCCGCGAGAAACACTTATTCTTTCTCTTCCCGCTGGAAAACACTCCTTCGCAGGATCACTCATATCGGCGTGATCCGGCGTGGTCTACCCTCGAAAAATTGCCGGAGGGTACCGTATCACAGCTGGCGATCTCTTTTGACCATTTGATGAGCCTAAGAGAGCTTTATCAATTCCTGGCGCCTTATGACCTGGATCTGACCTGGCTGGCAGTAGATACCGGACAGGAACGCAAACATGAAATGGCAAAAGAAGGCGTTGTTTTACTGTCTGCGGGTGAGATTTGGGGATATCCGGAAAATGGTCTTGACTTCGGGGAAGTTCCGATTATCGTCAGAGGGGAGGAGGAGCGCCGCACGGCTGCCTACGTGGCGGAGATGAAATACCTCGCGGAGCAGAAGCGCTTGAGTCAGTCGATTGCCGAGAGCCTGATTTTCCAAAGAGAGGGGGCGCAGATACAGGAGCGCTATCAGTACCTCGAGGAAAACGGCGTAAAAATCTATGGTGTCGTAGTGACGGGAGCAACCAAAGAACTGCTCAGGCTCAAACAAGAGCCTTCAATTACAGCGGCATTTCTGGGGAAAATAGACTGGTGGAATTTGAATCACCCCAGTGCCTCTGGAGAGCAAAACAGCTGGTGAAACGAACTGCCACGCGTACACGCAGAGCCAAGTCGATGACGAAGGCGAAAGCGGTGCGGCTTCCAAAAAAGAGTGTTGACAGCGTGCATTGGCGCGTGTATGATTCAAACTAAATCAAAACTGCATACGTTGGATACCTTATCCAGAGAAGGTGGAGGGACTGGCCCGATGATACCCGGCAACCGACACAGCGCTTGCTTGTCAGCATGTTTGACAGCGAAACAAAGCGATGTGCACGGTGCTAATTCCTGCAGAAGCAAAAGTATTCTGGAAGATAAGGGGGAGACGACACGCATAGCGCGTACGATACGACCTCTTTTCTTCGGGATAAGAGGTCTTTTTTATGTAAAAAACGCCCTCATGACCGTTTTGTCTGGATTCGTTGAAAGAGGCATCGCTGGACATATATAAAATGATAATGGGAGAGGAGAATAAGTCATGGCGTATCGTGCGTTGACTGAACAAGAAGCAGTAGAGTATGTGAAAGAATTGCCCGGGCTGTTTGAAAAGGGAGCCACCCTGACTTCCCATGAGATCGGCGACGGCAACCTCAATCTGGTATTCCATATCAAGGAGGAAGCCACAGGCAAAAGCGTGATTGTCAAGCAGGCTCTGCCCTATGCGCGCGTCGTTGGTGAATCGTGGCCGTTGACGCTGGATCGTGCCCGCATCGAAAGCGAGGCCCTGCGCACCCAGTATAAATTCGTACCTGACCTGGTCCCGCAGGTATATCACTTTGATCAGGAGCTGGCCTTGACGGTCATGGAGGATTTGAGCGATCACATCCTGATGCGCAAAGGCTTGATCGAAGGAAACCGCTACCCTTATTTTGCCAAGCAAATCGGCCGCTTTCTCGCACATACGCTCTTCTTCACCTCAGACTTGGGCGCACATCCCTACGAGAAAAAAGCGCTTGTCAAAACATTTGTGAATCCGGAATTGTGCAAAATTACGGAAGACTTGGTATTTACCGATCCGTACGAAAATGCATCGACCAACAATTTCAATCCGCTGATCAAAAAAGAAGTGGAGGAGATCTGGAAGAATAAGCCGCTTAAGCTGGAAATCGCCAAGCTGAAGCTGGACTTCCTGACCCGGGCCGAAGCGCTGCTGCATGGCGATCTTCATACGGGCAGCATTTTTGTCACCGAGCAATCTACCAAGGTGATCGATCCGGAATTTGCCTACTATGGTCCGATCGGCTTTGATATCGGCGCTGTCGTCGCCAACCTGATTCTGAACTATGCGGGTCAGCATGGACTTCAGTCTGACAGAGGAAAACGGGAGGAGTACCGCGAATACCTGTTGACGACGGTGGAGGATGTCTGGAATGAATTTGTCTCCCAGTTTGTCCAGCTGTGGCATAAGCAGGCGAAGGAGCGCAGCGCCCACGTAGAGGGGCTTTGGCAAAGCTATGTAAACCGGCTGATTCAGGACACCGCCGGGTTCGCTGGCTGTAAAATTCTTCGCCGTGTGATCGGACTTGCGGGAGTGGCAGACCTAAACAGCATTCAGGATGATCAGACCCGTGCGGAAGCCGAGCGTCTGGCGCTGCGCATCGGACAGGAACTGATTCTGAAGCGCAGCAGTATTGAAGAGTCGACCGATATCACCGATATCGTCCGGAATGTTACCACACGATTTGATCAGGAGGCAGCAACGGCATGACTACATCAAGTGAAGTATTTGCACCGGTAAAGTGGGAGGGAGACGCACTCCTTCTGCTCGACCAGACGCGTTTACCTGTTGAAACGATAGTGCTTACCATCGAAACGGCAGAGGAAGTATGGGCGGCGATCCGTCATTTGCAAGTGCGCGGAGCTCCGGCCATCGGCATGGCGGCAGCATATGGCCTTTACCTGGGTATACGTCAGCTTGAAGCGGCAGATGCAGGAGCCTTTCGGGAGCTGCTGCACCAGCGAGCAGATTACCTGGCGACTGCGCGCCCCACTGCAGTGAATCTGTTCTGGGCGCTGGACCGCGTAAAAGCCCGGATTGACCAAGAAGGCGAAAAGCCGGTAGATGTCCTGAAAGCGGCAGTTCTGGACGAAGCACTGGCCATCCAGCGCGAGGATGCAGAGGTTTGCCGGACGATCGGGGAGAATTTGCTCACTCTGCTCAATGACGGCATGGGCATCCTGACGCATTGCAATCCGGGGGCGCTGGCAACGGCAGCCTACGGAACGGCAACCGCCCCTTTTTATCTGGCCAAAGAACGCGGCTGGAATCTTAAAGTTTACGCCGATGAAACAAGACCGGTGCTGCAGGGAGCAAGACTGACGGCTTATGAGCTGCAGCAGGCGGGCATTGATGTTACGCTGATTTGCGACAACATGGCTGCCATGGTCATGGCCCAGGGCAAGGTACAGGCGGTCATCGTTGGAACGGACCGCGTAGCGGCAAACGGAGATGTCGCCAATAAAATCGGCACCTACGGAGTAGCCGTTTTAGCCAAGGCTCACGGGATTCCGTTTTACGTAGCCGCTCCGCTTTCTTCGATTGATCTGGAGACCGCGACGGGAGCGGAGATTCCGATCGAAGAGCGTCCGGCCGAAGAGATTACACATGGCCTCGGCAAACAGGTAGCGCCGGATGGTATCCAGGTGTACAATCCTGCCTTTGACGTGACGCCAGCGGCCTATATTACCGCGATTGTAACGGAGACCGGTATTTTCAAACCAGAGGAAATCGGCAAAGCCAAACCATAGGATCTGTTCGAGAGAGAAGCGCCCTGCACCGGGGCGCTATTTCACTTTCAGCATAGGGAGCTTTTGGTGAACATTTTTCATGTCAAGAGGATTTTATGACAAGGCAGCGAAGGCCTTACCTGGCTGATAGCTGACAGTTGGTGAAGGCAAGGGCAGCGAGGATGAAGAAAGAGGGGGAAGCGAAGTATGAGGGTCATACCGATGACAGAGTATGCCGTTCTGAGACGTCTGGAGCTGACAGATGCAGAGGAGATGTTTTGGCTGACGGATACGAACCGGGCACATTTGCGTCAGTGGCTGCCGTGGCTGGATCATATCAAAACGGTAGCGGATACGGGGCGCTTTATTTCCGCCACATTGGATCAGGATATGCGCAACCAGGGAACCCACTTTGGCATCTGGTACAACGGACGCTTGGCTGGGACTGTGGGGGCACATAACATTGACTGGAATAACCGGAAAACCTCTCTTGGATATTGGCTGGGCGCGCAGTATTCCGGTCACGGATTGATGACGGAGGCTGTATCGGCCTATCTCGATCACCTCGTCTTCGGTGTCTGGAATCTGCATAGAGTAACCATCCAGGCAGCGACGGAGAACGCTAAAAGCAGGGCGATTCCCGAGCGGCTTGGCTTTACTCTGGAGGGAATCATGAGAAGCAATGAGTTTCTCTACGATCATTTTGTGGACCATGCTGTCTACAGCATGCTGTCCAACGAATGGCGCTAAATCTCCAATAAGAAAAACTTGGATTGAAAAGAAAATTTGGGTAAACTAAAGCAAGAAGTCTCAGGCTCCGCCAATCGGAATGGCGGAGCCATGTTTTCTCCAAAGGACGATTATGAAGGAAGAGAGGGACAGACGACGTGAAAATATGGCGACAATTGTCCTGGTTTTTCAGAAAATATTGGAAAAGGTATGCGGTCGGGATTGCTATTCTCTTTCTTATCGATTTGCTTGTACTCTGGCCGCCGCGCCTGATCGGACAAACGGTCGATCAAATCCGCAACGGCTCCCTCACGATGTCCGCTTTGACTACAACCGTTGTTATCTTGCTCCTGATCGGGCTTGCGCTGTATGCCCTCCGCTATTTCTGGCGCTACCTGCTGTTTGGCGGCTCCTTGATGCTGGAGCGGTCACTCCGCGAGCGTCTGTTTGGCCATTTGACCATCCTCTCCCCTTCGTTTTACTCACGGCGCCGCTCCGGTGATCTCATGGCGCTGGCTACCAATGATATCCCTGCTATTGAACAGACAGCCGGAATGGGCGTGCTTACGCTTGTCGATTCCCTGTTTGCGACAGTGCTGACACTTACCGTGATGATGGTCGCCATCGACTGGAAGCTGACGCTGGCAGCGCTTTTGCCGATGCCGTTTTTGGCGTGGTCAACGGCGTATTACGGCAAGCTCCTCCACGATCGCTTTTACCTGGCACAAGAGGCATTCGGCGAAATGAACGATCATGTTCAGCAGTCGGTATCCGGCGTCCGTGTGCTGCGAGCCTTCGTGCAGGAGGAGCAGGATGTAGAATCCTTCCGACGGGTCAGTGAAAAAACCATGGAGCGAAATATCAGCGTTTCCCGGATCGACGCTCTGTTTGAACCGACGATCGGGATTATTATCGGCTTCAGCTTTCTCATCGGGCTGGGATACGGCACCTATCTGGTCTTCTCCAGTGCGATTTCTCTCGGCGATCTGGTTGCCTTTAACCTGTATCTCGGACTGTTGATTTGGCCGATGTTTGCTTTCGGCTGGCTGATGAACATTCTCCAGCGCGGTAGTGCCTCTCTCAAACGGTTGTCCGAATTCTTTGCCGAGCAGCCGGAAGTGAAAGAGGAGAAACAAGTGATCGACGCAGTGTCGAGCAGTACGATAGAGGCACGGTCTTTCACCTTCCACTATCCCGGTTCAGAGAAGGCCGCCCTCTCCGATATCAGCTTCTTGCTTCGGGAAGGAGAGACGCTGGGAATCGTGGGACGGACAGGAAGCGGGAAGTCAACACTGTGCCGCGCTCTCTTGCATCAGTTTCCGATTCCTCCAGACTCCATGCTTGTAGGCGGCTACCCCCTGGAACAAATATCGCTGTCTGCCCTGCGTGGAAAAATGGCCTACGTTCCGCAAGAACATCTGCTGTTTTCCCGGACGATTGCGTCCAATGTCGCATTCGGTAAGCCGGACGCAACGAATGAAGAGGTATGGCATGCGCTTTCTTTGGCCGAGATGAGAGAAGATCTGACTCAGTTCCCTGCCGGTCTTGATACGATGGTGGGAGAAAAAGGCGTCACCCTCTCCGGGGGACAAAAACAGCGAATCTCGATTGCCCGGGCGCTTCTCATGGAACCAGACATCCTGATTTTGGACGATTGCCTGTCCGCAGTGGATGCCCGGACGGAGGAAAGCATCCTGCGCCACCTGCGAGAGGAACGGCATGGAAAAACAACGATCATTACTGCCCACCGGCTTTCTGCTGTCCAGCATGCGCAGTTGATTCTGGTGCTGGACGAAGGTCAAGTGGTGGAGCGAGGAACGCACGACCAGTTAATGGCGGAAAACGGCTGGTATGCGCAGCAGTACCGCCGCCAGCAGATGGAACAAGACGCAGCAGGCTAGAGGGCAGAGAGGGGAAAGGTGAAAGGTGAAATGAACGGGCAAAATGTATGGAAGCGACTGGCAGAGTATGCGCTGCCTTTTCGCAAACAGATCGTCGGGGCTCTGCTTCTGCTCCTGCTCGGAACGGCTGCGGAGCTGGCCGGCCCCTTTTTGGCCAAAGTCATGATTGACAATCATATTCTGGCGATTCATAAAACCTGGTATCGCTTTGAACAACAACCGCTTACTGCCGAAGGAAGCGAGCTCGGCGTGCAGCTGGCGGACCGCTATTACATCAGGGAGGACTGGCTGGGCTCTTTGCCTGCTGACCAGGAGAAAAAGGGCAGCAGGGCCCAGATCGTGACCGAGGGAACGAGCTACTACATGCTGGATCGAGAGCTGACAGAGGAGGGAGAACCCCGAATCGAGCCGTTGTCGGCGAGCGAGGGCAGAGATCGGGTGGAGGCGACGCTGGTTCGCTCTGGGCAGGTTATTGACCGGGTCCAGGGAATTCGGTTGACAGCAGATGAGGTAAAATCTCTGTACAGCAGTGAAATTCCTCCGATACTGCTGCTGGCGGGAGGCTACGCTGCCCTGATTTTGCTCAGTGCTCTTTGCAATTACATCCAGATCTTAACACTGCAAACAACCGCGCAGCGCATCATTCAGCGCATGCGGATGATTTTGTTTACCCATCTGCAGAAATTGCCGGTCTCCTATTTTGACAAGACGCCGGTCGGGCAAATCGTCTCCCGGGTCAGCAATGATACCGAAGCAATCCGGGAGCTGTACGTCAGCGTTCTGGCCACCTTTGTGCAGAACGGCGTGTACCTCATCGGGATTTTGATCGCTCTGTTTATCCTGCAGCCGCAGCTGGCGCTGTTCTGCTTTCTGAGTGTACCGCTGCTCATAGGTTTGGTCATTACCTATCGCTATTACAGTTCTCGCTACTATACGATTATCCGCAGCCGGCTGAGCGATCTGAATGCGACGATCAATGAAATGATCCAGAATATGACCATCGTTCAGGCGCTTCGCAGGGAGGCTGGCGTCCGGGCAGAATTTGAGAAGGTAAACGAGGAGTATTTCCAGACGCGCATCAAAGAAAACAACCTGGAGTCGCTTCTGCTCAGACCCGCAGTGGACCTGATCTGGAAGATCGCTTTGACAGTCATCATCTGGTATTTTGGTTCCGCTTCTTTTCACAGCGTCATTTCGTTTGGAGCGCTGTTTGCCTTCGTCGATTACATCGGTCGTTTTTTTGAGCCGATCAACATGATCATGAACCGTCTCTCCCAGCTGCAACAGGCAGCAATCTCCTCTCAAAGGGTTTTTGATATTCTGGATACGCCTGCCGAAGAGAAGAGGGACGGGCAGGACATGCAGCGTCCGCGCGGAGAAGTGGTTTTTGAGCATGTCTCTTTTGCTTATCAAAACGAGCAATACGTGTTGAAGGACGTCTCCTTTACCGCAAAACCTGGCCAGACGGTGGCGTTGGTGGGGCATACGGGTTCAGGCAAAAGCTCGCTGATGAACCTGCTCCTCGGTTTTTACCCGGTGACTCGAGGGCGCATCCTGATCGATGGCCAGGATATGCGCGAGATGGACACCAGGATGCTTCGCAAGCATGTCGGCCTGGTGCTGCAGGACCCGTTTCTCTTTACGGGGAGCATCGGTTTTAATATCCGGCTGTACAAGGATGAGATTACCGCTGAGGAAGTACAGCGGGCAGCCCGTGCAGTGAAGGCAGACGACTTTATTAGCGGGCTGCCCCAAGGCTATGATGAGCCTGTCGTGGAACGGGGAATGACGTTGTCGGCAGGACAGCGGCAGCTGCTCTCTTTTTCGCGGGCGCTGGCAGCCGATCCGGCGATTCTGATCCTGGACGAAGCGACAGCCAGTATCGACAGTGAAACAGAATCGTCTATCCAGGAGGCGCTCCACGTTCTTTCCGAGGGACGCACAACCTTTATCATTGCCCACCGCCTTTCGACCATTCAGCATGCTGACCTGATTCTCGTCCTCTCGCGCGGAGAAGTGGTGGAGAGGGGCACACATGATGAGCTGATGGAGCAAAAAGGACTCTATCAAAAAATGTACCAGCTCCAGCAGAGGCATCTTTCTGCTACAGTAGAACAGTAATCGATATACCCGTGCACAATAGCGTGCGTTGAAATTTCATGGTTCAATACAAGAGAGAAAGTAAGTTTTTCAGCAGGAGAGGAGTACACATACATCATGTCTTCTACGCGTTTTACGTTTTGGGTGCTCATATTGGTCGTAGTGATTGCCGGTGCCAGTCAGGGCATGACGATTCCTCTTTTGGCCGTCATGCTGGAACAGCAAGGGGTTTCATCGGTCTCCAATGGACTGAATGCTGCCGCCTTGTATATCGGTGTATTGCTGATATCGCCCTGGCTGGAAATCCCACTGCGCCGGATTGGCTACCGCTCGACGATTCTTTGGGGTCTGCTCTTGGTCACGATAGCGACGGTCCTGATCCCGCTTTTCTCCAATTTGGCCGTCTGGTTTGCCCTGCGGATGCTGATGGGAATCGGTGACTCGAGCCTTCACTACTCCAGCCAAATGTGGGTAACCAAAATTGCTGCTCCCAAGAGGCGCGGGCGAGACTTATCCATCTACGGACTTGCATACGGGATCGGATTCAGCTTGGGGCCGCTCGGGATCAACCTGCTCCCGCTGGGCTTCTGGGTGCCTTTCGCTTCATTAACTGTTTTGTATGTAGCCGCCTTTCTCTTGCTGTCGCGGATTCGCAATGAATTTCCGGAAGCGATCCAAAAAGCTCCCGCTGTGAAGCAGCAGAATCGTTATGCCACTGTCTTTCGTTTGAGCTGGCTGGCGTTAATACCCTCGTTTTTGTACGGATATATGGAAACCTCTTTGAACGGAAGCTTCCCGGTCTATGCCTTGCGAACTGGCCTTTCCATCGAATGGGTATCTGTTATATTGCCCTCGTTTGTCGTGGGTAGCATCATTTTGCAGATCCCCCTCGGTGCCTGGAGCGACCGGATTGGTCGAAAGCGGGTCATGTTTGGCTGTGCGCTGGTCGGGGCGATTGCGTTCATGCTGTTCCCGATGAGCGGTGAAAATGTCTGGCTGATGATGCTTCTGCTGGGCATCGCCGGTGCTGCTGTCGGCTCTTTTTACTCGTTGGGGCTGGCTTTTGCGACCGATATTTTGCCAGCATCGATGGTTCCTACCGCCGGGATTGTCGCCAGCATGAATTTTGGAGTGGCCAGTATACTCGCCCCCAATGTCAATGGCCTCTTGATGCAGGTGTGGGACCCAAGGAGCATTTTCTGGCTGATGGGTCTGTTGCTGGTCGGTTTTTCGGTAGCCTGTCTGCTTTTTCGAACGACCAGTACCTCGCGGGAAACAGCAGCAGCATAATGCTTGTATTCGGCATAAGATGGTGAATAAAAGGGGAAGGGTATAGATAAGTCATCTTCCAGAAAGGGGCTTGTCCCATGCTGACACCCTGTATTTTTAAAAGGGGAATGATCTGGATTCTGTTTTTTGTCTTCAGCCTGATCATTTTGCCTTTTTTTCAGGAGGAAACACCGTCTGTGCCGACGCCAGCCGTGCAGCAAAATCAAGATGAATAGAAAGTACTGTTCCACACATCCCGCCGTTGTCCGAAAGGTACCGGCGGTTTTTTTTGCAGTGAACCCTTGGCTCCGCCAGAAAAGTGCGGAGCCAAGGGTTCACGGTTAGTCTTTCAGTTCCACAATCTTTGTCGCGATATGCTTGCAAAACTCACTGTCATGCTCCACAAACAGGATGGTCGGAGAATGCTCCAGCAGCAGCTCTTCGATTTGCATCCGGGAAATGACGTCGACAAAATTGAGCGGTTCGTCCCAAACATGCAAATGAACCCGCTCACTGAGGCTTTTCGCGATCAGCACCTTTTTCTTCTGACCGCCGCTAAAAGAAGCGATGTCCTTTTCAAATTGCAATCGCGAGAAATCGAGTTTTCGTAAAATCGACTTGAACAGACTTTCGTCAATCCCGCTGCTTCTGGCGAATTCCGACAAATCGCCCCGCAAGTGCGAGGTGTCTTGCGAAACGTAGGAAATTTTCAGTTGGCTCCCGCTTCGAAGCACGCCGGCATAAGGAATGTCCTCGCCGCAAATCAGTTTGAGCAAGCTGGATTTTCCTGAGCCGTTCGGACCGGTGAGCGCAATACGGTCCCCTTGCTCGATCGCAAAGCTGACGTCGCGGCAAACGATCTTCTCGCCATAGTGAATCGAAACGCGGTCAAGCTCGACTAATTGATGTTTGTGATACGACATCTGCGTTATTTTCAGGCTTTCCGAGCTTTCGACGTTTTTTAGCAGCTGGGACCTTTCCTCGATTGCGGATTGTTGTCTTTGCTCGATCGACTTGGACCTCTTCATCATTTTGGCGGCCTTGTGACCGATGTACCCTTTATCGACCTTGGAGCCGGAGTTGCGGGTGCCGTTTTTGGTTTTTTCCACTTCGTGCGACCAGTTGCTCGTTCGCTTGGACGCTTCGGACAGCCGCTTGATGTCCTTCCTCAGCTTTTCGTTCTCGGCCATCTCAAAGTTGTCCTGTCGTTGTTTGTTCTCCCACCAGTCGGAAAAATTTCCTTTTTGGATGTCGATATTGGTCTTGTTGATCGAAAGAATGTGGTCCACGCAGTTGTCGAGAAATGCCCGGTCGTGCGACACCAAAATAAAGCCGCTCTTTTCGTTCAAATAATCGCTGACCAGCTTCCGAGCATGCAGGTCCAGATGGTTGGTCGGCTCATCAATGAGCAAAAAACTGTTTTCCTTCAAAAACAGGGCCGCCAGCAGCACCTTCGTTTGTTCTCCGTTGGACAACGATTCGAACGGTCGGTATAACACGTCCTCCGACACCTTTAGCAGTGAAAGCTCGCGCAGAAGCTGCCAGTGCTCATAGTCCGGATAGATGTCCGCGACGACGTCGACGGTATTGTTCTCTTTGTGTTCAACGTGGAAGGGGAAATATTCGAAGCTGACGTTGGCCGAAATCGTTCCGCTGTATTCGTACTTGCCGAGCAGCAGATTGAGAAACGTGGTCTTGCCCCGGCCGTTTCTCCCCGTAAAGCCCAATTTCCAGTCGGTATCAAGTTGAAAGCTTACATTCTCAAAGATGTTGTCGTAACTGCCGTCATAGGCAAACGTCAGGTTCGTTACCTTGATCAATGACATGCCGGTAACCTCCTTTGTCAAAATAAAAAAGAGCTACAAGAAAGTTACCTTTCCTGTAGCTCAAAAAATACGGCAAATCAAACCCATTGCAGGGGATGAAAAGGGTATATTTTCTGAGTGAAAAGAATAAGGTAACTTTCTTGCCATGAAAGAATAAAACAAACACTGTTTATTCTTTAAACGAGGGCAAGAAATATTACATTATCCTCTTCATCTCCTATCGTTACGTGTTAGCGGAATTTTAACTTATAGGTCGAGAAGTCTCCCACTTCTAAAACCTTACAGCGTTTGGTTGTAAGTGGGGGATCAATCGACTTTGGACAAGGACAGGCTTTTGCCTGTTCAGTTGTCCGACACTTTGGTAAAATCTACTTATGATGTTCTTTGATAACTGGATATATGGGGTTGCATGGAGAAACAAAATGCGAAAACCAAGCTTATCCTTCCATGCGTAAAATATCCAAGGTAACAAAAGAACTCCGAAACGTCGGACATCTAGGGTAGGGACTACCCGAAGTAACGCTCGAGGAGACGAAAGGTTACTTTCGTCGTGGATTTGAGAAGCTCCCACTTCAAGGCGTTAGCCTAAGTGGAGAGTAGTTCACCATATCCGCTTTTTCAACATCCTATAAAGTTCGTCAGGTCGCTCCCCATGCCCCACAGCGCTTCAAGGATCGCATGACTTAAGTAATAGAAATTTTCTAATAATTGCGATACAATAAAGACGGCTATCCATGCAGAGAATATACACAGGGGGTAGAATCGTGATCATCCAAGTGACGGACTTGAAAAAAAACTACGGGAAGCTGCAGGTTCTCAAAGGGATTACCACTCAGGTAGCGGAAAGAGAAGTGGTCTGTGTCATCGGTCCTTCCGGGTCAGGGAAAAGCACGTTTCTGCGCTGTCTGAACCAGTTGGAGGAAATGTCAGGCGGACGCATCGTGATCGACGGGCATGATCTGACCGATCCCAAGGTAGATATCAACAAGGTGCGCGAAGAGGTGGGTATGGTATTCCAACGCTTTAATCTGTTCCCGCATAAAACGGTCCTGGATAATGTGACGCTGGCTCCGATCAAGGTAAAGAAAATGGCACAGGAGGAAGCGCGAGCAAAAGGCTTGGCCTTGCTGCGAAAGGTTGGGCTGGAGGATAAAGCGGATGTCTATCCCGAACGGCTCTCCGGCGGTCAGATGCAGCGTGTTGCGATTGCCCGGGCTTTGGCCATGAATCCCAAAGTGATGCTGTTTGACGAACCTACCTCTGCACTCGACCCGGAATTGGTGGGCGAGGTGCTGGCCGTCATGAAAAATCTGGCGAGCGAAGGGATGACGATGATCGTCGTGACGCATGAGATGGGCTTTGCCCGGGAGGTAAGCGATCGCGTCATCTTTATGGATCAGGGAGTGATTATGGAGGAAGGTCCTCCGGAAGAACTGCTGACCGACCCGAAAAACGATCGGCTGCGTTCGTTTTTGCGCAAGACATCCGCATAGGGAAAGCCCCCCTCTGGATGAAGTGCACCCCTTAAAGTAGACATTGGAAAAACACCCTGGTGTTAAAACCGATGATTATTTTAGGGGGTGCTTTTTTCATGGCTAAAAAGGGAAAAATTCCAATCATTTAGTTTTGAGTTAAAGAAGAAAGCGATTGAGATGCGGTTACAGGGAATGACTAAGCAGCAGGTGGCCGATGAATTAGGGATAGCGGATGTGCAACGTCTGAAAGTATGGATGAGGCAATTCCGGTTGTATGGCGATTTTGGCCTTATGGATCACCGTGGACGACGGAAGGAGTACGTTGATAAGGATCGTTACATGAAGCGTTTAGAGATGGAGAATGCTGTCCTAAAAAAGTGGTTAGAAATTACGAAGAAGGAGGTGTACAAATCAAGTATCAACTCATAAACGAACTGAGAGATCGTTACTCCGTCCAGGCTTTGTGTAAGGAGCTTGGGATATCGAGAAGCGGATTCTACGCCTATTTGAAACGGAAGAACAATAAAAAGGATGAGACAGCGAAGCAACTCATTCTCTCCCTTTACAAGAAATATGATGGTATTTATGGCTACCGTCAGATTCAAATGCATTTGTACCAAGACCATCAGGTCTTGATGAATCACAAAAAGGTACTCCGTTTGATGCAAGAAATGGGAATTCGTTCTCGGATACGTCGGAAGAGAAGGCATATGGCTGAATCAACTGTTAGTTACCGTGTCGCTGAAAATCGGTTGCAACGATATTTCCATGCAAATCAACCAAATCAAAAATGGGTAACAGATGTGACGCAGTATCGAGTAGGTGACAAATGGCTGTACCTTTCAGCTGTAAAAGATCTGTTTAACAATGAAATTGTGGCATACCACACAAGTCTTCGTAACGATAATGATCTCGTTATACAAACTTTTCTTAAGGCGTTTGAAAAACATAAGGACGTGACTGGATTGATCGTTCACAGCGACCAAGGATTCCAATACACGTCCTACGCTTATCACGACATGCTGCCAAAGGTTGGCGCCCAAATCAGCATGTCCCGTCGAGGCAATTGTCATGACAACGCCTCTATGGAAAGCTTCTTCTCTCATCTCAAGACAGAAGCTCTCTATCCATATGATATACGAACTATGGAAGAGGTACAAAGACGAATTGAGGAATTCATCCATTTTTACAATAACGATCGACCACAAAGGAAATTAAACAAGCTGACGCCGGTTCAGTACCGACGCCAGCTTGCAGCTTAGGTGTTTTTTTAACTGTCTACTAAATAGGGTCTTGACCAGGAAAAGGGGGGTTTTACTTTTTGCCTTGAACATCCAGCAATTGACTGACGGTGACAAAACGATACCCCTGAGCCCGCAAGTCCGTAATCAGCTCCTGCAGCGCGGCGATGGTCTGCCGCTGATTTAATCCCCCGTCGTGAAACAGGATGATGTCTCCGGGAGCGACATTGCTCTTTACGCTTTTGGCGATGTGGGAGGCTGTGCGGGAAAGCGACCAGTCCCTGGGATCAATCGACCAGTGGATGATATCGTAGCCGCTGGACTGAACAGCACTCATGACATCATGGGTCATCACGCCGCCGGGAGGACGGTAATACTGGGCGAGCACGCCGGTTGTCCGAAGAATCGATTTTTCACCCAGCTTGATTTCGTCGTATATCTCCTGTTCGGTCAGCTTGTGCAGGTCATCATGATGATAGCCGTGATTGCCGATCTCATGTCCCGCCTTTTTGATCCATTGCATGATGGTGGGGAATTTGTCGGCCTGGGAGCCGAGGACAAAAAACGTAGCGGGTACTTTGTTTCGGTGAAGAACCTCCAGGATGATCGGGGTGTATTTGGGATCGGGACCGTCATCAAAGGTCAGGGCGACTACTTTGTTGGTCGTATCGATCCGGTGTATCGGCTCATAGGCGGGGAGAGGCGGGCTGGTCGCGCCTGTCGTCGTACTGCTGAAGAGGAGACAGGCGAAGAGAGTCAGGATGATAGCCGAGTAGCGCAAATTTCCCCCTCCTTCCGTTTACTATCTGTTAGCTTGGCCCAGGGAATTGAAAACATGCTGCCAAAAGAAAACAAGAATCTTCCCGCGTGCGGGATATGGTAAAATGGAGGCACCGTACATAGGAGAGGAGAGGAAATCGTGGAACTCCGCGGTATTTTGCACGGGCTGACCCATGAGTACCATGGGAAGGAGCAGCCTGTAGACTACTATCTGCAATTGGGCGAAGAAAGACTGCCTTTAAATGAGTGGCTGGGCAGTGAGCTGACGATCTCATTTTTGGGACAAAAAAACTGCATCGCCTGTGGACGAAAAACCAACAAAACCTTTAACAGCGGGTATTGTTACCCTTGCTTTACCAAGCTTCCTGAAAACGACCTCTGTATCGTAAAGCCGCATGAATGCCATTTTGACCAGGGGACGTGCCGGGATACCAGCTTCGGAGAAACCCATTGCATGATTCCCCATTACGTGTATTTGGCCGTTTCCAGCGACGTCAAGGTAGGGTTGACGCGAAAAAACAACCAACTGAAACGCTGGGTCGATCAGGGAGCGATTCGTGCAATCCCGATTGCCGAAGTGCCAACGCGCCGCATGGCAGGCGAGCTGGAGTTTCATCTCAGTCAGTTTCTCCCGGACAAAACCAATTGGCGCAAAATGCTGAAAGGTGACGTCCGCGAGGTGGATTTGCTCAGCCTGCGAGACGAGGTGTACGCCCATTTTCCCGACGAGTTCAAGCCGTTTCGCTATCGGGAAGACGAGTGGGTGGATATCACCTACCCCATCCTGGAGTCGCTGGACAAAATCAACTCCCTGTCGTTGGACAAGCAGGAGAGTATCAGCGGCAAGCTGATCGGCGCCAAGGCGCAATACCTGATTTTTGAAAATGGTGTGTTCCAAACCAGAAAGCACGCCGGTTATCAGGTACAGGTGACGGCCTCCGCATAAAGCTGCTTTTTTCCCTTCACACTAAAGAAGCACAGGTGTGATCAGGGAGGAGGTTGGGCGATATGACTGAGGAAAGCATGGAAATGAGTATGGAAGAAAGTATGGAAGAGAGCATCGAATATACAGAGCCTTTGACGGGAACGTTGGCGGAAGCTGCCGAGCTTGATCCGTTAGGCATTGGTTACGAGCCGCTTGCCCGGATGTGGCAGGTCAATCCCGGTGCGGAAGCGGTTCCAGCTTTTTCGGATGAAACAGAACCTGGAGAAGGTATGGTAACAAAATCCAAATAAATACGTCTTATGAAAAGAGAGCAGCCAGTGAATCGGCTGCTTTTTTATTTTGAAAAAAAATGCATAATGAGTATATGAATTAAAACGAAACCAAATATTTACAAAATCATGGATATGTGGTTAAATGTCTTAAATGCAAAGGTAGGATTTAGCGCAGAAGTTTCATTGGGAACAGAAACAACCATAACTACAACCTACACTTGGAACATACCCGCCAAGAGAGTAACCACAATTGAGTTCGGGTCAAGAGCTGTTGATACAAAAGGATATATAACTAAATACGTAGATGGAAGGGCGGTAAGTTCAACTCGTGTCTATGCTGACTACTCTTATGATGAATACTCTGAGAAGGATGCGAAGCCTTTGTAATAGAATAAGTCGAACCATCTGGAAAACCTGCTTTATTTTGCTATTGATTCTAAGTGGCTGTCAAACAGAGAATTTAACAGTGAACAATGAGACTTCGATTCAAACGTTACCGGAACCGATCAAGGAAAGCAAATCTTACAAATCTTTTGCGGAATATTCTACTGAGATCACGGGGCAACATATGAAGAATTCCGTACTTGAAATATCCAGGGACGGTAATTCGGCCAATCTTAATATTGAAATATGGTTGTCTACTGAGCTGAGAGAAAAAATGCTGAATACGGAAAGTCCCATCTATTATACTTTTGGTGATGTGATAGGAAGTGACAAAATAGGGAATCTACTTATAGAATCTCCACCTGTTATTCAATTTAAGTCCAGCATGATAGAAGAAACGTATATTCTTTCCCAAGAAATCAAATTTAAGAAGGAACTATCAAGTGAAGAAGAGAAGGAGCTTTTATCGCCTGAGAATTACCAACTTCAATTTCTAAATGAAGAAAAATTTCCTGTATATGTGATCATTGGTTTGGACCTATCTACGATCAATTAGCATGGCTCCATCAATCACTCCATATTCGTCGCTTGCCCGGATGTGGCAGGTCAATCCCGGAACGGAAGCTGTTCCGGGTTTTCCGGGTGAAAAAGAACCCGGAGAAGGTATGGAAACAAAATCCAAATCACATACGTCTTGATAAAGAGTAGCCAGAGGGAATCGGCTGCTTTTTTATTGGGAAAGGAAAGGAGCTGTGGTATCGGAATGAAGTTTCGATTCTTTGCAATCGTGTTTATGATCTTTTCTGTGCTAACTGGGTGTATGGCTGCTGAATCGGAGGAATTGGAGCCGCTGCATCAATTGTTGAAGGAAATGAAGAGCGAAGCGGAGAACGGAAGGATGAAAGGAATTGATCTTCCGCTAGGGGCAACTCTCGGGGAGGTTCAAGAACGCTACGGAAAGCCCAAAAGCTTTTCGAATGACGAATGCTGGACATACTCTTTCGATCATCCAGATACGGATGCGGTCTTTTTTTACCAGCATGATGCCTGCAGTCAGGAAAATGAACAAATAACGGACGATATACAAATGAACAAAATAACGGTCTCGCCCTCATTCTTTCAAATCACGGTACATGAGAAGGATATCCGCAAGGCGTTGGGTCAGCCATCTGACGAATACGAAAATGAAGCGTACGGCGGTTATTATCTGAAGTATCGGACAGGAGATTATCAATTGATTTTTGTTATCTGGGAAGATTCGGTTAATCGAGAGATAACTAGAGTAAGTATTGCGCTGGCAGATAGATAAGAGTGTATTCCTTTGAACCAGAAAGGAGGGGTCACCCATGCGTATCTGGGTCATTTCCGCAGCAAGTGCAGTAACGATTTGCGCCAGTGCCTGGGCAGGGTACATTGTGGGAAGTGATGTTCAGCTCAAGCAGCAAAGAGCTGAGGTGAACAGGCTGCAGTCTGAAAATGAATCACTTCGCACAAGAATGGAAGAGCAACGCCAATATGCAAAAAGGCTCACTGAAGAGAAAAGCATTGGGGGGATTCCAACAAATGGGGAGCAACAGCAGCCCTCGTCCGTTTTGGATGAGCCATCAGGAGAATCAATAGCGCATGGGGAAAAGTCAGCGGATCTTCAGCATCAGGCACAGGAGCCGCTGCTCGCAGACCGCGATGCCATCATCAATACCTTCCAAAGCATGGATGATAAAGGCGGAAGTTATTTGATCACGGAAGAGGAGAAACGGGAAATGATGGCGGACCCGCGCAGCCGGGACTACAAGTGGGTGCTGCGCCGCTTTGTAAAGGATCGCCTGAACAAGCAATTGGAGAGTTTCCAGACCACCAGCCGCACAGTGAATCCGCGGACTTTGCTGGTCACCACGACCGACAACACCGCCTATGAAATTGAGATGAAAAAATGGCCGGGCTACAATCAAATCTGGACAGTGGAGCGAGTAAACGACCTGTTTGTCAAAACGGCGCCGGAGACAGGAAAGCGATATGAGGTTGTCAAATATGAAGAGGTACCCGAAAAGGTACAGGAGTGGCTGAAGCCGCTGCTGGCGAGCAAGGACTGGAAGCAGGAGTATCTGGTAGATAATGAGACTACCTATGTACTGATCAAAACGCATTTCTCTCCGACGGATTCGGTAGAAATTGAAGATGTCAGCGTGTGGATTGACGAGATTACCGTTTCCTATCAAACGTATGATTACGCGAAAAGCAGGGACCACTCCCTGGTGAATCCGTATATCCTGCTGGAAATTCCCCGTACAGCCGCAAAGCATGTCACCTTTCACGAAACGCTGTCAATTGTGTATTGAGCCTGTCTCTTTTACAATAAAAGCAAACAATGGAAAAGTGGATGAAAGTGAGGAAATCCAAGCATGACAATCAAAGCCTACCTCTATGACAAATGCGGCACCTGCCGAAAAGCGAAGCAATGGCTGCAGCAAAATGGTGTTTCGTTTGAAGAGATTCTAATCGTGGATGCACCGCCTGCAGCAGACGAGCTGCACAGCATGTGGAGGGCGAGCGGGCTGCCGCTGAATAAATTTTTTAATACCAGCGGCCAGTTTTACCGCGAGCTGGGTTTGAAAGACAAACTGCCTGCGATGTCCGAAGATGAGATGCTGAAGCTGCTCGCCTCCAACGGCAAGCTGATCAAAAGGCCGCTTGTCTCCGATGGTCAAACCGTGACCGTTGGATTTAAGGAAGATGAGTACGAAAAAGCCTGGGGGAACCGCTGAGATGCGCATCCCCTCCCGTCGTCTGGAGCATCTGGCATCGGCGATATTTTCAGAGATGGCGCAGCGCAAGAAAATCGTGGCCGAGCGGCGTCCGGTTATCGACCTGAGTATCGGCAGTCCAGATCAGCCGCCCTCCCCCGAGCTCGTAGAGGTACTGGCCTCGGCGGTCCGCGAGCCGGACGCCTTTGGATACCCGATGAGCGAAGGAATTCAGGCGTTTCGCGAGGAAGTGGCCCGCTGGTATCACTACCGATTTGGTGTAGAGCTTGACCCGCGCGAGGAAGTCCATTCTCTGATGGGCTCCCAGGATGGTCTGGCGCATTTTGCTTTGGCCTGGTCCGATCCGGGTGACATGGTATTGGTTCCCGATCCCGGATACCCGATTTATGCGGGAGGTGTCCATTTGGCCGGAGCAGAGCCTTATCCGATGCCGTTGCTCGCGGAGAACGGATTCTTGCCTGATCTTGCGGCGATTCCCGCAGAGGTGGCCCAGCGTGCCCGCTTTATGATTCTGAACTATCCCAATAATCCCGTTTCTGCCGTTGCGACGCTCTCCTTTTTCGAAGAGGTCGTGGCTTTTGCCAAAAAGTACGATGTGATCGTCGTCCACGATCTGGCATACTCGGAAATGGCTTTTGACGGCTACCGTCCACCCAGCTTCCTGCAGGCAGCCGGGGCGAAAGAGGTGGGGATTGAATTCAATTCCTTCTCCAAAAGCTTCAACATGGCGGGCTGCCGGATTGCCTACGTCGTCGGAAATGCCGAGATTATCAAACCGCTGGCCGTGGTCAAATCCAATGTGGACTACGGGGTGTTCCTGCCGACACAGAGGATGGCCATCGCTGCCCTGCGCCATGATCGCGAATCGGGGGAAGAGAGCACCGTAGCTACCATCTACCAAGAGCGGCGTGACGTATTGATCGAAGCGCTGCATGATGTCGGCTGGACCATTGAGCCGCCCAAAGCGACGATGTTTGTCTGGGCGAGAATACCGGCTGGCTGGACTTCGCGAGAGTTTGCCTTTGCCCTCCTGGAGGAGGCGGGCGTCGTCGTGGTGCCTGGCAGCGCGTTTGGCAAGCAAGGGGAAGGATATGTACGCATCGCTCTGGTTCAATCTCCGGGGCTCTTGCGGGAGGCAGCGAAACGCATCGGGGAATGCGGTTTGCTATTTGCCAAGAACGGAAGCGAAACCGATAAAAAAGATGAATAACAGGCTTTCCCAGCGGCAAGGATATAGCTGGTGCGGCAAAAACGACAATTAGTTGAAATAATTCCTATATTGTATTGACTATAAAGAACATGGTTGATATCATGGAACATGTAGGCAAAAAACTTATTCCAAGGAGGTTTTACATATGGCACAACGTCTTGTAGGTCTTCCAGCTCCTGATTTTACAATGGAAACAGCACTGGGCAACGGTCAAGAGTTCGGAAAGGTATCTCTCTCCGACTACCGCGGCAAATGGCTGGTACTTTTCTTCTATCCACTCGATTTCACGTTCGTATGCCCAACTGAAATCATCGCAATGAGCGATTCCATCGAAGATTTCAAAGACCTGGATGCAGAAGTTCTCGGCGTATCCGTAGACTCCAAGCATTCCCACCGCGCGTGGATCAACACTTCTCGCGATCAAAACGGTCTGGGCGGCCTGAATTACCCGCTCGCTTCCGACTTCCTGAAAACAACTGCTCGCGACTACGGCGTACTGGATGAAGAGGGCGGCGTTGCATTCCGCGGTCTGTTCATCATCGATCCAGAAGGCGTTCTGCGTTACCAAGTGGTAACTGACCTGAACATCGGCCGTTCCGTAGAAGAAACTCTGCGTGTTCTGCAAGCTCTGCAATCCGGCGGTCTCTGCCCAGCCAACTGGCGTCCAGGCCAAGGCCATCTGACTGCGAAGTAAGCATAAACCAACACGCAAGATAGAGCAGCCATAAAGGCTTGCCGGTTTTACAAAGGGTCTAACAGAGGTTAGGCCCTTTTTTTAAAAATCCAAGACGTTTTGAAAGGAGTTGTCCTTGATGCGTTTGCGTGAAGAATTGCCTGATTTCCCGGGGATTACCGAGTGGGTGAACGGGCAGGTCTCCAAGGCTGATTTGGCCGGAAGTCCTGTTCTGATCCATTTCTGGTCCGTAAGCTGTTACATGTGCAAAGAATCCATGCCGCAAATCCTCGAATGGCGTGACAAATACGCAGCCAACGGTTTGAAAGTCATTGGAATCCACATGCCTCGCTCTGAATCCGATACGGATATCCAAAAGATTAAGGAAACAATCGTCGAACACAATCTGACCCATCCCATCGCGATTGATAATGAAATGAAGACGGTAGACGCTTTCCAGAACGAATACGTGCCGGCTTTCTATCTCTTCGATGAAAACCTTCAGCTTCGCCACTTCCAGGCCGGCGAAAAGGGACTGAACCTGGTGAAAAAACGTCTTCACCGAATTTTGGGGATTGAAGAGGAATCCTAGGCCTTATGTCCAATTAATATGAGGTACATGATTGAACCTGATAGGAGGATACGAGAACGATGGAATTCCCGAAACATCTTCGTTACAGTGAAGAACACGAGTGGGTTCGTGTCGATGGAAACAAGGTCCATATTGGTATTACTTCTTTTGCTCAATCCGAGCTGGGCGACATCGTCTTTGTTGAATTGCCTGAAGTAGGCTCTACAATTACACAAGACGAACCTTTTGGCAGCGTGGAATCCGTAAAAACGGTTTCTGAGCTGTACGCTCCTGTCAGCGGAAAAGTAGTGGAAGTAAATGGCGAGCTGGAGAGCGCACCTGAGCTGGTAAACTCCTCTCCGTACGAGCAAGCCTGGATGATCGTGGTAGAGCTGTCTGATGAAAGTGAGCTCGACAAGCTGATGGACGCGGACAAATACGAAGCGATGGTAAAAGAGTAGTTTTTTCCAGAATGCATAACAAAAGACCGGGGTGAGATCCCAGGTCCTGTAGGCAAAGCCTTGGTCTAGGAATGAACTAGACTAAGGCTGTTTTTTATTTGGGGCGCTAGAACTTGTCTATGAACTCGGCCACCTCCCAATTTCCTTGTTTCTGTTTTAGTCTGATTTGACCGTAGCCGATGAAACTTTTTCCGATTGGTCTTGGCCATTCGCTTTTGCCAATCTCGTCAGGGTCTTGCTTTTCATAAAAAATGACATCGATGATGTACATGTCATTATCTCCTACTCCGTTTGCGTTCAGGCTGAGAATGACAAGGTTTTTGTCGAGAGGGGGGGCGTCTGGCTTCCGTTGTTTGTCGGTTGCTTGTAACCAGCTTTTGGCTCGCTCCAGAATGATTTTCTCCTCTTCGGTTTTGAACGAAAATACAGGCAGTAACGGGGATACCTCGTCTAGTATGAAATTTGTCTCTTCAACATATTGTTTGATCATGTTTTGTAAGCCAACTTCTTTGTCTTTTAATTGTGCGATTTCTTCCAGCAACGCTTGTTTTTCTCCGTCCGCCCCCGCAGCCTCTATACTCGTCATGCTGCATCCATATAAAGTGAGGCATAACCCGACCAGTGCGAATAGAGTATAGGCTCCATTCTTGTTCAATAGACTGTCCTCCATTCAATCCATTTTCCAAATATTTACTATCCATGATAGGCTATTTAATGGGTACGTGCAACAATACTCTGGTTACATCCCTCATGATCAGTAGCAAAAAAAACATGCTTGGCGTTCTCTGTTTAGACTGGAAATATTCCCCGAGCCGAATGTGAAAATTCGCAAGCGAAAATAGAAACCTTAGTCCTAATCAAAATGGTATCAATGGCCTATTGCTAGTAAAACGTTCCAAGTAGTCAGAAAACGATGGTCTTTTCATTTTTTTTTCGATACAATAGAAAATATATTCCATCCTTTGCGAACTGGTATGATTTTCGACTAGAGTCGACAGTATCTCGTAAGCTACAATGCTAGTACAGACAAAAAGCTGGATCTATCTGAGGGCAATTTCTTTCTATCCGGGACTTTTGTCCTTGTTTGAGAGAGAGGAAAACGACTTTTATCCGTGTTTTTGTTTGGTAAAAAGGAGGGGGAGACATGAGTTTTTGCTGTGGTGCCGGAATGATCGGGTCGATAGGAACGGTTCGTCACTATAAGACGTTGGTGCACAACGTGCCTATCATGTTCTGTCCGGTTTGTGATCGAATCGAAGTACATCCTGGCATTGAGGGAGAGTACGAGATTCTTGTAGAATACGCACAAGGGGATCAAGCACCTGAAGTTGATTTTGCTGACTTCGTAAGTGTTGACAATACATCGGAGTTATTTGAGAATTGTACAATGACGGATGAAGCGGGAAGCTTCTCCGAAGTTTTGAAGCAGCAGATTGACATCTCGTTGGATTTGCTGGGGATTGCAAAAGAACTGAAGGATCATGAATGGCGTGAAGCGCTGTTGTTTAGACTGAAGCGTTTAAGTGAACGCTTAAAGCATTACAATCGACGCAAGGAAATGTCGAAGCGCAGCGCTTGACCTGAGTTGACGTAGGAGGCAGTGTAAATGTTTCATTTGAAAGGCGTGCATCATATCGCATTAAATTGCCGGGATGTGGTGAAGGTCGCTCGTTTTTTTAAGGACATCTTGGAAGTATCCATTCCTGAGGAAGACATCGAAGAAGGGGCGCCTATCTACTTTCAAATTGGCACTTACACGAGGATTGGTCTCCATCCATATACGGGCGATGAAGGGAAAAATGGCGTCGGACAAGTGGATCATCTTGCGTTTTCGCTGACCAGCCGTGCTGAACTTGATTATCTCGTCGACAAGCTGGAAGCGGAAAATATCTGTTATCGCGGGCCCATTACCCGCCCGACCAGCTTTAATCTTTATTTTGAAACACCGGATGGACACCATCTGGAAGTGCGGTTAGACAAAGACGAGCTGGATGTAGACGAATAAGACCAATCGGACAAATAAAATGAATTTGATGAACAGATAGATCATCCTGACATCTTTTTGGAGCGCTTCGGGGCGTACGGATAAAGGATGTCTTTTTTTTGCAGGAAATGTCGAGAAGAAAACGGGCGCTTTGACAGAGCCCGACAACCCTTGCTACGTCTCGCCAAAGGATTCGACCAAGAGGGCCGGGAACTTCTTTGGAAGAGCGGAAAGGGGGGCGGCGTATGGGAAGCGGACATCTTGATTCCATGTTGAACCGCGTGGTGGTTCAGGTGGGCAGCAAACGCCATTTGAAAGGAATCATGGCAGGATGGGAGAGGCGGGTGGGAATCGAAGCAGTAGATGAAGGTTTGCGCTACTGCCTGCACTTTTCCTCAGAAGAGGTGGCTTGCAGGGAATGGCTGGAGCCGATTCATGTGCTGGTATCCGGTCAAAGACAGGATCTAGAGCGCATGTTTGGCGGCGACGAGCTGGTTTACCTGGGCGCCAGACAGTCGGTTTCGATTAAAGGCCCTCTACGCGATCAACTAAAACTGGATGCGCTGCTTCGACTCACGTGTCAGTGAGGAAAAGCGGCGTTTTTCATTTTTCGGTCAATCAGGGGGAGTTGCCCGATGCGCGGACCTGGACAGGGTCATGTTATAATATCCGCAGGAGGTAAGGGAGTGTGAGAACAAAAATACTGGGGAAAACAGGATTGTCTGTCTCGGCACTGGGTTTTGGCGCCATGCGATTGCGCGGCTTGGATCAGGCGGAGGCGGACCGGGTGGTCAATCATGCGCTGGATCGCGGGATAACCTACGTGGATACGGCGGCGGAATACGGAGACAGTGAAGAGAAGCTGGGGAAGGCCATCAGCCATCGCCGCTCTGAATACGTGCTGGCAACGAAAACACAAAAGCGGACGTATCAGGAAGCCATGCAGGAAATCGAGCAAAGCTTACGGCGGTTGCAGACAGATTACTTGGATATCCTGCAAATTCACTACGTCAACTATCCGCATGAATATCGAGATGTGAAAAAGGCAGATGGCGCCTTGCGCGCAGCCGAAGAGATGAGGGCAAAAGGATATGTGGGACACATCGGGATCACCGGCCATCGTCCTGAGCTTTTGACTCGCTGGCTGCAGGACTATCCGTTTGCCACCGTGCTGTTTCATCTCAGTATGGTGCAGCCCTTTGCGAAGCAGGAGCTGATGCCGATGGCTGAATCGCTGGATGTCGGCATGATTGCGATGAAGCCGATTTCCGGCCCGTTTTTATCAAAGGTCAAAGAATCGCTTCGCTATTCCGCTGCTTCATCGGCGCATGTCGTTCTCTCCGGCATGCAAAGCATCGCAGAAGTAGACTTCAATATAGAAGCACTGGCACAGGAAGTGGCAGCAGAGGAACGCATGGCTTTGGAGGAAATGGCAGTGGGGCTGGACGAGCACGGCTGCAGACGCTGCAATTACTGCTCTTGCCCACTGGGAATACGGATTCCGGATACGTTGATCCCTTCCAGATATCGTGAAAAATTCGGCTTGTTAGAGGTAGGAGAAGAGCTCTGGCAAAAGTCTGCGGATCATTTTGCCGCGTGTATGACCTATGAGCCCTGCAGGGAAAAGCCGTTGTGTCAGCAAGCTTGTCCGTACCATTTGCCGATACAGCAAGAAATCAGGAGAGCCATAGACGAGAAAGTGATGTAAAGGGGATTTGCCACATGAGGGTTTTGGCCATCAGTGACATTCACGGAATGTACGACGAGTTTTGTGAACTGCTGGCGTTCATTTCTTTTTCACCGGATACCGACCGTTTGATTCTGCTCGGGGACTACATCGATCGCGGTCCCAAGAGCAAGGAAGTGGTGCAGAAGGTGAAGCAGCTGGTCACCCAGTATAATGCGGTCGCCATCAGAGGAAATCACGATGAGATGTTTCTGGACTTCTTGCTTCAAAGCGATCAGGAGAAGACAGACCGTTACCTTCGCAACGGGGGCCGGGCGACGATCGAAGCATACTGCGGGCAAGACTGGTTTTCTGAAGGAATCACTGACGAAAGCATCCAGCGTGCGAAGGGCTATATTCGGGAGCATTATGCAGAAGATATCTCATTTTTGCAACAGCTTCCTTACTATTATGAAACGGAGACACATATCTTTGTGCATGCGGGCGTCAATCCGGCCTACGAGAACTGGAAGGATACGCCTCCCTACGAAATGATCTGGATACGGGACCCCTTCTACCACCACCCGACCAGGGAAAAGCGCACGGTCGTGTTTGGCCATACGACGTGCAGCACCCTGCATGAAAAGCCGGAGATCTGGTTTGGCGAGGGGAAAATCGGGATCGACGGGGGATGTACCTTTGGCTCTCAATTGAATTGCTTGGAAATTCTGCCGGATGGATACCAGGTGTATGCCGTCCAAACCAAAAACAAACCGGCGTTGTCCGATGTGAGTGTGTAAACAAGCAAATGTTACATACTATAAGACAAGAAAAACGGAAAGACGAGCATTCACATTTTCTTCACACCTAAAAATTAAAATCTTGTAGCTTATTTGATCAAATGTGATATACTAATTGCAAATCAACCGATAATTACAATCACATTAATGGATAGATATTGGGAAGGAGATCGTTCACAAATGGAAACCAAAACGGTTCACAAACTTACTGACGTACTGGCGACTGAACAGGTACACTTCAATCTGCCTGTTGCAAAGCTCGTTGAGATGGCAGTAAAGCGCGGAGAAGGCATCATGACGGACAAAGGGGCGCTCAACGCGTTAACAGGTAAGTTTACGGGCCGTTCCCCCAAAGATAAATTCGTAGTGGACGAAGCTTCTGTACACGATCAAGTGAACTGGGGTCCTGTGAACCAGCCAATTACAGCGGAAAAGTTCCAGCTTTTGTATCAGGATGTCATGGAATATCTGCAAACGAAGGAACTGTTTGTCTTTGACGGTTTTGCCGGAGCGGACGAAACCTACCGGCTGCCAATCCGTGTGGTGAATGAATATGCGTGGCACAATCTGTTTGCACGTCAGCTTTTCATTCGTCCGTCGGCTGAAGAACTGGCTGCTCATCAAGCTGAGTTCACCGTTGTTTACGCGCCTACCTTCAAAGCCAATCCCGAAGTGCACGGAACCAACTCGGAGACCTTTATCATCACCAGCTTTGAGCAAAAAACCGTGCTGATCGGCGGAACCGAGTATGCCGGTGAAATGAAGAAATCCATTTTCAGCGTCATGAACATGCTCTTGCCGCAGCAAAACGTGCTTTCCATGCACTGCTCTGCAAACGTGGGAAAAGAAGGAGATGTCGCTCTTTTCTTCGGATTGTCCGGTACTGGGAAAACGACTTTGTCGGCTGACCCGGATCGCTTCCTGATTGGCGATGATGAGCATGGCTGGTCCGACAACGGCGTATTCAACATCGAGGGCGGCTGCTACGCCAAGTGCATCCGACTTTCCGAGGAAGGCGAGCCGCAGATCTGGAAGGCGATTCAGTTTGGCACCGTGCTGGAGAACGTAGACATCGATCCAGAGAGCCGTGTCGCTGATTACGACAGCGAGAAGTACACGGAAAATACGCGTGCCGCTTATCCGGTCGAAGCCATTTCCGGAGCCGTGATTCCAGGTGTGGGCGGCCATCCGAATGTGATCATTTTCCTGACAGCAGACTCGTTTGGAGTGCTCCCGCCGATCTCCAAACTGACCAAAGAGCAAGCGATGTACCACTTCCTGTCCGGCTACACCAGCAAAATGGCCGGTACAGAGCGCGGGGTAACAGCGCCGCAAACCGAATTCTCGACCTGCTTCGGTTCGCCGTTCCTGCCGCTTCATCCAGTGGTCTATGCCGAAATGCTTGGCAAAAAGATTGATGAGCGCGATGTCCAGGTGTATCTGGTCAACACCGGATGGACAGGTGGCCCTGTAGGGGTGGGCAATCGCATGAAGCTCTCCTATACGCGTGCGATGGTAACCGCAGCTTTAAACGGAGAGCTGGCCAAGGCTGAATATGTGGCTGACCCGATCTTCGGCGTGCAGGTGCCGACCTCTTGCCCGAATGTCCCGTCTGAAGTGCTGCTGCCGCGCAATACGTGGGTGGATCAGGCTGCCTACGACGCTCAGGCACGCGATCTGGCAAACCGCTTTATCGACAATTTCCAGAAGAAGTTTCCGTCTGCGGCTGACATCGCTGCGGCAGGTCCGAAGGTGCAGTAACCAACCGTTTCACACCTAAAAAGATGGGGCTGTTCCTCCAATGACGATTTGGAGACAGCCCTTTTTGGTTTGCCAAAGGCATGTTTTCCCCGAAAATCAGGCAAAATAAGCAAATGCCTACGGTCTGAAAGGAGACTTTTTAAATATAATGATTTAAAAATTACAGATATGTTTCATACCTTGCTTTATAATAATTCTTATTATAAGATGGTTATTGAGAATGGATTGAGAATAAGTCAACTCATTTTTGAGTGTTACTGGAGGGAAAAGAAAATGACAGCATCACCGCATTTGCAGATAAAAAATCTTCGCGCCAAGATTGAGGACAAGGAAATCCTCAAAGGACTCAACCTGGAAATCAAGGGCGGGGAAATTCACGCGATCATGGGACCAAACGGAACAGGGAAATCCACCCTGGCTTCTACCTTGATGGGTCACCCAAAATACGAAGTAACCGACGGGGAAGTAATCCTGAACGGTGAAGACCTGTTGGAGATGGCTGTAGATGAGCGCGCACGTGCTGGTCTGTTTCTGGCTATGCAATATCCATCCGAAATCAGCGGAGTGACCAACTCTGACTTTTTGCGTTCGGCGATCAATGCCCGCCGCGGCGAAGGCAACGAAATCTCCCTGATGAAATTCATCCGCGAGATGGACAAGAAGATGGGCGCTTTGGAAATGGACGAATCCTTTGCCCATCGCTATCTGAACGAGGGCTTCTCCGGCGGTGAGAAAAAACGCAACGAGATCCTGCAAATGATGATGCTGGAGCCGGGGATCTGTATTCTCGACGAAATCGACTCCGGTCTCGACATTGACGCACTGAAAGTGGTAGCAAACGGCGTGAACGAAATGCGCGCTGCTGATCGCGGCTTCCTGATCATTACCCACTATCAGCGTCTCCTGAACTACGTGAAGCCTGACTTCGTACACGTGATGATGCAAGGACGCATTGTGAAATCCGGCGGTCCTGAGCTGGCTGAACGCCTGGAAGCAGAAGGCTACGACTGGATCAAGGAAGAACTGGGCATCGTCGATGAAACCGTCAACGCAAACGTGTAAGAGAAGGAGGCAGCAGTGAGATGAGTGTCGATATACAGCTCCGCTTCAATTCCGAAGCGATCACCGAGTTCTCCAAGGCTCATTCGGAGCCGGCATGGTTCCTGGAAAAACGTTTGGCCGGCCTGAAGGCAGCGGGCGAGCTGCAACTCCCCGTTTTGGAGAAAACGAAAATAGATAAATGGAATTTCGACCAGTTCGAGCCGTTCCACTCCGCAGATAAAGTGGCATCGGTTCAGGATCTGGACGATTTGGTCAAGTCCCAAGTGGATGTGGACAGCGTAAAGACTTTGCTGGTCCAAAAAAATGCCACGACCGTTTTTCTGTCGCTCGATGAAGAACTGACCAAGCAAGGTGTGATTTTCACCGATCTGGCAACCGCTCTGAAAGAACATGGCGAGTTGGTGCAAAAATATCTGAACACAGTCGTAGACTATAAGGAGCACAAGCTGACGGCGCTTCATTCTGCGGTGGTGAACGGCGGCCTGTTCCTCTACGTTCCCAAAAATGTAGAAGTAAAGGTGCCTCTGCAAGCTGTCTATGAAGTGGCCGGTGAGCATGCGCTGGTCTGCCCGCATGTATTGATCGTGGCGGAGACAAACAGCAAGGTAACCTACGTGGACACCTATGTATCTGGCGAAGGCAAGAACATGGTGGCAAACAGCGTTGTTGAAGTATATGTAGGCGCTGGCGCTTCTGTGCAGGTGGCGTCCGTCCGCTCTCTGTCCGAAGAGGTTCACGACTATTCGTTCCGCCGCGCGACGGTTGATCGCGATGGGAAAATGGAGTGGATTCTCGGCGAGATGAACGACGGGAATACCGTTGCCAACAACACAACGATCCTGAAGGGGACCGCTTCCCTGGCCGAAACCAAAAGCATCTCGGTAGGTACGGGCTCGCAGCGTCAAAACCTGACTTCTCAGGTACAGCACATCGGAACTCACTCCGAGTCGGAAATGGTGAGCAAAGCTGTGATGACCGATGAAGCCGTCAGCATTTTGAACGGAATTACCAAAATCGAAAAAGGCGCCGAAAAGGCAAACGGTGAGCAGGCAGAAAATATTCTGATGCTGAGCGAAAAAGCGCGCGGGGATGCCAACCCGATCCTCTTGATTGACGAGGATGACGTAAAAGCTGGCCACGCCGCTTCTGTCGGTCGTTTCAGCGAAGAAAGCATCTACTACCTGATGTCCCGCGGAATTTCCCGTCAGCAGGCAGAGCGACTGATCATCCTTGGCTTCCTGGACCCTGTTGTTGCCGAGATTCCGGTGGAAGAGGTTCGCAACCGGCTGCGCCAGGCGCTCGAAAGGAAGTTGGGTTAAGATGAATGCTAAGGAGCTTCGGCAATACTTTCCCATTCTTCACCAAGAGGTAAATGGCCACCCGCTGGTGTATCTAGACAATGGGGCCACCTCTCAAAAGCCGATTCAAGTCATTGAGGCAATGGATGCGTACTACAAGGAGTACAACTCCAACGTGCATCGCGGTGTTCATACGCTGGGCAGCAAGGCCACGGACGGTTACGAAGGGGCACGCGAAAAGGTACGCGCCTTCATCAATGCCCGTGAGGCGGCAGAGATCGTATTTACCCGGGGAACGACTACGGCTGTAAATACAGTGGCGTATGGCTATGCCCGTGCTTTTCTCAAACCGGGCGATGAAATTGTGACGACCCTGGTGGAGCATCACAGCAACTTCATCCCTTGGCAGCAGGCGGCAAAAGCAACCGGAGCTACCTTCAAATTCATTCCCCTGGCAGAAGACGGTACGATCACACTGGACGCTGTCAGAGAAACGATTACCCCGAATACCAAAATCGTAGCGATTCACCATATTTCCAATGTGCTGGGCGATACGACACCGATCAAGGAGATTGCAAAAATCGCCCATGAGCACGGGGCCATCCTGTTCGTGGACGGGGCACAAGGCGCTCCGCACACAAAGATTGACGTACAGGACCTGGATTGTGACTTTTACACATTTTCCAGCCATAAAATGTGCGGCCCGACCGGTATCGGCGTGCTGTACGGCAAGCGTGAGCTTCTGGAAAAGACGGAGCCGGTAGAATTCGGCGGCGAAATGATCGACTTCGTGGAGCTGTATGACTCTACTTGGAAGGAGCTGCCGTGGAAATTCGAGGGTGGCACGCCGATCATCGCGGGTGCGATCGGTCTTGGAGCCGCGATCGACTTCCTGGAGGAGATCGGCATGGACGAGATCGAGCGCCACGAGAAAAAGCTGATCGCTTACGCCATGGAGCAAATGCTTGAAATGGAAGGGGTCACGATTTACGGCCCGAAGCAAGACCGAAGCAGTTTAATCACTTTCAACCTGGCGCAGGTCCATCCACATGACCTGGCGACAGTGCTGGACAGCCACGGGATTGCCATCCGTGCCGGCCATCACTGCGCGCAGCCGCTGATGCGCTGGCTCAATGTGTCCGCCACTGCTCGCGCCAGCTTCTATCTGTACAACACAGAAGAAGAAGTGGATGTCTTTCTGGCAGGGTTGAAAAAGACGAAGGAGTATTTCGGCAATGTCTTCTCTTGATGATCTGTATCGCCGCGTGATTATGGACCACTACCAGAAACCGCGCAACCGCGGCAAGCTGGAAGAATCAGAAGGACTCATCGTCAATTTGAACAACCCGACTTGCGGGGACAGCATTTCGCTTTCCTTGAAGGTGGAGAACGGCATGGTCACCGATGCTAAATTTCTCGGAGAGGGCTGCTCGATCAGCATGTCATCTGCTTCGATGATGACGGAAGCGGTCAAAGGCAAGCCAGTAGAGGAAGCGCTCAAGCTGTCTCAAATCTTCTCCGATCTGATGCAAGGAAAAGAAATCGATGATTCGATTGACTTGGGAGATATCGAAGCGCTCTCTGGTGTAGCGAAATTTCCCGCACGCATCAAATGCGCCACCTTGGCTTGGAAAGCGCTGGAGCAAGGTGTTAAACAGGCAGGACAATAAATAACGTAAGGAGTGAACGGACATGGCGAAAAAGGCCCCTGAAATACAGGAATACCAATACGGTTTCCACGACAAGGACGTCTCGATTTTCCGCACGAAAAAGGGCTTGACCCGCGAGATCGTCGAGGAAATCTCCCGCATCAAGGATGAACCGGCATGGATGCTGGAATTCCGCCTGAAATCTCTGGAGATCTTTGAAAAGCTGCCGATGCCAAAATGGGGCGGCGATCTGGATGATCTCAACTTTGACGATATCACCTACTATGTGAAGCCGTCCGAAAAAGCAGGCCGCAGCTGGGATGAAGTGCCGGAAGAGATCAAGGCCACTTTCGACAAGCTGGGGATTCCGGAAGCTGAACAGAAATTCCTCGCGGGTGTATCCGCTCAGTACGAATCTGAAGTGGTATATCACAACATGCAGGAAGATCTGGAAGAACTGGGTGTTCTTTTCTGTGACATGGATTCTGCTGTGAAGCTGTATCCAGATATCGTGAAGGAATACTTTGCAACGGTAATACCGCCGGCAGACAACAAGTTCGCAGCGTTGAACTCGGCCGTATGGTCGGGCGGTTCCTTCATCTACGTGCCAAAAGGCGTAAAGGTGGAAACCCCGCTGCAAGCATATTTCCGCATCAACTCGGAGAACATGGGTCAGTTCGAGCGTACGCTGATCATCGTGGATGAGGACGCATTCGTACACTATGTAGAAGGCTGTACAGCGCCGATCTACAGCACAGACTCCCTCCACTCCGCAGTTGTGGAAATCATCGTCAAGGAGCGTGCACGCTGCCGCTATACGACGATCCAAAACTGGTCCAACAACGTGTATAACCTGGTGACGAAGCGCGCTGTTGCCTATGCTGATGCCAACATGGAGTGGATCGATGGCAACATCGGTTCCAAGCTGACCATGAAATACCCGGCAGTCATTATGAAAGGCCCGCGTGCCAAAGGTACCGTTCTTTCGATTGCTGTAGCAGGGAAAGGCCAGCATCAGGATGCGGGTGCAAAAATGATTCACCTGGCGCCAGATTGCACCTCGACCATTATTTCCAAGTCGATCTCGCGCGATGGCGGAAAAGTAACCTACCGCGGACTGGCCCAATTCGGCCGCAAGTCGGAAGGCTCCAAGTCCAACATCAAGTGCGATACGCTGATTCTGGATAAACTGTCTACGTCTGACACGATCCCGTACAACGAGATCATGAACGACAACATCACGCTGGAGCACGAAGCAACTGTCTCCAAGGTATCGGAAGACCAGCTCTTCTACCTGATGAGCCGCGGTCTCTCTGAAGCGGAAGCTACCGAGATGATCGTCATGGGCTTTATCGAGCCATTTACCAAAGAACTGCCGATGGAATATGCGGTAGAAATGAACCGCCTGATCAAGTTTGAGATGGAAGGTTCTATTGGATAGGATAAACGCATCGTCCTTAACCTATTTGTAACATGAAGATACGTGTCCGCAGCGACTCTCAGGTATGTGTGCCTGGTCGCTTGGACACGTATTTTTATTTGTCGAAAGGTACAAGTGAAGAAATCCCATGGGGTGGAATGTCATTACAGTTAAAAAAGCCGGTCTAACAATACCTGTTAGACCGGTTTCGATTTTTTTGGGAGCTTTGTTTAGCGGCTTGTTTACCCTTTTTGTTCCAACTGAAGCCGAGGAAACAGCCGTCTGAAGATAGGTATTTACACGATTTATCGACAAAAAGGTTCAACTGAATGGATTTTAATACAGTTGATTCACCATTAGGGGGAAATTACCAATCACTATAAACGGCCCTTATCACATAATTTTGATCCTGCGAGACAGTCGAGAACAGATGTATTAGGGAGAGCGATGGTATAAATTAAGCCAAAGTAAATAGTCAGATCAGCTTTAGCTTTAGTTAGATAAATTTCGAAATTTAACGAAATACTTTTTTATTTCGAAATCTCCGTTTCTTTATTTACAAAAATGGGAAATTGATATAATTTTATGATAGGTTGCCTAATTTTGTAAAACAGGAGGTAAAAATGAAAAAATATCTTACAGGTTGTCTAGCTTTATTCTTAGCATTATCCCCACTTTCTTCAACTGATGGTTTCGTTAAGGCAAATGGTTTATTTGTCAAGAATAATGAAATAAAATCTCACAACGATCCGAGTAAATTATTTATTTCTTCTGATTTTGGAAAACTGAAAATGAAGAATAAGAAGGGAAATATTGAGCTAAATGTAAAAATGAATCTTAATAAAGAAATTAATAGCGATGTTAAATTGGCTTACTTATTATCCATCTTAAATAACGATGGGACAATAGACGAAGTTGCAAAAGAAGAGATTTACCGTGGCCAATTTCAGAATGAGAAAAAGCTGAATCTTTTGTTCGATTCTTTAAAAGCGGGCCAATATAAATTAGATTTACAAGCTACATCAATTATAAATAGTGGTGAAACCTGGGGTGCACGTCAAAATGTTTATTTTACAGTAAGAGAGGATAAAGTAATAGAGGGATGGGTAGAACAACCTACCGCGGAAATTGTTGACCAATTCGAAAAAGATGGAAACACTAAAGAAAATCAATCTGAACAAGTAAACGAGGAGGAGCACGTAACCGAAGACGAGAAGGAAACTAAGGACAAGCAGGTAACAGAGGACGAACAAGTAAGTGAAGACGAGCAGGTACCTGAAGACAGACAGGAAACTGAGGATGAACTAGTAAGTGAAGACGAGCAGGTAACTGAAGATGAGCAGGTAACTGAAGATGAGCAAGACGAACAGGCAACCGTCCGTAAATTAGCTGCCAATAAAATTACCATATCTGGTTACTGGAAATTCTATGATCGATATGGAAAGCTAACTCCACTTAAATATACAGATGTAACGGTAAGATATCAGTCACAATCAAGTACATATTGGAATACTCTTGGTTCGATGGAAACAGACGCAAATGGAAAATGGTCATTGTCGTTTGATCCGACCAGTAGACAGTATACGAAGTTGAGGGTCGAAGCTGCATCAATTAATAGAGCGGGAACTGTAAGAATGAAAAGCAGACAATCATATTATGAATTTTTTTCTGAAGAGATCAATTTTAGCGATATTGCCAACGGTGGCTCTATAGGTACTACTATTATTCAGAAAAACGATGCAAAACTTTACGCTGCGTGGCTTTTAGATGATATGTACAGAACTAGAGAAAAGCTCGTTGCTGTAGAAGACCCTGGGAAGGTAACTATAATATGGAACATTGGGGAGAATCCTGGAGCCTTTTATGATCCTAATACGGGTGAGATTTTTCTAAATGCGGATTCTCCCTTGTCAGAAGATATTCCAGTACATGAAATAGCCCATGCACATATGGATAATTTATATAAACGTATACCTGATACAAAATGTGGGAGACCACATTCTATAAATAAAGGGTACGATGCAGGATGTGGATGGGTAGAAGGATGGGCAGATTTCATGGCACTTGCAGTGAATAATAATCCCGTATTTACTTGGGCATCTGGAAGTTCAGTAGATCTCGAGGTTCCAAATGCCTATACAGCAAATTGGGATCATGGTGACATAGTTGAAGGTAGAGTAGCTGGTGCTCTCTGGGATATGATAGATACCCAAAATGATGGATTGGATACAATGAGTGGGCCTTTCTCAGACATATACAAAGTAATGGTGAGTACCCAGATAAATACATTTTCACAATTTTGGAAAAAATGGGTATCACTTGGGTATGATCCAAGTTTTATTGTTTGTTTGCATCAGAATACAATTTACTATTAAGAAATACCCATTATACAGCCCCACATCTTAGTGGGGCTTTTCCCTTTAGCGTTAAAGATATTTAGACAATGCGATAAGTGAGAAAATGAGGATCGAAGGCAATAACATTTCTTTTCCACCCGAAGAAATGTGTGTAAGCTTCGTAAGTGGACGGCATGAGCATGCCATTTTACGTAGATAATAACCCAGACAGTGGCCGTCTGGTTATTCGTTTTACTTTCAGAAAGCATTTCGCTAATACGGTAAAGGGAAATAGTATAAATGAAACTAAGGATACTCCAAAAAGTTTTTCTGGTTGGGAATCTTCAGAAATGGACCGACTAGGGATTGCTGGAACAAAAAAATGATTGCAATTGATTGCCTAAGAGAATAAAATTTGTGTATAACAAAAAGAGTTTACCTGACGAAACAAATAAACCAAATTTTTACAATTTATAGAGAGTGGTGACATAATGAGTTCCCAAGCGAAGAAATTGGATCGAGAGAGGGAAGAATCGGCATGGCTGCGCCCCAGTTCTACGGTAAGCTTGGAGGAAGTAAATAATTCGATTCATATTCCAAGCAAAGCCAAGTTTTGGAGGAAATTTTTCGCCTTTGCTGGACCAGGATCATTGGTAGCAGTAGGCTATGTTGACCCGGGCAACTGGGCAACATCAATCGCGGGGGGAGCGCGTTTTGGCTATACTCTTTTATCCGTTATTTTAATTTCTAATTTAATTGCCATGCTTCTTCAGTCTTTGGCCGCAAAATTGGGAATTGTGACGGGACGGGATTTAGCCCAAGCGACCAGAGATGCTGTTGGCAAGAAAACGGCTTTTGTGCTTTGGATTTTGACAGAGCTTGCCATCGTGGCGACGGATTTGGCCGAGGTCATCGGTTCCGCCATCGCACTGAACCTCTTATTTGGAATCCCGTTATTGATGGGGATTTTGATCACAACCATTGATGTGCTGCTTCTCCTGCTTTTGCAGAAAAAAGGGTTCCGTATTATCGAATCCATCATCATCGTTTTGATGGCTACGATATTTTTCGTGTTTGCCTTTGAGGTGATCATTTCCAAGCCGGAAGTCTCGGCACTCCTGGGCGGGTATGTCCCTAAAATGGAAATTGTCACGAACCCGGAGATGTTGTTCATTTCCTTAGGAATCTTAGGGGCAACGGTAATGCCGCATAATCTTTATTTGCATTCCTCGATCGTGCAAACCAGACGATATGAACGAACGAGAGAAGGACGTAAGGAAGCGATCAAGTTTTCGGTTCTGGATTCAAACATTTCATTGACGATTGCCTTCCTGATCAATTCTGCCATTTTGATCCTGGGGGCAGCCGCTTTCCACGGAACTGGCTTGGATGTTTCTGAAATTGAAGCGGCCTATGAGTTGTTGAGTCCAACAGTAGGAGTAGGGATCGCAAGCACATTATTTGCAGTTGCTTTGCTTGCCTCCGGTCAAAACTCGACGATCACGGGTACGCTAACGGGGCAAATTGTCATGGAAGGATTTTTGCAGTTACGCATTTCTCCGTGGCTTCGTCGCCTGATCACGCGTTTAATAGCTGTCGTACCAGCCTTTATCGTTACGTGGATAGCTGGATCGAGGGGAACGGGTGACTTGCTTCTGTGGAGTCAAGTGGTACTGAGCTTGCAGCTGCCCTTTGCTGTGATTCCGCTCGTCTTGTTCACCAGTGACAAGAGGAAGATGGGGGAATTTGCAAACCGAACCTGGGTCAAAGTCTTGTCCTGGCTGTCCACGATCGTCATTCTGGCGCTGAACGTTTTCCTGGTTGCTTACATTATTGTAACGGGTCATGATTTAGGCTAACCGGAGTCAGCAGGTGCCGGATCATCTCGAAAATCACAATGAAGAAGGCGGTCTCCCCAGGGAGTTGATAACCCTTGGGAGACCGCCTTTGTTGTTGCAGCAGGCACAGCCTTATGAAATGATCTGCTCTCCTATGGACTGGCTAAACGCTCAGTTACGGCCTCCACCTTAAAAACCCGGCGATTCAATACCTGGATTTCCGAATCGCGGTCATCCATTTTGCTTGAAAGTGTTTGGAGGATGGCGGTAATATCGGAGGGCTCGTTTTCCTCCCAACGGGCGATGCCGCTTTTTATTTCCACAATGTTTTGCTGAGTTTCAGACATTTTGTCGTCGAGAATGGATACGCGGGCCTCTAGCGTATCGAAACGAGAGTTCATTTCGGAGCGGGTGGTTTGCAATAGAGATTCCATGCCATTCACACGAGAATCAATGCCGTCCATGCGCGTTTCAATTCCGGTCATGCGCGTTTCAAGACCATCCATGCGTGTTTCGATTCCGGTCATGCGCGTTTCAAGACAATCCATGCGCGTTTCGATTCCGGTCATGCGTGTTTCCATGCCGTCCATGCGCGTTTCAAGACCTGTCATGCGTGTTTCAAGACCATCCATGCGCGTTTCGAGTCCGGCCATACGCGTCTCGATGCCATCCATGCGCGTTTCAAGACCCGTCATACGAGATTCGATGCTGTCCAAGCGAGACTCAATGCGATCAAAACGTCCATTCATATTCTGTAATTCACTCAGGATATGTTCGAGAAGCTTTTCACTCACCGTTTTCGAACCTCCCCTCCATAAATATTTCGCATAATAGAGTGATTTTGCGCCGATCATGATAGATGAGTCTATTATATCGTTCAACAGTGTCGCAGGAAACCCAGATGCTCCTTACTTTTTGTCCCATTTTGCTCGGGGTTGCCAGGTAGTGTACAATGAAAAAGGACAGGAACAGGGCTTTCAAAGCGTATCACGAGTTGAAATAAGCTGTTTCAACGAACCCATAAATCGAACAGATGGGTAACCATGTAAAGATCGGGGACGCACATATAGATGATCATGATCAAACAACTGTATGAGCACTGCGCCCGTTTGTTTGGCTGTGAGGGTCAGCTCTATCATACAGATGCAGCTGACGGTTTGCTGGCTGTGTTTCCGCCGACGCGTGAACGGGGCTGGTGGACGTATGTCACACTGGAGCTTCATCGCAGTGGAGGAGTGGAATGTGTCCTCTACTCTTACCAGTTTGAGGGTACCTTTGTCCGGCATCTAAGCGAGGTCGCGGAGCAGGTGAAGCATCGCTGGAAAGAGCAGGGCAGAAGGATGGCGAACGGTGATGTGTATGCACTGGCCAAGCCGATCGCCAAAGGTTCGTGCCTCAGCATGCTGATGGCGATGCCGGCAGATTTTGAAGCAGAAGGCTTTGATTTGTATACCAATGGCCAAGATGCGGTCTGGTTTAAAATGCTGCATGCCATCTCAGCATCGGAAGCAGATTTTTTACAGCATGAGGGATTAGAGGCTTTGGAGCAAAAGTTTGCGGATGCCGGGGTAAATTCTCTGGATGTCTCGCGTCCCCCTGTCAGATAAAGGGAGCGAAGAGAATGGACGAAATACGAATGCGTGTCACCGTCGTTGTTGAGCATCAAGGAGCGATCCTGGTGATCAAGGAGAAATGTTCAGGAAAGCCCTGCTACAACTTGCCTGGCGGTAATGTGGATTATTTGGAGACGATTCCCGATGCTACGCGCAGAGAAGTGTGGGAAGAGACGGGGCTATTGGTTGAGTTCGAGCGGATGCTGTGGCTCGATGAACGGATCGATGGAAACGGAAAAGGGAAACACACGATTGGGATTGGCGTGTTGGCCCGCTTGATGGGCGAAGAGACGACGCCGATTCCGGGTGGTTTGGAGGATGAAGAGATCGAGTGGGCGGGCTGGGTGCCGCTGGAGGAGTTCCGAGGCATGGACTTGTTTAATTCCGCTCGGCGTAAGCATGTACTGGAGGCTGTAACAGAAAACGGCTATATGCCGCGATATCTGGGAAATATACTCGCATAGCGAAAGCGGTCCTGTGGCTAAGACAGGGCCGCTTTTTTGCCGGCTTTAAACGAAGGTGGGAACGAGCGCCCACAGGCGGTCAGCTTATATTGCATAGACGAATAGGCCCTGGACCTAATCGCCGTTGAACTTGTCCAACATCGAAATGGCATCGATCAAATGGTTGTTAAAAATCTGCCGGGCGATTTGCAAAAGATCGATAATCATGGGATCGCGGAGGGAATAGAGGACACGGTTGCCCTCTTTGGTACCGTAGACGATATTTTTGGCCCGCAGGATGCTGAGCTGCTGGGATACAGAAGAGCCTTCTGCACCGATCAGCGTCTGCAGCTCGTTTACGTTTTTATCCCCCTCCGCGAGCAATTCTAGAATACGAATTCGCAGTGGGTGTGCAAGTGCTTTAAAAAAATCAGCTTTGAAGCGCTGCAGCTCCAAATTCATGAGAGTCCTCCCTTGTTAGTTGGAATGGGCGACCTCTTTCTCCGGTAAGGCGGACAGCATTTTACATTCGTGAAAAGCGAAATGCTTGCAACCCCGACATTTGTCCACATCGAGCAGGGAGATGGCGGCAGAAATAGCGTCACCAGTACGGACGTACAACTGCGCTTCCCCGATTATCTGATCCAGCCCCGTCTTCTTCAAGACGCGTTTGGGCTGATCCTGAAGTCCTGAGATCAGGAGCAGGCCGCCGTGGTTCCGAAGCTGATGGGAAATGCTTCGCAGATAGTATTCACCCGTAATGTCCAGATAGGGAACCTTGGCCATCCGCAAAATGAGAACGCGCGGTTTTTTTTGCACGGTACTCATTATGGTTTTTTCGAATAATTGGGCGGCACCAAAGAAGAGCGGTCCTTCCACTGTAAACAGACTAATTTGCGGACAATCCCGCCACTCGGTGACGACGTGCTGGCGTACCTTCTGATGCTTGTCGGAAAAGTCGGGAAGTACCTTGGTCACAGCGTGCACATCGCTCATCCGTTTGATGAACAGAATGGCCGCCAAAAGCAGCCCCACCTCAACCGCTACCATCAGATTGACAAAGATCGTCAGCAAAAAGGTAATGATCATGACCAGAGAGTCGCTGGTCCGGCTTTTCAGGATGTGGACAAAAACATGTCGTTCGCTCATGTTCCAGGCAACTACCATCAGGATGGGAGCCATGCTGGCCAAGGGTATTGCAGAAGCATATGGTGCGAACAGCACCAGGACCAGTAGAACCACTAAGGCGTGAATTAAGCTGGACAAAGGGGAGGCGGCTCCGTTACGAATGTTGGTCGCCGTACGAGCGATTGCGCCTGTGGCCGGGATTCCGCCAAACAGAGGAACGACCATATTCGTCAATCCCTGGCCGATCAATTCTCGATTGCTGTTATGCTTTGTGCCCGTCATGCCGTCTGCTACCACAGCTGACAGTAGGGATTCAATCCCGCCCAGCATGGCGATGACAAAGGCGGGGGCGAGCATGTGGGAGATGGTTTCCCAATTGAGCGCAGGAAGGCTCAGGCTCGGCAGGGAGTTGGAAATCTCGCCAAAGGTGGAGCCAATCGTGGCTGTTTTTTCCGGAAACAGGACAGCCGCCAGCAAACTGGATAATACCAGCCCAACCAGTGCACCAGGAAGCTTGGAAGAAAGCCTTGGCATCAGCAAGATGGAAACCAAAGAGACGAGTGCAACTGTCACACTGTAGAGATTTACCGTAGAAAGATGAAGCAAGATTTCTTTGCCATTGGACAGAAAATCTTCATGCCGCTGTATTCCGCTCAGACCGAGAAAATTGGCAATCTGACCGGTAAAGATGACGACCGCGATGCCGCTGGTAAAGCCAACGGTAACGGGACGAGGGATAAACGTAATCAAAGATCCAAGCCGCAATATTCCCATTATAAATAACATAACACCGGCCAAAAATCCAGCGATTAACAGATTCTGATACCCGTACGTCATGACGATTCCGAACAGAATCGGGATAAAGGCACCCGTCGGTCCGGATATCTGGTAGCGGGAGCCGCCAAAAAAGGCGAGGAGTATGCCTGCAATAATCGTGGTGTAGATGCCGTACTCCGGTTTCACTCCCGACGCGATGGAAAAAGCCATCCCTAGGGGAATCGCAATCACTCCAACAATCACACCCGCAGTGAGATCTTTTTGAAAATGGCGGGCAGAGTAACCGGAAAATCTGTCCAATAGGATGCGTGCCACTGGTATCCCTTCTTATTTTGTATATTTGAATTTCTGAATATACATAAGTTATATCACCGAGGTACATCACTGTCAACGAAGAGGCCAACGGATTTAAGCTACTGGTAACCGGAATCGACAAATTCCGTTTTTTTTTCTACGACTGACCAATTAACTAACAAGGATTTCCAAGACCTCTGTCGAAGTTAGTCATTAGCCTATTTGACGGAGGTCTTCTCATGCCTTTACCCAAGAATCGTGTCATTCCTGAAAAGAAAATATACTTTCGGCCAGAGATACAGCATTGCCCGCACTGTGGCACGAAACTCAGGCGACATCATACCGCATGGAAAAAGAATGTCATCACACTTGCCGGTGTTATCCAAGCTTGGAGTATGGCTTATGCTTGCAGCAACGCAGATTGCTCATACCCCAGAACCTATTACAAATCCGCTGAAGCTGAGCTTCTCAGCATGAAACACACTTCCTACGGTTTTGACGTGCTAGCGTTGGTTGGTCAGCTTCGGTTTAAGCAACATATGACAATCGGCGAAATTACGGAAACGTTGAATCAGCGCGGGGTAACCACGTCAGAACGCAATTCTCAGCGGTTGTACGAACGTTATCTTACCTTGCTCCGCGCTAGCGTGACGGATCACGTCAAGCAAGCACTCAAGCAAGTTGTTCAGGACCGTGGCGGTATCATGATTTCCATGGACGGTGTTCAGCCCGAGAAAGGCAATGAGACGCTCTATGTCATACGAGAAGTATTCAGCGGAACGATCCTGTCTGCACAAAATCTAAAGAGTAGCTCCGCAGAAGAACTTAAGAAACTCATCCTGCCTGTTATCGAACTGGGATTTCCCATCATCGGGATCGTTACGGATGGTCAACAATCCATCCGAATGGCCATGGAATCGTTACTGCCGGACGTGCCGTACCAATACTGCCAATACCACTATCTAAAGGACATTGCAAAGCCTGTTGTCGATTTAGACCGCAAGCTCAAGACAGGAATCAAGAAGAGCCTCCGTGGTATTCGCGAAGTCGAGAAGCGAATCGAAAACGATGCCTCTACAGAAGCAGAGGTGGCAAAAGATTACGTGGCGGCCATTCGTTCTGTGCTCCTCGAAGACGGCAATCCCCCACTCGATCTACCGGGCATACGTGTTTATGAAAATGCTAGAGCCATTCAGGCTTCCCTCGAACGATGCCTGAGTAAAAAAGGGGCCCTCTCTGCTCAAAAACCTAATCAGAATTTTCGATAAATTGGATGATTTTGAAGAGCAATATGCTACCGTGATGCGCTGGTCCAAACCGATTCACCACGTTGCCGGGATCTTGAATCCAAGCATAGATAAACGAAGTGAAACGGTTCGATTTCATATGCAGCATCTGTTAGATTGGGTTGAACAGACGTACACCAGCAAAGACGACTTGCCAATGGTTGCAAATCTGAAAAGCTACTCCCGAGGGTTTTGGAAAGGCCTGTTTACGTGTTACGACCATCCGCATGTCCCACGAACGAACAACGACCATGAGCGTTTCTTCCGCCAGACGAAGACCCGGCATCGACGGATGACGGGTCTGAGAAGTTGGAACGAATATATCCTCCGAAGTGGTGAAATGGTCGTATTTGTCGATGACGCACTTCACCAGAGTAATGTGTTAAGTAGACTTCAGTCTGTAAACTACCTTGATTTTAAAAATGAACGCCTGCGTTGGTCTGCTCGTTTGAGTGAAGCTACCAAACGCAGACGATTCCGAACGAATCCAAGTGTGTACCTGGAACAGGCCGAAAATGCTTACTGTATGTTAATTGGTCAGTCGTAGTTTTTTTTCGGAGGATTTGCCCCCTTTTGCGAAACATTTTTCGTTCTGATTCGTATGAAAAATAGAGACATATCTGGAAAGGGGTGACATTATGGGCGTGTGGGATATCATTTATCTTGTGTGCATGATTACAGGTCTTGTGTATACCTTGTTTACGCTGTTTTTCGGGGACTCTGTATCGGAGTGGATGGCACAGACGGAACTGCCGGTTTTTCAACCACTTCTCCTGATCAGCGGGCTGACAGCCTTCGGAGCGAGCGGCTACCTGTTTACCCGATTTACTTCCTTTTCTCCATGGACGGTATTTGCTTTTGCAGTTATTGTGGGCTTTGTACTTGCGGTCACAGCGTACTTTACATGGATCAAGCCAATGGAGAATGCAGAAAATTCGATCGGATACACGATGCAGCAGCTCTCGGGCATGGTCGGGGAAGTGCTGACGACCGTTCCGGCAGAGGGTCTGGGAGAAGTGATCGTCACGATGGTAAGCGGAAGGACCAACCATATGGCGGCAAGTCTTGAGCGAGAAGTGATACCAGAAGGAACGAAAGTCGTTGTTGTCGATGTCCGAGACCACGTTCTGTACGTTACCCCCTTTCACAATTCTGGGGAAAAGGAGAGTATGTGATGTTTCTAAATGACTCCACTATTTTTGCACCGGTCATCGCTGTCATCGCTGTTTTTGTCGTACTGGGAATCGCATTCTGGGCCCGTTACAAGACCGTAGGCGCAGACGAGGCAATGATTGTTACGGGTAGCTTTCTGGGAAATAAAAACGTACTGAGTGATGAAACCGGCCGTAAGATGAAAATCGTCCGAGGCGGAGGTACGTTTATCCTGCCGATTTTCCAGCAGGCTAATTTTATCAGTCTGATGTCCCACAAGCTGGATGTATCTACGCCTGAGGTGTACACCGAACAAGGCGTGCCCGTGATGGCAGACGGCACGGCGATTATCAAGGTAGGGGGCTCTATCGATGAGATCGCGACGGCCGCTGAACAGTTCATGGGTAAAACCGACGAAGCCCTCAAGCAGGAAGCGCAAGAAGTCTTGGAAGGGTATTTGCGAGCCATACTGGGCAGCATGACGGTAGAGGAAATCTACAAAAACCGGGAGCGTTTTGCTCAGGAAGTGCAGGCAGTGGCTGCCAAGGACCTGAAGAAGATGGGACTTTCCGTGGTCAGCTTCACGATTAAAGATGTCCGGGATAAAAACGGTTATCTCGCCGCGCTGGGAATTCCGCAGATTGCTGCGGTGAAGCGAGACGCCACGATTTCCCAGGCAGAAGCCGACAAGGAAGCGCGAATTCGCCAAGCGCAGGCCGAGCAGGAAGCGCGGAAGGCGGAGCTGCTGAAAGAAACCCACATCGCCGAGTCGGAAAAGGAAAAGGAACTGAAAATCGCTGCCTTTAAACAGGAACAGGATAAAGCGAAGGCCTCTGCTGACCAAGCCTATAAATTGCAAGAGGCTGTGGCCAAGCAGCAGGTTACCGAAGAAGAAATGAAGATCGAAATCGTTCGCAAGCAAAAAGAGATTGAACTGGAAGAGAAAGAAATTCTGCGCCGTGAGCGCCAATACGACGCAGAGGTGAAAAAGAAGGCTGACGCAGATCGCTACGCCGTGGAACAAGCGGCAGAGGCGGAGAAGGCAAAGAAACTCCGCGAAGCCGATGCACTGAAATACCGCATCGAGGCAGAGGCAAAAGCACAGGCCGAGCAAAAGCGCCTCGAAGGTTTGGCTATCGCAGAAGCGGAAAAAGCGCGAGGAACAGCGGAAGCAGAGGTTACCCGCCTGAAGCTGGAAGCCGAAGCCGAGGGGAAAGAGAAGCTCGCCGAAGCATTCGAAAAATTTGGTCATGCGGCAGTTCTGGATATTATCGCGAAGATGCTGCCAGAGCTTGCAGAGAAGATTGCCGAGCCGATGAAGGCAATCGACAAGGTGACGATCGTGGACGCAGGCGGCGGCCAAGGAGACGGAGTCAATCGGTTGAGCGGCAATGTGACGAAGCTGATGGCCCAACTGCCGGAAATGGTCAAGGACGTTTCCGGTGTGGACATGAACAAAATCATTGCCAGTTTTATGAAGGCAGACCCGAATGATCCTGCAGCGATCAAGCAGCAAGCAAGCAGCCTGCTGAGCGGTGCGTCGATTTCAGAGGCCGCTGCAGCAGCAACCTCTACCGCAGCAGCATCTACCGCTTCCGCAGCAGCAGAAGCAGGTAACGAGAACGCCGACAAGAAATAAGGAATGGCTACTGGGCGAGCCGGCAGCTCGTGTACGACCAAGTTCGGACTGCTGCTTGTCTGTCAGGTCAGTCAGCACCCGCGTCATCTAGCAGATAGGGACGTTCTGCAAAACCTCCATCGGTCCACTGGTACAGCTTGAGCTGAGGCTCGTCGTCTGCCAGACTGACGATCCAGTAGCCAAGCTGTGGATAGTGCCACCCCTGCGCATCCGCCAGGGAGGGGATCGCCGGAGTGGATGGATGACTGTGGAGCACCCCCAGCCACTGCAGCCCCTGCTCGTTGATGCGTCGCAGCCCCTGCAGAAAATCGGGGCCGCTGAGACGAAAAGTGTCGGGTGTGGAATGCGCGTGGAGCATGGGGACAAATGCCGTAATGGTCGCATGTCGGCCCGCCAAAAGAGCAGAGTATTCTACAGGAAACGCCTCATTGGCTTCGGCCAGGAGGCGTTTCGCTACTTTTCCGTCCAAACATGTTTTGGTATGCTTAAACCCAAAGGGTTCGCCGAGAAGACCGGGAAACATAGAAATTTTCCTCCTGGAGGTTGACTCATTCATGAATACGATTCACGTCGGTGTGTGCGGCTGGGGGGATCATTACGATCTGTATACCCACGGCGTTCGCAATCGGGACAAGCTCTCCGTCTACGCCAGTCATTTTCCTATCGTCGAGGTAGACAGTTCTTTTTACGCTATTTTACCACAATCCAATTATGAGACCTGGGTGCGCGAGACGCCACAGGGCTTTGGCTTTATTGTCAAGCCGTATCAGGCGCTGACCGGGCATCAGAGAGGTGATGCTCCAACGGATCGGCGGGAGCTGTTTCGCCAGTTTGAGGAAAGTATTCAGCCGCTGGTCGAAGCGGGCAAACTAAAGATGCTATTGTTTCAGTTTCCCCCTTGGTTTGATTGTACACGGGAGCACGTGCAATACATCCGTGCCTGCCGCCAGATCATGGAGGCGTATCCGCTGGCGGTGGAATTTCGTCATCAGAGCTGGTTCGAACCCCGTTATCGGGAAAAGACACTGGAGCTGCTGCAGACAATTGGCGCCATTCATGTCCTGTGTGATGAACCTCAAGCGGGAAAGGGCTGTGTTCCGATAGTCGAGGCGGTCACCCATTCTGCGCAAGCGCTCGTTCGCTTTCATGGACGCAATGTTTCGGGATGGCGCGACCCAGGCGAAGGGCAGAACTGGCGAGATGTCCGCTATCTGTACCGGTATTCGAAGGAGGAGCTGGTTGAGTGGCTGCCGCGTATTCAACGAATAGCCGCGGAAGCCGAGGAAGTTTGTATTTTGTTTAACAACAACTCCGGTGGAGACGCAGTCGGGAACGCCAAGCAGTTCATGAGGATGCTGGGAATTGATCCGACGGGGCTGAATCCTCGTCAATTGGAGCTGTTCTGATCTGAGCAGCTTTGCGTCCACAATCACCGGCAGAAAGAAGGGTAGCAGATGGTGTACGCATTGGCAGGCATGTTTGTGATCATCGGCATGTTTGCAGGAGTCGTTGGCAGTATCGCAGGATTGGGCGGAGGGATGTTCTTTGTCCCCGCCTTGCTGTATTTGGGAAATGTGTATGCTCCGGGGTCAGTCAGCCCGCAAATTGCCGCGGGAACGTCATTGATCGTCATTGGGGTCACCGCCTTATCTTCCTCCATCTCTTATCTGAAACAGAAGAGAGTCGATATCCAAAGCGCGTTGCTCTTTTTTTTAGGCAGTGCCCCCGGTGCTATCTTGGGTGTGTACCTTAATACATTACTACCAATAAAGGCATTTACGCTGCTGTTTGGCTTGTTTCAGTTGTGCATGTTTATATTGATGATGGTGAAGGACAAAATCAAGCCCCGCAGCATTAACTGGGACGTACGCCGCCAATTTGTTGACGCTGAGGGAACCACGTTTGAATATGGATACAATCGCGGAGTCGCCATCGCGATCGCTTTTCTGGTGGGCATTACATCCTCGCTGTTTGGTGTCGGCGGCGGAATCTTGATGGTTCCGATGATGATGATCCTGTTTCGCTTTCCGCCACACATCGCCGCGGCTACCTCCATGCTGGTCATTTTCTTCTCCGCTATGGTCGGGTCTGTCACGAATATTTGGCATGATCATGTGAACTGGTTTTATGCAGCCATGCTGGCGCCAGGAGCGTGGCTAGGCGGAAAATGGGGAGCGGTGATCGCAAGCCGGATGAAAGGCCAGACAGTTGTCCTCATCCTGCGGGTATTGATTTTGGGTATGGCCATCCAAATGATTGGCGAGTCCGTCGTCAAATAAAGGAGAGGAACCCGAGACATGCAGTGGCGTGAGGAACAGGGAGTTTCGGGAGAATTAGGGAGGGAGAGTCGTGGCAGACACCTGTACCTTGCATATTTTGCACACCAATGATGTGCACAGCCGCTTTAGCAGTATGCCGCATATCGCCTCATGTCTCAGGCAGCACCGCGATCGCTGGGAGGCGCTGGGTGAGCATGTATTGACCGTGGATATAGGCGATCATGCTGACCGGATGGACGTAAGAACAGAAGCGACCTGGGGCCAGCTCAACGTCGAGGTGCTCAATCGGAGCGGTTATCAGTATGTCACGATTGGCAACAACGAAGGCATCACCCTTCCCAAAGCGAGATTGGATGCACTGTACGAGCGGGCAGGCTTTACCGTTGTTCTGGGAAACATGGTGGATGCTGATACGGGTAAGGTGCCGCGCTGGGCAGTGACACAGGCCATTCACGAATGGGAGGATCTGCGTGTGGGGATTCTCGGGGTAACCGCCCCCTTTGTCCAGTTTTATCAGCTTCTGGGCTGGGAAACGAAAGCCCCCTTTGAATTGCTGCGCGAGCAGATCGCCGCACTTCGTTCTTCCGTCGATCTTGTCATCCTGTTGTCGCATCTCGGTTACCCGGAGGATTGCCGACTGGCCCAGGAAATAGAAGGTGTCGACATCATTTTGGGCGCCCACACCCACCATCAGCTGGCACATGGGGAACGGGTAAAGGAAACGCTCATCGCGCAGACGGGCATGCTCGGCACCAATGTCGGCCACATCCGCCTGGTCTGGGATCGAGAGGCACACAAGGTACAAGAAGCATCCGCAGAATTATTTCCATCCACGGAGTATCCGGCTGACCCGGATTTGTCCGCCTATTTGGCCCAGGAGCAGAAAAACACAGAGAGGCTGTTGGAGCGGACTGCCGTTCGCCTGTCTGTAGAGCTGAGCAATTCCTGGACGGAGGAGACCTCTTTTGGATCAGCATTGGCTGCTTCGCTGCGCCAGTGGACCCAGGCGGAGGTGGGATTGGCCAATAACGGACTGCTGCTCACGCCGCTGAGCGGAGAAGTAAGCTACGGGGATTTGCTTCGCTGTCTGCCTCATCCGATCAATCCCTGCGCGGTTTCGTTGACAGGTGAACAGCTCTCCCGGGTGCTCATGCAATCCATCCAGCCCCAGGTGATCCAGCGTGAATTGCGCGGTTTTGGATTCCGCGGCAAAGTGACAGGCTGGATGGGTATTGATGGTTTGCAGGTATGGTACGAAGCGGGGGAGCAACCGCGGATTGCCAGAATTGAAGTAAATGGAGAGCTGATCGACAGTCAGCGCTGCTACCGGGTCGGCACGATCGATATGTTTATGTTTAATCGACTGTTCCCTGATCTGGCGGAAGGGACGCAGATCCATTACTACCTGCCCGAATTGCTGCGCGAAATCCTCGCCCAGACGCTAAATGACGAGGCGCTGCTGACGGCGGCGCAAAAGCCGCGCTGGCTCAATCTCGCCCGCTCCTGACGAAGCACATCCGCCCATTTGGGGCATGCTAACTGGAAAAGGAGGAGGCAGCCATGCGGTTTGTAGACGAAATTTACCGGTTATACAAAGGACACTTCAATGGGGACGAGGAAGATATCGTCGCGATTATCGTTGGCATTCTGGAGGAGCAATCCCATCAAGATCTGCTGAAGCTGGTGGCGGAGATGGATGAGGAAGAGCTTTTTCACATGTTGGCCACGTACATGGTTGAAGTCATGAAGCGCAAGGTCGCCATGGATGATGAGCGTCCGCCTGCTACACTCACACACTGACAACTGACACCACTTGCGGGCGGATTACATACGATGGTAGCGCGCCGATGTATAGCTGAAAAGAAGGAGGAATCTCAAAATGATCGAGGTACAGCCAATCCACTTTTCTGAAGGAACTGCCATCGCCGTAACCGTTCGCCTGCCGAAGACGACACTGCTCGCGGTCACGACCGATAAGGGATATATCATGTGCGGAGCCCTGGATGTAGGGCTGTTAAATGAAAAGCTGGCCAGCCGGGAGATTGTCGCCGGCCGGGCGGTGGGTGTAAAAACTATCGAGGAGTTGCTGGATGCTCCCCTGGAGTCGATCACGCATACGGCGGAGGCGCTGGGCATCACGGTGGGAGAAATCGGGAGAGACGCCATTCGGAAAATGTTTTAAAGGGAGAACGCCTTCGTCCTTGTGACGAGGCGTTTTCGACATTTATCTACAGTTCGTGAAAAAGAAATGTAGAACAAACACGAATAACGGTATAATAAGGGCAACCTGAATGAAAGGCGAAGAACGGAAATGAGATTACGCTCGATTCAAAAATGCAAGCCTGGTCAAACACTTGCCCGCTCTGTCTACGCCGAGAACGGCACCATCCTGGTAGGGTCAGGTGTCGAACTCACGCAGCGCATGATTGACCGATTGATCAGAATGAACGTGACCAATCTATACATACAAGATAACCGGACAGAAGATATCCAGGTGGAAGCGACGGTATCAGAAGCAACGCGGCGAGAAGCGATGGGCTTGATTAACGAGGCGTTCCGCTCCTCCAGCCAAAGCCCGCAAAAATGGCAGCAGATGTTTTCCGACAAGCAGTTTGGACGGCAAATCAGACAGGTGCTGTCAACGGTGGCCGATGAACTGAAGGGAAAGCACTCGGCTATGAATCTGCTGGCAGATGCCTGTGCGTTTGACCATTATATTTTTGCTCATTCCTTTAATGTGATGCTGTATTCGACTGCGCTTGCTCTCAAGTCCGACTTTGGTGAGAAGGAAGTGCTGGAGATTGGCATCGGCGCCATGCTCCACGACATTGGCAAAATGTCGATCCCGGATACGATCCTGAAAAAACCCGGCCGACTGACTGATGAAGAATTTGTTGTAATGAAGAGGCATACTGAAATCGGTTTTGAAATGCTCCGGCGCCAGGAGGATATCCCGCTTCTGGCCGCCCACTGTGCTTTTCAGCATCATGAACGGCTGGACGGGACAGGGTATCCTCGACGCTTGAAAGGCGATGAGATACATCCGTATGCCAAATTGATGGCGGTTTGTGATGTTTTTGACGCCTTGACCACACATCGCGTCTATCGTCCGCCCATGCTGCCGCATGATGCGATGGAGTTGCTGTACACCGGTGCAGACATTTTGTACGACAAAGAATATGTAGAACGTTTTCGCGATACGATCGCTCTTTATCCGCTGGGGCTGTCCGTGGTTTTAAATACGAAGGAGTCAGGCGTAGTTGTCGATTACAACAAAGGCACGCCCAGCCGCCCTGTTGTCCGCATCCTGTATGATGAAAACGGACAACCTGTGGAACATCCCTATGAGTATGATTTGTCGAAGCGGCTTCATCTGATGATTGTCTCCTGTGACGAGTTATTCTAAGAGGTTGGCTGCCAGGCTACAGCCACTCTTTTTTTTTGAATATCAGGTACATGCCGAATCCCAGAGAAGCCATAAAGGCCAGGACGAAATAGTAGCCAAAGCGGGTTTTGAGTTCGGGCATGAACTCGAAGTTCATACCGTAGATGCCGGTTACGATGGTAAGCGGCATAAAAATTGTGGTCAATGCGGTAAAGATTCGCATGATATCATTGGTGCGGCCGGCTACTGCAGAATGATAGGCCTCGCGCAGGTTGCTGATTAACTCGCGAAAGGTTTCAAAGCTCTCCACAATTTTTACTGAATCCTCCAGGATGTCGCCAAAATATTTGCGGAGACGCCGGTCGATAAGCGGGAGATCCTTTTTGTGCAGAGCATCGATCAAATCACGCTGCGGCATGAGCATTTTTCGCGCGTACAGGATTTCACTCCGAAGTCCGATAATCTGTTGGAGCTGTGATTTGTGGGTATGGATCAGGATTTCTTCTTCCAGCTGTTCAATCAGCTCTTCTATTTTTTCGATGACCACAAAGTAACGGTGAGCGATCATGTCAATCAAATGATAAAGAAAAAAGTCGGCATTGTTGATTTCCTCTTCCCGGATCAGTTGCAGCATGCGGGGAGACAATCCAATGTCGTACTTGGTTACTGTGATGATATAATGGCTGCCGAGAAAAAGATTCACTTCACGTAAAAAGATATCCTGGTTGTCAAATTCGATACTGTTGATGACGATGAAGCAGTGATCTTCATAAAGCTCCAGCTTGGGTCGCTGCTCTTCTTCGTCGATGCAGTCCTCGATGGCTAAATCATCCAGCCCGAAAAGGGATTGCAGTACATCCAGATCAAAGAGAGAAGCTTCAATCCAGTAAAAGCCATTCTCCGGCGGGACCTGTGTCTCTTCAATATCATCAATCAGGGTGATCATTCCATTTTGGACCAGACGAATCTTCATCTTTCATACTCCTGCTTTGAGGTTGTTTCAGTGCGCTCCGGGGCCGCTTGTGCCTGCTCGCTCACCCGGGGGAGAATGGTCTGGATGATGTAGTCGCAGGCTGCTTGCAGGGCGGATTCACTGGGAGAGCGGCGGGTGGTGTCATTCGGATTGGCTTTCAAGCAGTTCTCCTCCTCAACCATAGCGTTATCACCAAGGTATGAGGAACTGTTTGTCCCTTAGTAGTGTGCCTCATTTTCACGATTTGTTTCATATTTTTACCTTCCCTTTGGTCCTGGGCAAGTTTATCTAGAAGAGGCATACCCAACCAGATAAGATTATTGTATAGTTAATGTAAATAAGGTGAAAAACGAGATAAATAAAAGGAGACCAATCCATGAGCAAGTGTCCGTTTTCCAGTTGGTTTGGCCTTAAAAGCAAGCAGAAAGAATCCTATTTCCACAACAGAGCGGAAAGAGGAGAAATGGTCGTAGAACAAAAGTCCGAGCTTGTGAAACAATTATCCCTGATCAACCTTACCGTAGAGGATTTGGCTGTGGCCAAAATGCTTCAACCGCTTGTTGTTCAAAATATTGCAGAAATTGTTGATTTCTTTTATGCCAATCTCGAAACAGAAGCGACTTTGATGGAAATTATCGACAAGAACAGTACGATCGTAAGACTGAAGCAGACGTTGACTGGCCATATTACGGAGATGTTTAGCGGGAGGATCGACCGACAATATATCGAACAGCGAAGCCGAATTGCGATCAAACATCTGAAAATCGGACTGGAACCAAAGTGGTACATGTGCGCCTTTCAAAACCTGCTGATCTCCTTGATTGACTTGTTGGACAGGCATATCGACGACAAGCAGGAGTTCAAACGTGCCGTTGCCGTTACGACCAAAATCCTGAACATCGAGCAGCAAATCGTGTTGGAGGAGTATGAGAACCAGCATGAACGCCTCCGACAGGAAGCACAGAAGAAAAAGGATGAACTGCGTGTGGTCCTTTCCAACTCGGCTCATGAATTGGCAGCGGTTTCAGAAGAGACGAGTGCTTCTGTCCACCAGTTGACAGAGCAGTCCCGTGAGATTTTACGGTATGTGGAGAAAGGGACCGGGTATACGAACAAAGCGCAGGCGCTTTCAGATGAAGGCAAGGAGAAGCTGGAGAACCAGCAGCAGCAGATGGGCTTGATTGAGCGGAGTGCAGATCGCATTGCGCTTGAGATGCGGACGCTGGAGGAAATCTCTGAAAAGATTCGCGGGATCGTGGATGTGGTGACGGCGATCGCCGAGCAGACCAATCTGCTGGCGCTGAACGCGGCGATTGAGGCGGCACGCGCGGGAGAGCAAGGACGAGGCTTTGCAGTGGTAGCCGGTGAGGTGCGCAAGCTGGCAGAACAGACGAAGCAGTCTGTAGCGGGTGTCACTGAGCTGATCGAAAAGACGAACACGCAAACGGCCAGCCTCTCTGTCGTTGTGGCAGAAGTACAAAAACTGGTTTCGTCCAGCTCTACCATGACCAGTGAGACCAACCGGTTTTTTGACGAGATTCGCAGTGCTGTGACGGACAGTCAGGATCAGAGCAGCCGCATTCAGAAGGAGCTGGAAAACTTCTTCCATGTCATGGGAGAGATGAATCACGCGGTATCGCAGGTAGCCATTTCGGCAGATCAGCTATCGGAAATTACAGAAAATTTATAAACGAAGCACTCATAGAAAAAGCACATTTCGACTTTTTACGAAATGTGCTTATATTTGTTTTCGCAGCAATCGATTTACCGTTTCCCGGCGCAACCCGAGGAATTGTCCAATTTCCTCCTGAGTCAAGAGCTCTGTCAATGGGTAGTCCCCCACGTATTTCGCAAACCATTCCTGCATCAGCGTCCACTTTTCCGAAGGCGAGGAAGCGGTGAGCTGATCCATGCGCTGCTGGGTAAACCGCAATTTTGACTGAAGCAAGAGAGCGATCTCCCGGTAGCGGTAAGGGTTTTCCTCCAGCGAACGGTACCATTCTGCGGAGGGAATCACATCAACCTCGCAGCTCATCAAGGCGATGGCCGTACCGTGATATTCCTTGGCCGTCAATAGAGAATGATGTGGGATCATTTCACCGGGAAGCAACAGGTTGAACAAAAACGGAGAGCCGTCCTCCTGCAAGCGAACCACTTTCAACAGGCCTGTACGGATATGGTAAAGAGGACCACTCTCCCCTTGACGAAACAGAATATCCCCTTTGTTCAGACGCACGTGAATCCCTCCCTTTTCACCATACCATCAAAAAAGACTGATGTGCAAATGATTTCCCAAGAGCAGTACGGTGCGCAGGCCTCTTCTGTTAACTTAACAACAAACAGCCCCCTTTCAGGGAAGGGAGCAGTCTTTGACATAGCCGGCATCATGCGTGATCGCGAACAGGAGGCAAGCTGTACTCCCGACAGCCGGACAGTGGTGGACAGTAAAAATTTAAGGAGATGACTGGTATGTCTCCTTGATTGCGGATGGAATGGACCTCTCCGCAGGGGATAAAAAAGATATCACCCGCCGGGACGTGCGTAGCAGCCGTCTCTTTAACGTGACAGGAGGAATGAGGGGAATCGGGAAAGACACAGTGGATGACGTTCGTTAAAACTCCTTGCAGAACCAGCTCCAAACCCCATGAAGCGCCGTGGTCGTGCGGAGCTGACTCTTGATAGGGGGGTAAACAGATAAGAACGATTTCAATTGCTTCCGTGCGAAAGAGGACTTTCCTGCCATAGGGAAGGCCGTCCGGAGCGGGAATGTGGGATTCCAGATCAGCAGGATGAATGGACAGGTGTGCCAGTGCCTCTTTGACCATACAGGCGGTGGGGGCAGAAAGCTTAGTGAACGTTTTTTCAAGTTCCTCTAGGATCATGGGTCTCCTCCAAAGCATAGTTCTTTCGCTAACTGTATGCAGGGGGAGGGGGGAGGGTGCCTATCTATCTCATTCTTAAAAACTGCAGTCATATGACGAGCGAACATAGTTGACGCTCTTTTTAAAATTATGTTACTATTTGGAAAATGCTTTGTATACAGCATACGGTATTCATTCTTGGAAGGGTATGAGGCTATGGCCAAAATGATCAAGCGTAGCGAGACACTTCAAACTCAGGTGTATGAATACATTCGGGAACAGATCCTGTTTGGCGGTCTTTCTCCAGGTCAGCGTCTTATTGAAGAACGCATCTCTGAGGAGACTGGTGTCAGCCGGAGCCCGATTCGCGAGGCTTTGCGCCGTCTGGAAAAGGACGGTCTTGTTGTCGTACAGGCACAGGGTGGTGTGACGGTCTATCAGCCTACTCTTGAAGATTTCACCTATTTGTTTGAATGCCGTCTCAACCTGGAGCCGGCCGCAGCCAAATTCGCTGCCGAACGCAGGTCTGAAGGCGAGCTGCGCGAGTTGGAAGAACTGTTGCATCAAATGAAGACGCTGCAGTATCCGAGTGATCCGCGCCGCACCCATGAACTGAATTTTACGTTTCATCAGCGAATTTCGGAAGCGAGTCGCAATCCATACCTGACCAAGATCATGAATGAATTGAAAGTGTTGATTTCGTTTTACCGAAATGCCATTTTGGAGGTTCATCCGCGTCGGCCGGAGACTGTGATTTCGGAGCATGAGGCGATCCTGGAGGCCATCCGCAATCAGGATGGCGCCCAAGCAAAGGCGAGCATGGAAGTACACATCTCGCGCGATTTTGAGCTTTGTATGGACGCCAATCGAAAACAACAAGACGACCAATAAGGAGGGGCCAATGACGACAAGAAAGCCGCTGCAAGGCGTGCGCGTGCTGGAGCTGGGTACGCTCGTAGCAGCACCGTTTGCAGGCAAGATTTTTGCAGAATTTGGTGCGGAGGTTATCAAGGTGGAAGCACCGGAAACTGGTGACCCCTTGCGCAACTGGCGGGCTATGCATGATGACACATCCGTTTGGTGGTATGTACAATCACGCAACAAAAAATCAATCACCGTTGACATGCGGAAGGAAGAGGGGCAGGATCTGATCCGCTCTCTGGCAAAAGAAGTGGACATCGTCATCGAGAACTTCCGTCCAGGCACACTGGAAAAGTGGGGAATTGGCTATGATGTGCTCTCCAAGCTGAATCCCGGCTTGATTATGGTGCGTATTTCGGGCTATGGACAAACGGGTCCTTATCGCAATAAACCGGGATTTGGCAGCGTGGCCGAGGCGATCGGGGGACTTCGCTATTTGACGGGTTATCCTGATCTGCCGCCAGTCCGGGTCGGTGTCGCCATCGGCGATCTGACAGCCGGATTGTATGCAGTTATCGGCGGTATGATGGCTTTGCAGGCGCGTGACAAGTCACCGGAGAAAAAAGGACAAATGGTCGATGTCGCACTGTATGAAGCCGTATTCAGTCTGCTGGAGGGCGTTCTGCCGGAGTACGACCTGAAGGGGTTGGTGCGTGAGCGGACAGGCAGCACACTGCCGGGTATCGCGCCTTCCAATACCTACCTTTGTGCAGATGGGAAATACCTGGTCATCGGCGCAAACGGCGACAATATTTTCAAGCGCTTGATGCACGCAATTGGACGCAGTGACATAGCAGAAGATCCGCGTTTTGCAAACAATCAGGGGCGTGCGGATCATGTGACGTATATCGACCAAGTGATTGGGGAGTGGACGATGAAGCATCCATTGAAGGAAGCTCAGCGGTTACTGGATGAGGCGGCTGTCCCTGTAGGGCCGATTTACAGCATTGAAGATATCGCGGAGGATGAGCACTATCAGGAACGAGGCATGCTGGAGGAGATTGAGCTGCCAGATGGGGAGTCGGTGAAGTTTCCAGGAGTTGTGCCCAAGCTGTCGGAAACACCGGGCGGCCATGAGTGGGTAGGACCGAAGCTGGGAGAGCATAACGAAGAGATCTTTGAAAAGCTGCTACAGCTGGACCCGGCGGTTTTGGCTCTTCTGAAGGAGAAGCGAGCGATATGAACAGGGATGTCACGATCATTGAAGTCGGACCCCGTGACGGGCTGCAAAATGAAGCGGGCTTTATCGCGACTGAGAAGAAGCAGCAGCTGATCCACATGCTTGCCGATGCAGGCTTGCAAAGGATAGAAGCGACATCGTTCGTCCATCCTAAACGCGTCCCGCAGATGGCTGATGCTGAGGAGATATGTGAAGGGCTGGAGGGAGTCCCGCATGTTTCGTTCAGTGCGCTGATTCCCAATCGCAAAGGCTTCGAGCGCGCTGTGCGCTTTCGACTCGGGGAAGTCAACTGGGTGACCTCCGCCAGTCCCGCATTCAATAAAGAGAACATCAATCAGACAATCGAGGAGAACCTCGAAGCGTTCCGCGAACTGGTCCCGCTAGCCAAAGAAGCGGGACTCCTGCTCCGTTTTTCGATCGCTACCAGCTTCGGCTGTCCGTTTGCAGGCCGGATCGATCCCGATGTAGTGGTGCGGCTGGCTGAACAGGCGTTGGAAGCTGGGGCCGGGGAGCTTGGGATTGCGGATACGATCGGCATCGCTGTGCCCAATGAAGTATACGCGCTGTGCGATCGGCTGGTCAAAGAGGTGGGGCAGGACAAGCTGTCTCTTCACTTGCATGACACGCGCGGACTCGCCCTGGCCAATACGTACGCAGCCTATACGGCGGGGATACGGACGTTTGAGACGGCTGCCGGCGGGCTTGGCGGCTGTCCGTTTGCTCCCGGAGCGGCTGGCAATGTAGCGACAGAAGATGTGGTGTACATGTTCGAGCGGATGAGGGTACGAACGGGGATTGAATTTTCTAAACTTTTGGACGCTTCGGAGTACGCCGTCAGCCTTTCCATGAGAATGCCGCTGGGGCGAATCCGTCTCGTAGAAAAGAAAGAGCAATCGACGATTCTGTTTTAAACAAATTGGGGGGAACAATCGTGAAGAAGAAATGGGTAAGTGTACTTGCGACAGTTGGATTAATGGGAAGTTTACTGGCGGGCTGTGGAGGTGCTCCTGCGGCTCAAAACGGAACCGCTCCGCAGAGCAATACGAATAACGAGGGTGGAGCCACCACGGCTGCCGCAGACGAATACGAGAAAGCAACCATTCGCCTGGCCTATAACCTGCCGCAAGACCACCATATTTCCAAAGGCATTGAGGAATTTGCCAAGAAAGTAACAGAGCGCTCGGGTGGAAACGTGAAAGTGCAGGTATATCCGGCAGGGCAGCTTCTCAGCGACAAGGAAATGAATCAGGCCATCTTGACGGGCGGCGTGGAGATGGGCGTCAACTCTTCGACGCTCTGGGCTTCTGTCGTACCGGCGATGGGGATTTTTGACGTTCCTTACGCGATTCCTACCTCCTACGAGCTGGCAGGCAAAGCGCTGAATGGACCGGTAGGAGACAAGCTGAAAGCAGAAATGGAAGCTAAAGGAGCCAAAGTTCTGTTGTTTGCTGACTACGGCTATGCACAATTCGCCAACAGTGCTCGCCAGCTTACCAAGCCAGAGGATTTTCAAGGCTTGAAAATCCGCAGTATCGGTCATATCCCGTCTGCGATGATCCAAGCGTACGGCGCTGCACCGGTCTTCATGGGTGCAGGTGAAGTGTACATGGCCCTGCAACGGAAAACGATCGACGGTGCTACCTCGGGTACAACTGCGATGGTTCAGCGCAAATATGATGAAGTGTCCAAATACCTGACGATTTGTAACTACGCGTATCTGGAGTTCGTACTGGCAGTGAACAAAAAGTACTGGGATGGGCTGCCGCCGAAAACACAAGAGCTTGTGGCTGCGGCTGCGAAGGAAACGGAAGACTGGATTCGCACCCAGGCTGAACAGGAAGACAAGGCAACGGCTGAACAATTGAAGCAAAAAGGAATGGATGTTTACATAGTGCCGGACTCTGACCTCCCTGCATGGAAAGAAGCCGCCAAGCCAGCTTGGGAGGAGTACGTAAAAACTGCCGGTGACCTGGGCAAAGAACTTCTGGAGGATATGCAAAACATCAAGTAATGCCTGAGGAAAGGTGTAAACGGGGGACTTTTTGATGAAATTTTTTCAGTTGCTGTACGACTGGAGCGACCGACTCATTCGTTTGGGTGGCATGATTGCCGGTGCTTTCATTGTATTGACGACGGGGATGATCTTTTTTGAGATCGTCTCCCGTTCGCTTTTCAACGCACCGACTACCTGGGCGACCGAATTATCGATTTATGCGATCATTGGCAGCTGCTTTTTTGGGGCTGCCTATGCCGTTCGCGTAGATGCCCATATCAAAGTTGATTTGCTTTTGCATAATGTATCGGCGTCGATAAGACGCTGGATGCTGATTGTATCTGCAGGGATCGGACTGTTTTTCAGCCTGTTTTTCAGTTTTTTTGGCTTTGAGCATGTCAAGCAATCCATGGAGCTGGGCTTTACCTCAGCCTCCTTGCTGCAAATCCCGATGTATATTCCGGAAATGCTTTTGCCAATCGGAGGCATCTTGCTTTGTCTGGCCTTCCTATTGCAACTGATTGACTACATCCGCGGACAGGAAGGAGGCGAGGCGTAGTGGGCTGGTTTTTTGCAGGAGGCATGGCCTCGCTGATGCTGGTCGGGGTGCCGGTGGCATTTGCTCTATCGGTGCTGGCCGCAATCGGTTTGTACTTGTTTAACGGAGGAGCTCTCGGCCTCTCGCAAATCCCGATTATTGCGTACAAGGCGCTTGACGACTTCACGATGAGTGCTTTGCCGATGTACGTCTTGATGAGTCAGATTCTCTTGTTCAGCGGTGTGGGCAAAGAGCTGTATGAAATGGCCAGTCGCTGGCTGCGCCATCTGCCCGGCGGTCTGGCCTTGGCCACGTTGGTTTGCTGCGGCATCTTTGCTGCCATTTCTGGCTCCAGTGTTGCGACAGCAGTCACTATCGGGATGGTTGCGATCCCGGAGATGACGTCTCGGGGATACGAGAAAAAAGCGGTTTTGGGTCTGCTTGCCGCTGGGGGAACTTTGGGAATTTTGATCCCGCCCAGTGTCCCGATGATTATTTACGGGTCCGTCACTGGTGAATCGGTTGGAAAGCTGTTTATTGCTGGGGTTCTGCCCGGAATCCTGCTGCTGCTCATCTTTATGGTATACGCCTCATGGAAAATGAGACATATCAAGGAAGCGGCAGCAACCTGGTCGGAGCGCTGGGAAGGAACGCGTAAGGCGATTTGGGGATTGATGATGCCGGTGCTGATTATTGGCGGTATTTACTCCGGTCTCTTCACTCCGACGGAAGCTGCTGCGGTGGGTGTTGTGTTTAGTGCGCTGGTGGCCGGGATTGTCTACAAAAGTTTGTCCTGGTCCAACATCAAGAGCATCCTGCTTTCCACGGTAGCTACGAATGCCATGATTCTGTTCATTATCGTGGGGGCGATGTTGTTTGGCTTTATCCTGACCTCGCTGCAGATTCCGCAAGCGATGACGGAGCTGGCGACCAGTTTGCCTGTTTCCAAGTGGGTTGTCTTTATTCTGATCAACATTTTGCTGCTTGTTCTGGGCTGCTTCCTGGAGACCGTATCCATCCTGGTGATTACCCTGCCGATCCTGTACCCGATCATCATGGCGCTCGGCTTTGATCCAATCTGGTTTGCGATCATCATGGTGGTCAACATGGAGCTGGCATTGATCACGCCGCCGGTTGGGCTGAACCTGTTCGTTCTGAAGGGCGTGGATCCGTCGTCGCCGATTTCTGCAATCGTTCGGGGGGCTGCTCCGTACGCGGTGATTATGATTCTGTTTATGGTATTGCTATCTGTTTTCCCTTGGCTGACGCTTGGGTTTATTGAAAACGTCCAATAGTTGGAGAGGGCCTCTGTTCCGTTTTTTGGGACGGGGGCTTTTTCTATTAGCGCTTGGCGATCTAGGGATGCTGATTACAAGCCCTTCATTCACCTGACAGATTGTTATTTAAGTTTTTGGGAACGGGGCCGTAGGTGGAAGAAGCATGTTTCCCTGCTCAGCTCCGTATTCCGCCCGCGAGGGAGAGTTCACTGTCCGCTCCGGGACGATTCGCGGGGGGAGCGCAAAAGCCGCCTCGCTTCGGGGTCATCCCAAGGTTGCGCTCCTTTTTCCCGCGAATCGCCCCTCCGCTGGGGCAGGGCTCCACAGTCGCACCGCAGGGAAACATGCTTCTTCACGATACCGGTGCTTTTTAAAAAGCTTGTAGGTTGAAGCGATGATGAAAGAAGGATCAAAAACTGGATGAAGTCATTGTCTGTAAGTTGAAATGAAAGTTGGAAGTAGACAAGTACGCCAATCATACAAATCAGACCGTTTATCGTATTTAGCCGAGAAGACTCTCACTACTAAGTCTTACCTAGTTTGACGAAAGTGAGGAGAGTGTTCAAAAGACAGAAAAGTATCAGGCTAAACATTTCCCTATACGAAAATCTTAAGTTTAATGGGCCTTTTTTTCACTCTTGAAAAAGTAGGAAAGGAGCGGGATGTTCGGAGAAGAATCATGTTTCCCTGCGTGCGACTGTGTAGCCCAGCTCAGCGGAGCAGCGGATGGCGGGAAACAGGGCCGCAACCTTGGGATGACGTCGGAGCGAAACGGCTTTTGCGGACCCCCGCCAGCCGCTGAGGAGCGGACAGTGAATCCTCCCTGCAGGGCGGAATACGGAGCCGAGCAGGGAAACATGATTCTTCTCACCTCAGCTACTTTACACGTACGTGGAAAATCTGGCGGATCGGGACCATGGGCTTTCGCTGCCGGAAAAAGAACTTCCAGCACGTGCTTACCGGACTAAGAAGCCGTCTTGCTCCGGATGGGCGTACGTGTTTACGTGGGCGAAGTCTTGCAGGCAGTATTAGATGTTTACCAAGCGTAGAGAGAGCAAAAAAAAAGCGTCACGAATTTTTGGGTCCTCCCAGCCATAGGATGTACCAACTGGGAGGTGACGGGCGTGGCCGTGTTTCGACCCCGTCGACGATGGAAAAACCCACTTTCTCGCACGAAGGCGTTTTTTATTGCGCTGGTCATTTTTTTGGCAATGAGTATCCAGTTTTTGGTGTTTATTGAAAAGCGAATGGAACCCACTCTGAAAATTTTGGCCAGCCAGAAGGCAGAGCAATTGGCCAAAGAGGCGATAACCGATGCGGTCACCAAGCGGATAGCCCAGCAAGGTGTGGATTTTAATCAGATCGTGAAAATTGAGAAAGACAACCAGGGAAGGATTCAGGCATATCAGTTCAACTTTAAGGAGTATGCCCGGATTGTGGGGGAGACCACCTCCCGTGTACAGAACCGGCTGAGGGAATTTGAAGAGGAGAAAGTCGAACGCACCATCCCACTAGGGCTGGCGACGGGCAACAGCTTTCTCGCGCAGATGGGACCCAACCTGCCGATCACCTTTATGCCGATCGGTTCCGTGAAAACGATGCTGGACACCGAACTGAGCGAAGCAGGGATAAACATGGTGCTGGCGACCGTCTACATTTATGTGGAAGTTGATTTGCGGATTGTCATCCCGTTTGCTACGGACCAGAAAACCGTTACGACGAAAATACCGATTACGCACTCACTGATTATCGGCGATGTACCGCAATATCTGTATAACAACCCCTGGGGCAAGCCGGATGTGCCGCGTCTGGAGGATATCTCACCGCCGCCTTCCAATCCGTAGAAGGAATGCGGCAGAAGCTGCGGCTTTTTCCCGCCCATAAAACGGGAGCACTTTCTCGTCCCGTGCGAGTAAGTGCTCGTTTTTTATGCCCAGCACGGGCAGTAGCTACAACTCTATTGGCTCCGAAAAAGATGCCCCAATTAGGGGGATGGAACCTTTTACTGCACTTTTCTGACTGTTGTCTTAACACGTTAGTCAATCAGTTTTCCCTCACCTGTTCTACCGTTAATTATCACTTCTTTTTTTATCTTTGCATCGTTGTTTCGAATCGTTACTTTCCAATGCCCTTCAGATTTCATAAACTCAATGCCTGAAACAAATTGGATAGGAATATCCGTTGTCAAACTCAAAGCTTTTTCAACAGCTTGTGTTTTAGTGATGTTCGATCCTTCTACAGGTGAATCGTCATAAACCACAATCTTATTCGCAAATGCTCGTGATGGAAAACTGGTATTAATGTTACCATTTACCCAAACCTCAACCCATTGAGCAATTTTTAGATCTTCGATTTTCATTACTGAACCGTTTGAATTCAGAATTGTCGTGTCTTTGGATACAGATACATTCATAGCATCGTCAGTTGTCCCTGCCTTGGTAACAAGGATTGTATGTACATCGTCACTTTTTAGTGTAATGTACCCTTCTATTCCTAAAATCACCTTTTCGGTTTCAGTCGTGCATCCATTGCCCAAACTTAACATGATGATCATGATCAGTAACGTAAAGTATTTGTTTTTTATTTCTACCACCCCTTGTGAGAGTTAATCAATTACCCAAAATCGGGTTAACATCTAAATTGCTCACGACATAGTTTATGTGCGAGAAAACACCATCTCCGTCACTAGCACGACCTTTATTCACTCCCATTAGGTATGACCATAGAAAACTGCTCTTCCACTATCACCGCCTTGTGTAAAGTATGATGCTTTCGTAAACCTGCAAAATAAATGTTGTCAAAATATCCAGTGTAGTTATTACTTTTAACTTATAGGTCGAGAAGTCTCCCACTTCTAAAACCTTACAGCGTTTGGTTGTAAGTGGGGGATGAATCGACTTTGGACAAGGACAGGCTTTTGCCTGTTCAGTTGTCCGACACTTTGGTAAAATCTACTTATGATGTTCTTTGATAACTGGATATATGGGGTTGCATGGAGAAACAAAATGCGAAAACCAAGCTTATCCTTCCATGCGTAAAATATCCAAGGTAACAAAAGAACTCCGAAACGTCGGACATCTAGGGTAGGGACTACCCGAAGTAACGCTCGAGGAGACGAAAGGTTACTTTCGTCGTGGATTTGAGAAGCTCCCACTTCTAGGCGTTAGCCTAAGTGGAGAGTAGTTCACATGTACCACAGCTGACCCGATCTGTTCTCCCTCCAGAAATACATACCATGTCACCAACCGCTAAATCACTGAAACGGGCCCTTGCCAGAAAAAAGTGTAATGCCGCGGAAAAAGCATGGTATAATGCAAGAAACTGAATAGCCAACCTTCAGGGTAGGGTGAAATTCCCGACCGGCGGTGATGACGAACGCACGTCCGAGCCCGCGACTCGCTTGCAGAGCTGCTTTTTGCAAGCGACTGACTTGGTGAAATTCCAAGGCCGACGGTAAAGTCCGGATGGGAGAAGGTGGAACAAGTCTTTGGCTTTGTTTGAAAAAACGAAGTGGAAAGGCTTCTTCTTCTATGCCCCCTGAATGTAAGTTTCAGGGGTTTTTCTTGTTAAAAACTGAATAGAAGACCTTCAGGGCAGGGTGAAATTCCCGACCGGCGGTATTGGCGCAAATGCGCCTGAGCCCGCGACTCGCATGCAGCAGACACTGCAAGCGACTGATCTGGTGCAAGTCCAGAGCCGACGGTAGAGTCCGGATGGGAGAAGGTAGCACAGCCTGTGTTCTCTGTTGAAAAAATGGAGAGCAAAAGGTTTCTTTCCCTATGCCCTGAAGCGTGCTTCACGGGCATTTTTCATGGGAAAGGAGAGGAAGAGATGGCAGAAAGCGATTTGTCCTATATGTCGCTGGCGCTTGATCTGGCCCGCGCAACGAAAGGACAAACCAGCCCCAATCCAGTGGTGGGAGCGGTGATTGTCCGTGATGGAATGGTTGTCGGCATGGGGGCGCATGTAAAAGCAGGGGAACCGCACGCAGAGGTTCATGCCCTGCGTATGGCTGGTGAGCTTGCAAAAGGAGCTACTTTATACGTCACACTGGAACCGTGCAGTCACTACGGGAGAACGCCGCCCTGTGCCAAAGCTGTGCTCGAGGCAGGGATCGCACGGGTAGTCGTGGCTGCGGCTGATCCCAATCCACTCGTTGCCGGCAAAGGGATCAGCCTTCTTCGGCAGGCGGGAGTCGACGTAGTTGTGGGGGTTGGCGCGGTGCAGGCGAAAAAACTAAACGAAGTGTTTTTCCACTACATCCAGAAACAGACGCCTTTCGTCACAGTGAAGACGGCTTCCACACTGGATGGAAAAATCGCGACCCGCACAGGTGACAGCCGCTGGATTACAGGCGAAGAGGCCCGCAAGCGTGTCCACCAGCTTCGCAGAGAGCATGATGCTATTCTGGTCGGCGTGCAAACGGTACTGGCGGATGATCCGGCACTGACGGCGCGCGAGCAGGGACAGGTTACCGGCAGACAGCCGCTGCGGGTGATCCTGGACAATCATTTGCGAATTCCGGATACCGCCTGTGTTCTCCGGGATGGGCACGCCCCAACCTTGCTCTTTGCATCTGATCAAGCACCTGTGGAGCGGCAGAGACAGCTGGAGAGCCTGGGGGCAGAGGTAGTTAGATTGGCTGGCCGTGTCAGCGTCGAGCAAGTGCTGGCTGAGCTGGGGAAAAGGGGTATTTCCTCCCTGTTAGTCGAGGGGGGAGCAACCGTCAACGGCTCTTTCCTGGATGCCCGGGCCGTTCAAAAGGTCGTTCATTTCCTCTCCTGCAAGCTGGTTGGCGGAGCAGCGGCGCCGGCTTCCTATGGGGGCTTGGGACAGTCGTTCATGCAGGATGCGATTTCGCTGGCTGATGTAGAGATGGAGCTATTCGGGGGTCATGATCTGTGCATTGCTGGCTATCCGGTTTGGAAAGAAGAGGGGAGTGCGACATGTTTACGGGATTGATTGAAGAAGTGGGCGTAGTCGAAACGGTTTCCAGCAATGATCGATCCTGCAAACTGATCATTCGTGCCTCCAAGGTCGTGGAGGATGTCCGCCTGGGGGACAGCATCGCGGTCAACGGCGTCTGTCTGACCGTTACGTCTTTTTCCCGGGCGCGTTTTCAAGCGGATGTCATGCCGGAGACCTGGCAGGTGACCAATCTGTCTGCTTTGCAGCCGGGGAACCGTGTCAATCTGGAACGGGCGATGAAATTGGGGGAGCGTCTCGGTGGCCATCTGGTGTCAGGACACGTTGACGGCGTAGGAACGATCCTCTCGCGAAAGGCAGACGGAAACGCGGTCCGGTATGTGATCCAGACGGAGCCGCATTTGCTCCGATACGTCGTGCCCCGCGGCTCTATTACCGTGGATGGCATCAGTTTGACGGTGGTAGAGGCGGGTGTGGATCGGCTGTCTGTTTCCGTGATTCCTCATACACTTGCCCAGACCAATTTGCAAGGAAAGCAAGCAGGAGATGAAGTCAATTTGGAAACCGATCTGCTTGCAAAATATGTAGAACGATTGCTCGGCGGGAATGCTGACTGCCAGCCGGGAAAAGCAGCTGGTCTGGATCTGGCATTTTTGCAGGAGCACGGTTTTGCTTGAAGGAGGGAGCAAGCATGTTTCATGCGATAGAAGAGGCACTCGTCGATTTGCGAAAAGGTCGGCCCGTGATCGTCGTCGATGATGAGGATCGGGAAAACGAAGGGGATTTTATATGTCTGGCCGAAGCGGCTACGCCGGAAATGATCAATTTCATGGCGATGCATGGCCGAGGGCTGATCTGCGTGCCTGTAACCGAAGACCACGCGGCCCGTCTGAAGCTGACGCCCATGGTCGACAACAATACGGATCGTCAAGGGACGGCCTTTACGGTGTCAATTGACGAGGCAGGCACGCATACCGGGATTTCAGCCCAGGAGCGTTCCCACACAGTGCTTTCAATGCTGGATGAAGCGAAGCAAGCAACGGATTTTCGGCGTCCGGGGCATATATTTCCGCTGATAGCCAAGCCGGGAGGTGTCCTGCGGCGTGCCGGCCACACAGAGGCGGCAGTCGACCTGGCTATCTTGTCGGGGGCAAAGCCCGTGGGTGTCATCTGTGAAATCATGAATGAAGACGGATCGATGGCCCGTCTTCCTGAGCTAGTTGAGGTAGCCAAACGGTTTGATTTGAAGCTGATTACGATCGCCGATTTGATTGATTACCGGATGAAGCATGAAAGACTGGTAAAGCGCGAAGCCGAAGCGAAGCTGCCCACTGCATACGGAGAATTCCGGATTATCGCCTACACAAATGAGCGGGATGGCAAAGAACATGTAGCCATCGTCAAAGGGGAACTGGACAGCAGCAAGCCAACTCTGGTGAGGGTCCATTCAGAGTGTTTGACGGGTGACATTTTCGGTTCCCATCGCTGCGATTGCGGACCGCAGCTGCATGCAGCACTGCGCATGATCGAAGCGGAAGGGCAGGGAGTCGTGCTCTATATGCGCCAGGAAGGCAGAGGGATCGGGCTGATTAACAAACTGAAAGCCTATCAATTGCAGGAGCAGGGCTACGACACGGTGGAAGCAAATGAAAAGCTGGGCTTTCCGGCTGATTTGCGCGACTACGGCATTGGTGCCCAGATTTTGCGCGATCTGGGTGTTAGCAGGCTGCGCCTGATGACAAACAATCCGCGGAAAATTCGCGGGCTTTCCGGATATGGACTGGAACTGGTGGAGCGAGTTCCCTTGCAGATGCCGGAACACCCTGAGAATACTCGCTATTTACACATCAAACAGGACAAACTGGGGCATCTGCTTCAGTTTGTGAAGGAGTGAGAGAACATGAAGCAATGGGAAGGAAATCTGATTGGGACAGGCCTGCGTGTAGGGATCGTGGCTGGGAGGTTCAATGAGCTGATCGTCGGCAAGCTCGTCAGCGGAGCCCTTGATGCGTTGAAAAGACATGGCGTTGATGAGGCAGCAGTAGAGGTAGCCTGGGTACCGGGAGCCTTTGAAATCCCGCTCATTGCCAAGAAAATGGCCGAGTCGGGAAAGTATGACGCGATCGTGACGCTGGGGGCGGTCATCCGGGGCTCTACGCCGCATTTCGATTACGTCTGCAGCGAATGTGCAAAAGGAGTGGCAGCGGTGTCTCTTGCGACTGGCATCCCTGTTATCTTTGGAGTGCTGACAACGGATTCCATTGAGCAGGCCATCGAGCGGGCCGGGACCAAGGCAGGCAACAAGGGCTGGGAAGCAGCAGCAGCGGCTATCGAGATGGCCAATTTGAGCCGGCAATTCACCAGGTAAAAATACGAATCAACAGAGGCGGGCCAGCGTGCAACCCGCCTCTTTGCTATTTGGATAAACCACACTGGAAATCATCGGGTTCGGGAACCTTGAGTGGAACAAGTTTCGTCAATAAAGGCGCTTCCATTCTCGCCAAAAGCCTTTCCAGTTGCGCGGACTCCACAGATTTCCCTGTTTCTTGTTTTTGCCGAAAAGGGTCTTGGTCAGACTGACAAAAAGGGCATGCTGCTCACCGGTGTACGGATACCAGTTGATTTCCCGCTTCCTTTTGCCCGGATCATGGATGATCGATACCGCATGCGTAAAGGACTGAAGCCCTTCCGGACCGCGATAGCGGCCGATCCCGCTTTCTTTGACGCCGCCAAAGGGAAGATGGGGGTTGGCATAGCTGACGACGACATCATTGATGCAGACATTGCCGCTTTGCAGCTTTTGGGCTACGCGTTTCGCTCTTGCTTTGTCCATGGACCAGACAGAAGCATTCAAGCCGTAGGGCGTATCGTTGGCAAGACGGATCGCCTCTTCCTCGGAAGCCACACGCATGATCGGCAAGACGGGACCAAATGTCTCTTCCCGCATGATTTTCATGTCATGGGTGACACCAGTCAAAATCGTGGGAGCCAGAAACATGCTGTTCTCGGGAAAATGACCGCCCCACTCGGCAACGGCACCTTTGGCCAGAGCTTCTTGAACATGTTCCCGCACAATCCGGATTTGCTCCGGCGAGGTCATGGAGCCGAGCTCGGACTCAGCGGGAAAGCCCTGGCGAAGGGCGGCTGTTTTCTCTTTGACCAGTTGGAGAAACTGGGGATAAACGCGTTCGTGTACGTAGACGCGTTCGACTGACATGCATACCTGACCCGCGTTGGTAAAGGCTCCCCAAACGGCTCCGTTGGCAGCCCGCTCCAAATGGGCATCCTCCAGAACGATCATCGGATCTTTGCCTCCCAGCTCCAGTTCGACGGGGATCAGATGCTCGGCGGCTTGCGTCATGATTTTTTTGCCGGTTGCAACTGAGCCGGTGAAGAAGATCTTATCGGGTCTGGCCGCTACGAGTGCCTGGCCCACTTCTCTGCCGCCGTGCAGCACCTGGACCAGATGCTTCGGGGCAGGCACTGCTTGAAACAGCTCCTCAATCAAAAGCCCGATCGACGGAGTTACCTCGGAAGGCTTCAAGATGACGGCATTACCGGCAGCCAGTGCGGACAGCACCGGGACGACCGAGAGTTGAAACGGATAGTTCCAAGGAGAAATAACTGCGACGACTCCCATTGGTTGATAGTGAATCCATGATCTTTTGGGAAAGAGCACCAGCGTAGTCGCCACTTTTCGGGGAGCCAGCATCCGTTCTGCCTGCTTTTCATAAAAGCGGATGGTGTCCGCAGTAATGAAAATTTCCGTCATGTACGCCTCCAGCGTCACTTTGCCCGTAACTTCACTGATTTTCTGGGCCAGCATCTCGCCGTTCTCTACCAAGTAATGGCGCAGATTGCGCAGATAGTGAATGCGGGTGGAGACAGGGGTTTCTCCCCACTCCCTGGAAGCGTCACGGGCTTGGGCCATGACTTGTTGTACTTCGGCTGGAGTAGCTTCGTCCAATGTACCAATGATCTCGCCGGTCGCTGGATTTCTCATGGTGAGTCTACCCATTTTGTTTCACCTCTCTTAATTCAATGTGGAATGGATGAAAAAGGTTTCAAGCAAGCGGGTCAGATCTTCTTCGAGCCGGGCTACGAGCTGATCAGCCAGTTCTTTATCCGCCATCAAGGATTGGAAAAACAGGCCGTCCAGGGCGGAGTAAAAGAGCGGTACCCACGTCTCGGGGGAGAAGGAAGCAGCGTGCTTGCCATGGTGGTTTAGCAGCTTTTCCAGCATGTGCCTGATCAGGCTGTAGAGACGCTCGCGAATCTCCTGGACAGGCTTGCGAAAGGCGGGGTGGTACATGGCTTGGACCTGCAGGTCATACCAGAGTCGATGAGTGTTTCGATGCTCGGTGAGCGCTTGGCGCAAAAGGGAAGAAAACCTTGTCTGCCAGCCTTCAAGAGGGTCGGCAAGAAGCTCTGTTTCCAGCTCATCCAAAAAGTGATGCTTGTAGCCTGTGATGACGGCCAGAAGCAAATCCTCTTTGCTTTCAAAGTAGTAGTGCAAAATGCCCAGCGAGACGCCCGACTCCCGAGCAATATCGCGCAGCGAAACAGAGGCATACCCCCGCTCGGCCAGACAACGGGTGGCTTGTTCTACCAAAAAGGCTCGCTTGGCTTCCGCTTTTTCCGCTTTCGATGGTTGTTTCATGTCTCATACCTGCTTTTTGGACATTTGTCCAATTTTTTAAATTGATTGTAAGCGGGGGAATCCTGGCTGTCAATGCAAAAAAGCCTGATTCCAGATTGCAGGATCAGGCAAACGTGCAGCAGTTTTCAGCGTTTCTTCTTTTTGTTGTACATTTGCCACTCCCATCGCCTCAGGTAAGGATAAGGATCGAATGCCCACTCGTTGCTTCCGGTGTCGCTGTACATCCCGTAATGCAAATGGGGCGGGAATTTTCCGGCGGTGCCAGGTCTTCCGTAACCAGAACTCCCCACGTAGCCCAAGATTTCGCCCGGCTCTACGATGTCACCCGGTTTTAATCCCTTTTTAAAGGAGCCCAAATGAGCAAAGTAATGGTAGACATTGCCGATGTCTCTCATTCCGATGCGCCATCCGCCGTATCGGTTCCAGCCCAAGACCTCGATGACGCCGTAGCCCGTGCTGAGGACAGGTGTGCCGTATCCGGCAAAGATATCGGTTCCTTCATGAATCCGGTGGCCTCCCCAGCCGCGGGGGGCGCCCCAGGTGCTGTGGTAGCTGTAGGAATAGCGTTTCGGAATGGGAAAATGATGATCATCTAAGTCAAGGCGTTGAAAGCGCTCGTAGATACGGGCAAACTGATCGATGGTTTTCACTGCCCGGTCACGCTTGTAGTAGGACCACAGGCCAATCCGCCAGTCCTCGCGGGTCAAGCCGTACTGTGCAAAAAAGTGGATCAGGGTTGTCAGTACGTCCATGTCATTCTCCCGTTCTGCTTTGCCGTCGCCATCTCCATCCATGCCGATGCCGCCAAAAAAGCGAATGGAGGTTTCGTGGTGATCCTGTTGATCGGGGTTCAACGCACCGCACCATAGAGAAGGAGGAATCATGATCGCGGTCAAACGTTCCGGTGCTTGTTGTTCGCTGCCTTTTTTTCTGCGCTTGTGGATGGAACGTTCGTATTGATCCACCGCAGCCAGATAAGACCAAGGGATACCGTAGAGTGCCTCTAAACGTTGGAACAATTCAAGACGGTCCTGAAAGACCTTTTCGACAGAGCCGGCCGTGACAGACCCGGATGCTTGCGAAACAGGAGGCAAGGAACAACAGGTTAAAATTACGCTCAAACTGATCTGCAGCAATAGGCGGAAATTGCGCATGCCCGATTCCCTCCTGAACAGTTCTTCTTTGTAGTTTCTGTCAGCCCAGGGTGATTATCCGAGAAGTTTTTGCCAGCCAGAAGGAAGCGGGCATGTGCCGGAATACTGAATTGGTGTATGATCAAAGGAAGAGTCCAAACGGAGGGAAACATGAAGATTATCATACGAAGTGACGAATCGTTCTTTTTACATACAGCAGTCGAACCGCTGCTTCGTCTGGCGGAAGGCCGACCGGCTCCATCGCAGGAAGAGAGCGAACTGTCCCAGGAAGAGGCTCTGCGGCGATTTGAAACAGTCTCAGAAGCGGTCGAGAGGTACCGCCCGTTTCTGTCAGCGGAAGCGTGGCAGCGTGAAATCGACGCCTTGAAAAAGCTGCTCGCCTGCTTTCAGATACCAGAGAAGGACCAGCCAAGCGCTGAATTCTATGTCCTGCCTTTGACGATCCCTGCTGGACTTCCTCTGGCCCTACTTCCACTGTTGGAGGGCTGGGAAGTTAAAGAAGAAATACAAAACCCCTCTTCACAATTTTCACCTGTGGCGATGATATGGTTAAAAGAAATCGGAGCAAAGCCGGTAACGTCGCTGAACGGAAACATCAGCCGCGTCGAAATGGGCGATGGCGTAGCTGTCCTTTCGGTGAAGGCGGAAGAAACCGGGGGGCGAAAAGATTCGCTGCCGATTGTTCATGAGTTTCGCAAGCACGATGTGGAGCATATCGATACCGGAATGATGCTTATGCAGGCGAACGTGGACGATTGCAGTCCGGAGTGGATGGCTCATGCCATGGAACGGCTCTTCGAAGCGGGGGCAAATGACGTTCATTTTATCCCGGTTACGATGAAAAAAAGTCGTCCGGGAATCCTGGTGCAAGTGTTGTGCTACCAAAGCAAAGTGGAGGAGCTGACAACCATCCTGTTTCAAGAGACCAGCACTTTTGGCGTCCGGTATTTTCCCGCAGCTTGCCATCGGCTGGCAAGGCAGTTCCTCACAGTAAAAACAACCTGGGGGGGAGTACCGGTAAAAATAGGCATTCATCGCGGAAAAAGGGTGCAATGCTCCCCGGAATATGCCGTATGCGCCCGGCTGGCCAAGGAAGCAGGAGTCTCGGTAAAGGAAGTACATCAAGAAGCGCTCATGCTCGCCATGAAACAGGTGTAGCTGCCTGCGGCTGCAGGAGAATGGGGCAGTTCTGCAGAAAATGGTAGTGAGGGTACGACCCTCGAAAACTCTTGTGGGGAGGCTGTACAAATGAGCAAGAAAGTGTTGATCGTGACGGGAGATGCGGTAGAGGCTCTGGAAGTGTTTTATCCGTATTATCGTTGTCTGGAGGAAGGATTGGAGACCGTCATTGCATCGCCCACGAAAAAAACGCTGCATACCGTTTGCCATGATTTCGAAGCCCACAGCGAAACCTACACGGAAAAACCAGCCTATCAGCTCGCTTCCCACATCGCTTTTGCCGATGTGAATGCGGAGGAATACGACGGTCTGATCATTCCGGGCGGCCGCGCACCTGAGTATATCCGGCTGAACGAGCATCTCAAGCCGATTCTGGCTCATTTCTTTGAAGCAAACAAACCGGTCGCCGCCATTTGCCACGGGTCACAGGTGCTGGCGCTGGTCAGTGAGCATGTCCGTGATCGCGAAATGACAGCCTATCAGGCATGCCGTCCAGATGTGGAAGCGTGTGGAGCTGTTTATCGCACCGAGCCTTTGCATGTTCACAACAATCTGGTCTCTGCTCATGCTTGGCCGGACCTGCCCGGCTTTATGAAAGAGTTCCTGCGCCTGCTGCGGGAAGGTTGATCGGCGATATGCGGAAGTTGGTTTATTCTTCATAATTTAAAGCAGAAAGCCTTGTCCCGGGAAGGAGACAAGGCTTTTTCTAGGTGCGCCCAGCATGGGAGATAGCTATAGGTCAAGTCCCGGACGGGGGTTCCCCCTCCTTCTCGATTTCTTTTAAAAGCACGCAGGAACTACAGCGTCCCAACGAGCACGCGAAGGACATTGGGCTGATCGGGCAAGTCCCGGGTGCCAGCACCATACCCGATCGCTTCCACGGTCATGGCCGGAAGCGGACCGAACTCTTGAACGATGCCGGCTGCAACACCGGCTCCAGTTGGAGTCGTCAGCTCTTTTTGAATTTCGGTGCTGCGCAGCGGGATGCCTTTGAGCATTTCCATTGTAGCAGGGGCAGGCACCGGGTAAAGGCCGTGATCACAGCGGACATAGCCGTTTCCTGTCGGGACGGGACCGCTGTACACCTGATCAATTTGCAACTCTTCCAAAGCCAGGGCGATACCCACGACATCCACGATCGAATCGAGTGCTCCGACCTCGTGAAAATGGACGGTCTCAACGGGGACATCGTGGATTTTCGCCTCCGCGACGGCAATTTTCGCAAAAATCGCTTGGGCGCGCGCCGTCACACGCGGGGAAAAATCGGCCGCGTCAATCATCGCAGCGATCTCGCTGTAGCGGCGATGGTGATGGCTGTGATCATGGCTGTGATCATGGTCGTGATGATGGTGATACCCGTGATCGTGGCTGTGATCATGGTCGTGGTGGTGATGCCCGTGATCGTGGCTGTGATCATGGTCGTGATGATGACTGTGCCCGATGCTCAGGACAGGCAAGGTTTTGAAAGATTTGAGCTTTTCCAGCTCTTCGTCAACCACATCCAGCTTTAAGGCGCTTACCCCTTTTTTCACGACTTTTTTCCACTCCATGCGGAAATCGCCGAGCGGCAGTTTGCGCAGCTCGCGCTCAATATTTTCGCGGCTGGCCCCCGCGTCGACGAGAGCAGCCAGCAGCATATCTCCACTTATTCCAGAAAAACAATCCAAATAGGCAATGCGCAACGTAATCGCTCCTTTTATCCGGTACTCTTTTCCTGTATCATAAAAGGGAAAATATGTTCGTGTATGAGACAGGCTTTCTGCTGACCAAAGTGTACCATTTCCTTCAGCAGTCTGTCATGTTGAGGAGTGAGATTTTTCATGTTGTCATTTATCCATACGGCGGACATCCATCTGGATGCGCCTGTTTATACTTCGTCGCTCTCTTATGAATTAAGGCAGGATGATTTTCGTCGGACGATGCGGAAGATTCGGGATCTGGTATGGGAAAAGCAGGCCGATTTCTGGCTGATCGCCGGTGACCTGATGGAACTGCATGGAGGGAGAAGAGCGACGGCCGTGTTTTTGCGCGATCTGTTTGCCAGTGTGGCACCGACACCCGTCTGCATTGCGCCGGGCAATCATGACCCATGGAGAACGGATTCCTACTACCAGTCCATGGAGTGGCCGGGCAATGTATTTTGGTTTACGCCGGAGTGGGGTGTCTACGAATTCCCGGAAAAATCCTGCGTGATCTACGGCTGGGGCTTTCCGCAGCCGCATGTGTACGAATCTCCATTGCTCGATTTCCCCGGAAAACTGGACGGCTACCGGCACCATCTCATGGTGCTTCATGCCAGCGTAATCCACAGCGGGGGAGAGGAGCATCACCCCTATGCCCCGATCACGCTGGACGAGATGGCCCGCACCGGGATGGACTACATCGCGCTGGGCCATATTCACAAGCCCGCTTTGTTTCCGCATCCGCAACACAAGAAAGTTTTTGCCGCCTATCCTGGCTCGCCGGAAGGGCTGTCTGTCAAAGAAGACGGCCCGCGCCATGTTCTATATGGCGAGCTTGGTGAGGAGGGACAGTTGAAACTGGAGGAGATTCCGGTTCAAACCCGGATGATTCTCAAACGGGAGGTAGAGGTGCAGGGGGCAGAGACGATGGAGCAGCTTGTGGACCGGGTGGAGCAAGCGCTGTCCGATGTGCAGGATGGGCAGATTTTGGCTGTCACGCTGACAGGAGAGCGTCCCGCTCATTTTTCTCCTGCCATAGAGGTGCTGCAGCAGCGTTTTACCCGTTTCTTTTCCATTCGGTTTGCTGACAAAACCAGGCCGGATCTGGATGTAGAGAAGCTGATCGCCGAAGGGGGAATCTGGGGACGTTGGGTAAAAAAGCTGTTGGAGGAAGAGGCGGCAGCAGAGGATGAACAGCAGCGGGAAGTAGCTCGTATGGCTGTGAAAGAAGCGCTGGATCGGATAGGGGGAGTCATCGGGTGAGAATCGACGAGCTTTCGATCAAAGGCTTTGGCAAATGGCAGGATGCCCATTTTCAGTTTGCACCGGGACTCAACCTGATCACTGCTCCCAATGAGCGAGGAAAGACGACGCTGCTGCAGGCCATTTTTGCCTCCCTATACGGCATGAAACGGGACTATGTCCGCTCTGCGCGATATTTGCCCGAATACGAGCGCTACCTGCCTTGGCATGCGAGCAGCTACGAGACCGTGGTGCTGTACGAGCTGGACGGCAAACAGTACCGGCTGCACCGCCGCCTCGAAAAAGAGCGGGAGCAGGCACAGATTTACCTCGATCCCGACTGGTCTGAAGTGACGTATTTGTATCAGGAGGACCGAAGAAAAGAACGCAATTTTCTCGAATTGCATCTCGGTTTGACGCGCAGCCTGTTTACCGATTTGACCTGGATCAGGCGAAAACCTTTGGAATCGGCAGAGTATCTGCTGCCATCATTGTTTGGCAGCGGCGAGACCGACCCGGCCGTGAACAGAATGCTGGCCGAGCTGGAGCGGGAGTTAGCCCTGATCGGAAAAAAGGAGCGGGCTGAAAACACGTTGCTTGGAAAGGCAACTGCTTTGGTTGCGAGCAAAGAGCGGGAGCTGGCGGAAGCGGAAGAAAGCTGGAGAGGTGTGCAAAAACTGACCCGGCAATTGGCGGTTTGGGAAATCAGGCGGCAAGAGCTGGAGCGCAGTCTGGAGCGGGTTAATCAAAGGCTGCTTTTGATGCAGAGGCAGGAGCAGGATCGGCAAAACAGATGGCAGCGCAGCTTTTCAGAGGCAAGTCCGGAAGACTGGTACAGATGGGAGCAGGAAGCGCAAACGGAGGCAGAGCGCAGGCTGCACCGACAGGCCGGTGAGCGGTGGCGCGCGATGGAAGAATCGAGCGTGGAAGAAAGCTTGAACCAAGCGGATGATACAGAAGAGCGATCCCGTCTGGAAAAGATGGAGGACGCCTATCAGAAGGCGGTTTTGCTGCGAAAAGAGCTGAATGCGTGCAGGGAGCAGGCCCATTTGCTCGCACAGTCTGCTTTGTATACAAGCCCAGCAGGCCAGAGTCGGGCTGCTGCCAGGCAAACAGGGGAGACAAGCGCCCCGGGGAGAGCAGCAGCCCGGTCACAACGGGGAAATCGTCGCGGTACAGTCCGCTTCTGGTGGACAGGCAGTCTGATCGGTTTGTTTGCAGCGGCAGCACTCTTTGCAGCAGGCTATGCATTGCCCGGCAGTCTCGTCTCGGCAGCTGCTGCGGCCGCAGCATTCGGCGGCGTCATGGCGCTTCGAAACAGGCAGAGGGGAAAAGGACTTACCGTTCCACAGCAGGAGTGGCAAAAATATCAGGACAAAGCGGCCCTTTGTGAAGGAGAGCTGCATCAGCTTTTGCAGGAGTGGCAGGCAGCGGATTGGGATGATTTTCTGATCAGGCGCGAAGAGTTGAAACGAAGCGCAGAAGGAGCGAAAGCCAGTCTGGCTGCCCAGGAATGGAGGCGGCAGGAACAAAAAGCAGAACTGCTCAGAGAGTGGGGAGATGCTTTTCGAGTCTTGCTGGAACAGGAAAAAGCGCTCCAAGATCATGAACGGAATACTGCAAAGCAAGAACGGGAGCGCATCAGCGAAGAACTGCTATCGCTCCGAGAGCAAATCGCCCATGCCTCTGGAGAAATCGGCGGACAGGATGAGGTGTCTCTGGCCGGCGTGCGCAGTGAGTATGAAGAAGCGGCGAAAGCTTTGCGTCAACTGCAGATGAAGCGCGAAGCCCTGTCACTTGCCCGCGATACCCTGCAACAGACGCTCAAGGAGTGGAACCGAGACATCTCACCGGCACTGAATCAAATCGCGTCCGGGATCATGGCGACGGTCACGGATGGAAAATACGAGGATGTCCGGCTTGATCCTCACGCGCAGTTTGATGTAAAGGTTTGGGAGGCGGGTCATCAGCGGATTGTCGAGCAAGACCAATGCTCGCAGGGGACACAGGATCAGCTTTACTTTGCCCAGCGGCTGGCACTGCTCCGGCATGTCAGTGCACAAAGCGAGCCGTTGCCCATTTTTCTGGATGACCATTTTGTTCACTACGACGCCGAAAGGCTGGAAGCTGCCTTGCAGGCGCTCCTGGAGCTTGCCGAAGAACATCAGGTGTTTTTGTTTAGCTGTACAGAACGTGAACAGGTACATTTGCAGCCGTTAATGGAAGCCTCTCATCGCCATCGCCTTCATACTTTACGGGTGTAACGGAGCAGTATGCCGTAAAAAGAAGCCCGCTTTCGGACAGGAAGGCTGTTCGAAGGCGGGCTTTTTCCGTGTAATCAAATCAGTTCAGTTCCTTGTTCAGCATGGTCAGGAACAGTCCGACATCCGTCACGACGCCGACGGTCTGTGCTGAACCGCGGTCCATCAGCTTGGTCACGACAGCGGGATTGATGTCTACACATACGGTTTTGATCCAGCTCGGCATCATGTTTCCGGTGCCGATCGCATGAAGCATCGTGGAAAGCATCACGACCATCTCGGCATCGGCCACCTGGTCTGCGTATTGGGCCTGTGCTTCGATCAGATCCATCAGGGTATCGGGGAGGGGGCCATCATCGCGAATTGACCCGGCCAGCACAAAGGGGACCTGATGTTTGACGCATTCGTACATGATGCCGCTTTGCAGCGTATGATCGGTGACAGCCTCCGCAATCGACCCGGACCGATTGATGGCATTGATCGCCCGCATATGGTTTTTATGACCCCCGCGAACTACTGACCCGGTATCTAAGTTTACGCCCAGGGATGTCCCGAAAAGAGCGCGCTCGATATCGTGGACAGCCAGCGCATTGCCGGAGAGCAGGGCGTTTACATAGCCTTTGCGAATCATATTCTGGAAGGCTTCCTGGCCCCCAGTATGAATGACAACAGGACCTGCGACAAATACTATCCGTCCGTTTCGTTTACGGATGCTGTGCATTTCTTCGGCCAACTGCTTGACGATAACTTCAACCCGTCGCTCTGAACTGACTTCATTATTCATAAAGGAAAACTCAGAGGAGCGCTCCTCCGTTTGTTGATGAACGAGGCGAACGCCGTTGCTGCCGCAAATCACCTGATCGTCTTTTTTGATATCCCGCAGCTTGACGCAGTGCACTTCTTCGCCTTTCACAACCAGACAAGCATCCATCCGTTGATACTTGGCGCGGACCCATTTGCCCTGAAGATATACTTCGGTGGCGTGATTGGTCGTCGAGTAGAAATCGTCCGGTACAACTTTATCCTTCTCGGCCAGTTTGATTGTCGGGGCCTCTTCCCCTGTAGGAATCGTACAGCCCAGGTTGATCAGTTCGTTGAGGATCAGATCGAGCTTGTCCTCCGGAAGATCAAGCGCGATTTTGGCAACCGATTCATCGTCCACTTGATCTCCTACGGACAGTTCCAGCACGCGGTAGTGGCCGTTGTACTGCACGACGGAAGCATCGATCTGTTTGAGAATATTGTCGCGGATAATGTGACCGCGCACTTCAATGACGCGCTTCATTTTTAATCGTTCCCCCTTAGTCACGGCGATGTTACCCCTAGTATATCGATTGTCTCGATCAGCTAAAAGGGGATGCGGAAAAACGGATAATTATGCAAGTATTGCCCCGGGCAGAGACTAACTCTATAATGAAGAGGATTGACCAAGTTCAATAAGGGGTGAGCCCTAATGTCGCAACGAAAACCGGAGTGGCTCAAGATCAACCTTGTATCGGGAAAAGAATTGGCCAACTTCAAAGAATTAAAGCAAACGATGCGCAGTCAAACGCTGCATACGGTATGCGAAGAAGCAAAATGTCCCAATATCCATGAATGCTGGGCTAATCGTACGGCCACTTTTATGATTTTGGGTGATATATGTACACGGGCTTGTCGATTCTGTGCAGTGAAGACGGGACTGCCGACTGAGCTTGACTTGGCAGAACCGGAACGTGTAGCAGAAGCCTCCGAACAGATGGGGTTGAAACACGTCGTCGTTACATCTGTCGCACGAGATGATCTGGCAGACGGAGGAGCCGCAGTCTTTGCTGAGACGATTCGGGCGATTCGCCGCCGCTTGCCGCTTGCTTCGGTTGAAGTGCTGATCCCTGATTTCCAAGGAAACTGGGACGCACTCAAGGTCGTCATGGACGCCCGCCCCGATGTATTGAACCACAATATTGAGGCAGTTCGCCGCTTGTCTGACCGTGTCAGAGCACGCGCCAAATACGACCGTACACTGGAATTGTTAAAAAAGGCAAAGGAATTCCAGCCTGATGTTCCGACCAAGTCCAGCTTGATGATCGGCGTAGGCGAAACCATCGAAGAAGTCATCGAGACAATGGATGATTTGCGCAGTGTGGATGTAAATATCATGACAATCGGTCAATATTTGCAACCGACGAAGAAGCATCTCCCTGTAGAAAATTACTATCATCCCGATGAGTTTGCCCGTCTAAAAGAAGAGGGAATGCAGCGCGGTTTCAGTCACGTGGAAGCAGGGCCGCTCGTACGCAGCTCTTACCACGCACACGAACAGGCAAACGCCGCCAAGGAAACCATCGCACAAGCGCAATAACCACAATCATACCGAATCAGATAAAAGGAAACCCCTATGGAATCATAGGGGTTTTCCAGCGTGTTAACGGGAGGAGGTTCCCATACCTTGTTTTGCTTTGTGGGTACGTTTCGTTTCAGTGGTCATGGTTGAACCTTTGGTTTTCATCTCTTCACCAGTGACCAGGCCGCCCATCCGTTTGATCAGGGCGTCATACTGACGAGTATCTTCTGCTCGGGCCGTTGGACCGCTCGTGGTGCGGCTGGCAACACGGGTGATCTCGTCAATGTCTTGGGGGTTGTCTGTTACATACACTTTGTAATAACGCGGGCAAACGGACGTGGCGTTCATACGGGCTTGATTTTTGGCGGTATTCGCGTCAGTACCAGTGGTGTTCAAACCGACAAATACTTCTTTGTCGGTTACCAGTACAGTGGAGCGATCGACGCCAGGGCAACTGACGGTTACGTTGCCGACAGCTTTTGCCAGGGCATCACGGTCCACATAAACCTGATTGCCAGTTCCACCTGCAGCTGCTGTGTGCGCGCCGCGGTGTACCTGGACAAATCCAGCATGTGGGATGGTACTGGTAGCCATTGTACCGGCACCCGTATGGGAGCGATAAATGGAGGTTCCGTGATAACCATCGCGGTTCAGCGGACGAGTGCCACCGTCGGTAAAGGCATTATAGCTATGCCGCAGCCCGTAGTTGTGGGTCATCCCTGTCCCGGTGCCATAGATACCGTGAGTCCCTACATTGCCCGCAGTTCCATAGGTGCCAGCTCCATAGGTGCCAGTAGTACCGGAGATGCCAGTCGTACCATAGGTGCCAGTCGTTCCGTAGGTGCCGGTAGTACCATAGGTTCCTGTCGTTCCAAAGGTGCCAGTTCCATAGGTACCGGTTCCATAGGTACCTGTCGTACCAAATGTGCGAGGAACCCCATTGGCCCTACCCCCGTAAGTGTAAGGAACAGCATTGATTCCCATGCCATCGATTTGAGTACCGGCGGTGTTTGTGTACGCGTAGTTACCCGTGCTGGAAGAGGTGTACGGGTAGTTGCGCGACGTATAGCCAGGTGCTCCCGGAGCGTTGTTGTAAATGCTGGCTTTGCCAGGGTTGAAAAGGCGTGGAGCAGCTTGGTTCACCGTGGTGCCTTTCGTGCGAGCAGTGTTGTCTGGAGCCGGAGCAGCATTGTACCCACATGCGGAAGTCAACAGAGCAATACCTGCAACTGCTTGAAGCAACCAAGTTTTTTTATTCAATGGTTCCACCCCCTACAGCTAGGGTGTCCCCGGAGGACGTGTCGTTTTCGTGGGAATTTTATCTCTCTCTGCTAAAAATGTGGTAAGATGTTCGTATGATGCAACAGTAAGGAGGAAGCGGCCTTGATTCGCACCCAAGCAGGCACTTATGAAGTCATGGAAGACAACCGCGACGGTTGGAATTCCGAAGCGTTTAAAGAACGCTACAGCGACATTCTCGACAAGTACGACTACATTGTGGGCGATTGGGGTTACGGCCAGCTCCGCTTACGTGGATTTTACGAAAGCACGAATCGAAAAGTGCCATTTGAGCAGCGAATCGCCGCATTGGACGAGTACCTGCATGAGTTTTGCAACTTCGGTTGTCCTTATTTTGTACTGCGCAAGGTAAAAGCAAACCCGTATCACCAAGACCCCTATGCGGCTGATGGTGAAGAGCGATTCGGGGATGCAGAAGCAGACGGGATAGGCGAGGAGATATTTGTAGAGCGCAAAGAGCGCAAGCGCGTTCACCCGAGACAAAATCGCGCAGATCGAAACGAGCGGAACCAGGCATCAGGGGAACGCAAACAGCGTGGAGACAAACCGAAATATCAACCAGACAAAAACGGTCGAGACGGAGGCAAGGATCGCCGCCAGAATCAACCAAGGCCTGGTCGAGAAAGGGACAAGTCTCCCAGCGGTCAAGCACAACCAAAACGGCCATGAGTGGGCGTTTTTCACAGAGAAAAAGACAATAAAGAAAAGGCACGGCCATTGGCTGGGGATTGACCCACGCGTTCATGGCAAGTGCCTTTTTTATTTGCATGTGCAGCCAACATTTCCACAAAAAGTGGCAAAATACGGTGCTTACACTGCGTGGGATTCGTCTGCTTGACTTGCAACCGGTGCGTAGCTGTCGTAGTAGGAAAAAGTATACGGATAGGGCTGGTAGTAGTAGGAATACGGGTAAGGAAGGTAGACGGGATAATAGGGCTGCTGATAGCCGTAATAAAATGGGGAGGTAACCGGAAATACAAAGTCAACTTCAAAATCTCTGTGCCCCCAAAAAACCGGGTAGGCCTGTTCCTCAAAATGATTTTGATAGTGGGACGGATATCCTGTCGACGCATCACTTGACTGCTGATGGTAAGGTTGCATCGTTCGTCTGACACTCCTCTCAAGAATTTCTATCTCTTTTCCAGTAGCAGTATACGGGGCAAATGCCCGAACGGAGCGTTGTCCCAAAGAAATGGGCACAGATAGCCCTGGTTCCCGGGGAGGACTGAAGTGCTGCGATACAGATATTCGTGAAAAAGGGCAATCATGGGTTGGGTACAGATTAGCCGGAACAGGGAATTGAAAAAGCTGCTCGGGGAGAAGAAGAACGCTTTACTTTCATATAAAAAGTATATATACTTACTTTAAGTTATTTAAAATTGAAAGATAAGCAACTCGGGGCAATCAGGAAGTGTCTGCGCTTCATACATAGAGGTCTGCGAGTGCGTGGGAGGAGAAGGGTTCGTGAAGGATTTTGTTTCCGTCGTAAAAGAGAGACGCTCGGCCAATAAGTTTGTCCAAGGGATCGAAATTTCAAAGGAAGAACTGGATGACATTTTTTCACTGGCGAAATACGCGCCGTCGGCGTTTAATCTGCAGCATGCCCATTATCTCGTGGTGACCGACGAGGATGTAAAGGAACAGGTATACGAAGCAGCTTACCGCCAATACAAGGTAAAAACAGCCACAGCGGCGATAGTTGTCCTGGGAGATACCCGCGCGCATGAGCAGGCGGGAAAAATCTATGAAGGACTGCTTCATTTGGGCGTGTACAACCAGCAGGAGTACCAACAAACGGTGGAGGGAACTATCCAGTTTTACCAGTCGCGCGGGGAACAATTTGCACGGGAAGAAGCGATTCGAAACGCCAGCCTGTCTGCGATGCAGTTGATGCTGATTGCCAAAGAAAAAGGGTGGGACACATGTCCGATGATCGGTTTTGACCCGGAGCTGCTCCGAAGCTCTCTCGACATTCCCGATCGCTATGTTCCGGTTATGCTGATCACACTGGGTAAAGAAGATACTTCCAGTCAAAGGCCAAGAGGGTACCGGAAGCCGGTAGGGGAATTCGTCTCCTACAATGAAAGTCCCCAATAACCCAAACGATCGTAAAGCCAAACGATTGCAGTTTTTCACAAAAAAGCGGGATCGCGCCTGATTGTACTGTGGCCGATCCCGTTTTTTATCCGTCTTGGTTTACGTAGTGCTTGGCTTGCTCAGTCTGTCTGTAATCACCGCAATGGCTCCATCGCCAGTCACGTTGCAGGCGGTACCGAAGCTGTCCTGGGCAATGTACAGGGCGATCATCAGGGATGTCAGTGTGGTGCTGAAGCCCAGCATGGATTCCAGCAGACCGAGTGCTGCCATCACTGCTCCGCCGGGAACGCCTGGTGCTGCGACCATGGTGATGCCCAGCATGAGGATAAAGGGAAACATCGTTGCAAAGGAAGTAGACATGCCGTTCAGCATCATGACCGCCATCGAGCAGGCGACCAAGGTAATCGTACTGCCGGATAAATGAATCGTGGCACAAAGCGGGATGACAAAATCAGCGATTTTATCCGTCACCTTGTTCTGCTTGGTTTGTCTTAACGTCACAGGAATCGTGGCGGCAGAGGATTGTGTGCCGATGGCAGTAAAATACGCAGGCAGCATATTCTTCAACAAAACAAACGGATTTTTACGTCCCAATTGTCCGGCGACCAGGTATTGAATGACCAGATAGGCAAGATGCATGACGATAATAATGACAAACACCTTGGCAAACACGGCGAGGATCGTTTTCACCTGACCGCCAAAGGTAAGATTGGCAAATACCGATAAAATATGAAAAGGCAGCAGCGGAATGATGATGGACGAAATCATTTTTTCGACGATTTCGCGCAGATCCACCATGACTCGCTGGAGAGAATCGCCCTTGACGACGGAAGCGCCCAGTCCGAGGGTAAAAGCGAGCAATAGTGCAGTCATGACACCCATGACCGGGGGCATGTCCACCGTGAAGAAAGGCTGAATCAAAGCATCTTCCGGGTTGGCAAAGGACTTCGTTAGGCCTCCCACTTCAAGCAGCTGGGGAAACAATCCGGCGCTGACCATGTACGATATGGTTCCTGCGATAATGGTCGAACCGTAAGCGACGGCGGTCGTCAGGCCGAGCAGCTTCCCTGCCCCTTTGCCCAACTCGCCGATGCCTGGTGCGATAAAACCAATAATAATCAGCGGGATGGCGAAGCCAAGAAAATTGCCAAAGAGACCGCTATAGGTAGCAAAGGCTTGGATAACAGGCTCAGGTGAGACGGAACCAATCAAGATTCCAAGTATAATGGCAATCAATACTTTGGGCAAAAGCCCTAATTTTTTCATGATAAACCTCCCGAAAAAAATGTTCACTTGGAATGCACAAGTATCTATGAGGAATGGATAATGCCAAGGTAACACATCAACTTGATGAAGTCAGTATTTCCATAAAAAATAGTAATATTAAAAATATTTGTTACAATTAAAAAGAACATGCCCGTGAGCATGTTCTTTGCGTGTTGTTTCTTTGATTTTTCCGTAGTACCGCAGGCTTTTTTGTTTCAGGTTCCCTTACATTAGTGATTCCAAAAAGGTTCGAAGCTCTTCCGCTTCCGTCTCATTCAGGTTAAAGGCAAATTCGAGATAGCCTTCTTCTTCCAGATCATCAGAACCAATAATCGCGGAGCGCCCGTTCTGGATGTTCACTACCAGCTTTTTTCCATAGAAACGATTGGTCGTAATAATCGCCAAATCGAAGCGGGTAGCCTCAGCCATAAAGCTGACAAAGCGGGTGCGCGTTTCTTCGGTCTCGTCATACAGATAAAAAATATCATTGGACATGTTTCTGCCTCACTTCCCGATCAGATACTGTTTTTGACTTAGATTATGCAGGGCACGCACAAAACGGATGGTTTTGGTCTTGGCCCGCATGACGATGGAGTCGGTCTCCACCATGTCGTCTCCGAGGTACCGGACACCTTTTAGAAGCTCTCCGTCTGACACGCCGGTTGCCGCAAAGATCGCGTCGTCTCCTTTTACCAAGTCGTCCAGGGAGAGGATTTGTTCGGGATTTTGCAGCCCCATGCGGATGCAGCGCTGGCGTTCGGCATCATTTTGCGGTTTCAGCTGAGCTTGCATGTCGCCATCCAGGCATTTGATCGCGGCCGCGCTAATAACACCTTCTGGCGCCCCGCCGATGCCAAGGAACAGGTCAATTCCGGTTTGCGGCATGCAGGCAGCGATGGCTGCACCGACATCTCCGTCTCCAAACAGCTTGACTCGAGCACCTTTTTCTCTGACGGCGTCGATGATATGCTGATGCCGCTCTCTTTCCTGGATGATTACCGTGACATCCTGTATCCGCTTGTTATTGGCCTGCGCGACAACTTCGATCATTTTTTCAACGGGATCGTGCAGCTTGATTTTGCCAGCCGCTTTTTTCCCTACAGCCATTTTCAACATATACATGTCCGGCGCATGCAGCAGGGTTCCCCGATCACCGATGGCCACTACGGACATGGCGTTGTTATGACCCTTGGCAACGATAGTGGTTCCTTCCAGCGGATCAACCGCTACATCTACTTCCGGTCCATCTGACCCGGTGCTTCCCAGTTTTTCGCCAATATACAACATCGGGGCCTCGTCCAGCTCGCCTTCGCCAATCACCACTGTCCCACGGATGTTAATGGTGTCAAACATAACGCGCATGGCGCCTGTCGCTGCTCCGTCCGCCTCATTCTTTTTGCCGCGCCCCAACCAGTGGGAAGAAGCCAATGCGGCTATCTCTGTTACACGCACTACTTCCAGTGCCAGTTCGCGTTCCACTTGTTTTCCTCCTTGTAGGGAAAAAACTCAACCATCATTGTAACATAAAAGACAAGAGGATTCGTGACAGCTCGTACAATTTTGGTATACTGATGGATGAAAAGAGGTGAGTAGCATGAACAATTCCTATTTACAGGAAGGGGAATTGGTTCTAGTTGTATTGATTCTCACTTTTGCGATCACCATCTGGTACGCAAAACGAAAAAAACGGAAGCAGTAATCTTTGAGAAATGAGCCTCTTGCCCTGCGCGTGAACCTGTTTGCCCATACCGGTAATGCCGGCGGTCGGGAGAGAGGCAGTATGTATGAGGGGGATACCATGTACGACGTAAATACAAAGCGCATCGACGAAGTATTGAAACAGATGTCCCGAATGCTTGCTCTCTTGGAGAATCTGACATCGCGGCAAGCGGCTGATCTGGCGGCAGATGAAGTGGCACTGGCAGCGATGGAGAGGGCTCTTCATCTGTCGATTGAAGCCATCATCGATACCGGCAATGCACTTATCGACGGCTTTATCATGCGGGACCCGGGAAGCTATGCCGACATCGTGGAAATCCTGCGAGATGAACAGGTCATTACAGATGAACAGGCGAAAGAGCTGACAGGCGTGGTTGAATTCCGCAAATTTTTGGTGAATGACTACACAAATGTGCCGCGTGAAGCGATGATCGAGCTCGCCGGAAAAGGACTGCCTGTCTTGCGTCAGTTCGAGCCGGCAGTTCGGACGTATCTGAAAAAAGAGCTGTTTTAAAAGGCTTCTGTGGATTTTATATACAAAACGATTTCTTTTGTTTACTAAAGGAACCGGGTTCGGTACAATGGAGGAAAGGCGGTGATATGAATGAGTAATGAAAACACTTCTACCCGCGACCAGATCCTGAACATGCTGAAGGTTAAGGGATCACTCTCTGTCAGTGATATGGCGGTTGATTTGGGAATTACCGAGATGGCGGTACGACGCCATTTAAATACCCTGGAGCGCGACAATCTCATCAAGTCGACACTCGTGCGGCAAGCCATGGGACGGCCTACCAACGTGTACTCTCTGTCTCAAGAGGCTGATGAACTGTTTCCTCGCAATTACTCTCATCTTACGTTGGACTTCTTGCGCGATTTGCAGGATATAGATGGAAATGGAAAAGTGGAAATGCTGTTTCGTCGCAGGGAAAACCGGCTGGAGCAGTCGTATCGTCCACAGGTTCAAGGCAACCTGGAAGAACGGGTAGCGAAGCTGGCTGAGCTGCAAAACGAAAAAGGCTACATGGTAGAATGGGAAAAGCTGGAGGAAGAAGGGCGATACTGCATCAAGGAGTTTAACTGCCCGATTTCACAGGTGGCCCGTGAATTCAACCAAGCCTGCACATGTGAGCTTTCTCTGTTCCGTCGCGTACTGAATGCCGAGGTGGAACAGACCTCATGCATGGCCAAGGGCGGAGAAAAATGCGTGTTTGATATACGTGAGGTGCGCCAGGCGTAATTCACCTGACAAATGACAACCATCCACTCGGTTTCGAGTGGATTTTCTTTCATGGAGGACGAAAACGTGAAGAACTATCGAGGGTATTTGCTTGATTTGGACGGAACCATTTACCGCGGACGGGAAGTGATTCCCGGGGCTGCTGCATTCCTCGCGCATTTGCGCGAAACAGGCGTGCCGTATTTGTTTTTAACCAACAACTCATCTGCCCCGCCCGAGCAGGTGGCAGCCCGCCTGCAAACAATGGGCATCCCGGCTGAAGCAGAAGAGGTGTACACCTCAGCAATGGCTACTGCACAGTATCTGGCCCAGGTTGCTCCAGCCGGTACGCCTGTCTATGTCATCGGTGAGGAGGGGGTGAGAGCTGAGCTTACCAAACAGGGCTTCGTCCTCACAGAAAAGGCGGCTCGCTACGTGATCGTCGGGATCGACCGAACATTCGATTATGAAAAGCTGACCATCGCTGCGCGTGCTCTCCGGGAAGGGGCCACCTTGATCGCAACCAACCGCGATGCAGCCCTGCCATCCGAGCATGGCCTGACGCCTGGGAACGGTTCGCTGGTCGCAGCGGTCTCTGTTGCTTCAGGCAAGGAGCCGATCGTCATCGGAAAACCGGAAACAATCATCATGCGCCTCGCCCTGGACAGATTGGGCACCGCGGTTGCGGAGACCTTGATCGTCGGAGACAATCTGTACACCGACATCGATGCAGGTGCAAAGAGCGGCATCGACAGCCTGCTCGTTCTGACCGGTTTTTCCAGCAAAGAGGATGCGGCGGTGCATCCCCAGCCGCCGACGCACATCGCTCGTGATCTGACGGAGTGGCTGCGTGTGACCACTTCCTAGCATCTTCTTCGTCAATTCTTCATCAAAGAAGCATAGATCAGCAGGATTCTTCCTCCTGTTTCTGGCGGTGTGCGATCCGGCTGGAAGCGGCAGCGGCTATGGCGCCTGCCAGGTCATCGAGAAAGGTATGGACGCCAAACCGCTTGTCGTTTAGCTGCTTCAGCTTGCCGTGTTTGATTTTGTCTACATACCCGTAGTTGGTAAAGCCGATACTTCCGTATAAATTCACGATGGCCAGCGCCATCACCTCATCGATCCCATACAGAGACTCATCCTTTTCAATGATCTCCTGCAACGGGGAGAACAGCTGCTTTTTTTCCGCCAGCATATCCAATTGAATGCCCGTCATCAGCGCGTTTTGCACTTCCCGCTTCCGCAGGACAGCCTGTACGCTTTCCCGGCAATCGTCCAGGGTGAGATAGGGAAAGTAATCCTTTTGCAGGAAGAGCACGATTTCTGCAATATCGTCGATTTGCACGCCGCGTTGCTGCAGCAGCTCCAGCGTGACTTCGTAGCAGGTCATGCTGTTGAGCGAACTGTAATCTTTCATTCACATAGACCCCTTTCTCTGCACGCTCTCTGATCGAGGGTAGTATCTGCAAGGACATAGGCACCTATCCCGGTGTTTTGACATACCCTGCTTCATGAGAAGGTGTGTTGGGAGGGTTGTATCGATGGAATATCGGCAATTATTGCAGGAGCAATATGGCTTTTCGCTGATCAATGCAAACAAAAAAGGGCCGGGGACGGCACTGAAGACGGACCAGGGATTGTTTTATCTCTTCGAGGCACCCGCGATTTATAAATACAAAAGCAAATTTGTGGAGCGGGTGCGAAAAGAACTGAGCGGGCGGGGGGAACCGACGCTGCTCGGTGTGATGAAGACGGTCAAAGGGCAGCCGCATACGGTTCACGATGATCAGATTCTGTATCTGTACCGGGGCGTCAGGGAAGCGACTCCGGATCATCCCTATTACGCCTGCGGTCAGGTGTTGGCGCGCTTCCATCAAGGAACGGGGAGCTTCAAGGGAGATAAATTATTTTTGCCTTACAGCTCGCTGGGCAGTTGGCCGGCCATGTGGAGAAAAAAGTTGCGGGAATACGAAGGATATCGGGATGATCTGGACGAAAGGGATGTGGAGATTATCCCCTTTGATGAATACTTGTTGACCAGCTATACCTATGTCCATCAACTCGGGGAGACAGCGGTGCAATACCTGTATCATGCCGATTATGAAAGAGTCATCAAAGAGACGGCTGGTTGCGGAAAAGTCGCCTATCAAAATTTTGAGCAGGACTATATCGTTTGGGATGAGGAAAGAGGTCCTTTTCTGACAGGGGAATGGAACTGGGTACTGGATATGCGTGCGCGTGATATCGGGCAGTGGATTAAAACAGAGGTACGGCGTCACGGATGGCAGGAAGAGAAGATAGCCAGCTTTCTGGACGGCTACAACAGTGTCACACCGCTGTTGGAAAACGAATATGCCATCATTTACGGTCTGATGCTGTATCCGGGCAGATTTCTGAAGCTGGTCGAGGCCTATCGAGAGCTGCCTCTTGAAGAAAAACAAAAGGTAGACGACAGCGGCTGGAAACAGCAAATGGACGAAGAGCTGATGAAAATGGAAGAGGCCCTGCTGTTGTATCCGCGGATGATTCACCGGCGCTACAGTGTGCCCATCCCGCAAATTGATTGGTTGTGGAGGTCTGATGATGACGACGAAACCACTCGTGTACGCGACGAGGCAGTTAGCCAGCGAACTGATTGAATACCGAAAAGAAACCGCAACCGTAGAGGTGTGGGAGGAAGACTGCGCCTGCCCGCCAGAGGTATTGTTGGAGGAGCAGGCGGACGGACTTCTCATGATGATGGCGGATCGGGTGGATGAAGAATTGCCGAGCCGTGCACGCCATCAGAAGGTCGTGGCCAGTATGGCAGCCAGGTACGAGAATATCGACACGGCTGCCGCCAGGAAACGCGGTGTTCTGGTGACCAATACTCCAGATGTGCAAATGGAGGCCACGGCCGATCCCGCTTTTGCGCTTTTGTTGGCGGCGGCAAGACGGATTTCTGAAGCGAACCGCTATGTAATGGTAGGTGGATGGACGGGATGGAAGCCTGTGCTGATGGCTGGGCAAACCCGTCTGGGTATGGGCAAACTGGCGGCAGCCAATATCCGCTCCGCGCTGGAAGGGAAGGGGCTTGTTACGCCGGTATGAAGCTAGTGAGCATTCTGATCGTGATGGTTGTGATTCTCCTTGCTGCCGCTTCGTTTGTCGCGCTGCGTGTGACGTGGAAGCTGACGCATCCGCGCCAGAAGCAGATTGATAGCCGTCCGGAGGATTTTTCCATTCACCACTACGAGAAGATCTCTTTTCCCAGTCGGGAAAGCGGGATAACGATCCGGGGCTGGTATCTTTCTGCGAAAGCAAACGGCTTTCCAGACCGCAAGCGAACGCTGATTTTCTCCCACGGCTACGGCCAAAACCGTCTGGAGCCGCATCTTCCCGCCCTCTCGCTGGCAGCCAGGCTTGTTTCCTGCGGGTACAATATCCTGATGTTTGATTTTCGCAACAGCGGAGAGTCATCCCCTGCCTTGACCACGATCGGTCTGCGGGAACAGGATGATTTGCTGGGGGCGATTGATTACGTCGAAAAAAACAGGCCGAGCGAACGAATCGGGTTGATCGGCTTTTCCATGGGTGCCGCCACCTCTCTCTTGGTGGGAGGGCGCGATCAGCGGGTAGAGGCGATTGCGGCAGACTCACCCTTCTACTCTTTGCAGGAGTATCTGGAAGAGAATTTGCCACAGTGGACAGGCCTTCCCCGCTTTCCTTTCAACTGGTTGATTTTGACGCTCAGTCCGCTGATGCTCGGGGCCAATCCGCGGCATGTGCGCCCGTACGAAGCGGTCACGGGAGCCAATAAACCGATATTTTTTATCCATGGGACAGGCGATGCGACCGTGCCGAGTGCAAACAGTGAGTGGCTGTACCAGCTGGCCGCTCATGAGGAGTCGGAGCTGTGGCTGGTTCCTGGCGCTGGACATGTGCGCAGCTACCCGCTTGTTCCGGAAGAGTACGCACGAAAAATGGCTGCATTTTTTGAGCGAATCGGGGAGTCCAGCAAGGCTGCACAAGATGGCGATTACGCAAAAAAGCCCTCGCCGGCGAGATGACCGGAAAGGGGCTTTTTGTATCGTCTTTAGAATACTTGCTGTACTTCTTTTACGCCTGGGATTTCTTCCAGAAGAGCGCGCTCAATCCCTGCTTTGAGGGTAATGGTCGAAGAAGGGCAGCTGCCGCAAGCGCCCATCAGGCGAAGCTTGACAATGCCTTCCTCTACGTCAACGAGCTGTACGTCACCGCCATCGCGCTGCAGATAGGGACGCAATTTATCCAAAACTTCTTCCACTTGATCGAACATGTTATCCATGGGGTACTCACTCCTTTCCATTCCTTCTTCTATTATAATCCCCGTGTCAACATAAATCCATGATCGAATCTCCCGGAGTGCAGTTTGCAGAAATTGGGCGGAAGATCGCAGAAGCGTGGACTTTTTGTCAAGCTTGCATGTTATAATAAGAGGGCAAATGATCAATTACGACGAGGGGTCTGGTGCCGTGAACGTATATGGAAATATCAAAGAACTGATCGGAAATACGCCAATTGTGGAGCTGACTCAATTTCCGCTTCCAGAGGGTGTTCGCTTGTTTGCGAAGCTGGAGTATTTTAATCCGGGCGGAAGTGTGAAGGACAGACTGGGCGTTGAGTTGATCCGTGCTGCAGAAGAGAGCGAGCAGCTCTTGCCGGGAGGAACCATTATTGAACCGACCGCAGGAAACACGGGAATCGGACTTGCCCTGGCGGCAGTCGGAACTGGGTATCGTGTGATTTTTTGTGTTCCGGAAAAGTTCTCGGAGGAAAAGCAAGAGCTGATGCGCGCCCTGGGCGCTGAGGTGGTCAACACACCGACAGAAAACGGAATCAAGGGAGCAATCGCCAAGGCACAAGAGCTGGCAGCCAGCATTCCCGGTTCTTTTGTCCCGCAGCAGTTTGCAAACCCGGCCAATCCAGACGCGCACTACAAGACCACGGGTCCAGAAATATGGGAACAAATGGATGGGAAAGTGGATGTGTTTGTGGCAGGAGCTGGTTCCGGCGGCACTTTTATGGGGGCAGCCCGCTATTTGAAGGAAAAAAATCCGCAGGTAAAAACGGTAATCGTAGAACCGGAGGGCTCCATTTTGAACGGGGGAGAGTCTGGTCCGCATAAGACAGAAGGCATTGGCATGGAATTTCTACCGCCGTTTATGGACACGGACTATTTTGATGCGATTCATACCATCCTGGATGCAGAGGCATTTGATCGGGTCAAGCAGCTTGCTGCCAAGGAAGGCATTCTCGTAGGAAGCTCGGCAGGAGCAGCACTGGAAGCCGCCCTCCGCGAGGCAGAGGTGGCACAGCCGGGAACCAATATCGTCACATTGTTTGCAGATGGCAGTGAACGCTATTTGAGTAAAAAAATCTATCAGGGGGGCATCTAAGCATGCGTATCAAAACGCGTCTGATCCACGGAGGAATCGAAGGCGATCCACATACAGGAGCCGTATCGGTTCCGATTTATCAAGTAAGCACCTACAAACAGGAAGCGATCGGCCAGCACAAAGGCTTTGAATACTCTCGTACCGGGAACCCGACCCGGCATGCGCTGGAAACCTATATTGCGGAGCTGGAGGGCGGTGCGCGCGGTCTGGCATTTGGTTCCGGCATGGCGGCGCTCTCCACAATTCTGTCGAAGTTTAACAAAGGCGATCACATCATCGTAGGAGATGACGTATACGGCGGCACTTACCGTGTGATTACCCGCGTGTTTTCGCGTCTGGGGCTGGAAGCCACCTATGCGGATACGGGCGACATGAGCGCGGTAGAAGCTGCGATTCGCCCGGAGACCAAAGCAATCATCCTGGAGACGCCGACCAATCCGCTGCTCAAAGTAAGCGATATTGCGGCGGTGTCCCAGATTGCCAAACAGCATAACCTGCTCTTGATCGTAGACAACACCTTTATGACCCCGTACTGGCAAAATCCGCTCGATCTGGGGGCCGACGTGGTGTACCACAGTGCGACAAAATATTTGGGCGGTCACAGCGACGTTGTAGCCGGGCTGGTCGTAACCAAGGATGCGGAGCTGGGCGAAGAGCTTCATTTCCTGCAAAATGCCATTGGCGGCATTCTCGGACCGCAGGATTCCTGGTTGCTTCTGCGCGGGATGAAAACACTTGGCATCCGCATGGAGGAGCATGAGCAAAATGCGCGTGCACTGGCTGAGTGGCTGAATAAACGCGACGATATCAAACGCGTGATTTACCCGGGCTTGGCCAGCCATCCGCAGCATGAGCTGGCGAAGCGCCAAGGACGCGGCTTTGGCGGCATGATCTCCTTTGATGTCGGCAGTGCCGAGCGTGCTGAAGAGGTACTCTCCCGCGTGAAATACTTTACGCTGGCGGAATCGCTGGGCGCAGTGGAAAGTCTGATCAGTGTGCCCGCACGGATGACGCACGCATCCATCCCGGCTGATCGCCGTGCTGCACTGGGGATCACCGATGGTCTGGTCCGCATCTCCGTTGGTATCGAAGATGTGGAAGACTTGATTGAAGATCTGGATCAAGCTCTCTCCAAATGATAAGATGAAAGAAAAAAGCAGGGGGCGGAGAGCGTGAGTGTGGAAATCAAGGTATACGGAACCGAGCAATTGTGTGCAAGCTGCGTCAATTTACCGTCAGCTAAGGAGACGGCGGAATGGCTGCTTGCAGCGGTCGGCCGCAAATATGGGAACGACAGCATCCGCATTATCTATAGCGATTTTCAACAACCAGAGACAGAGGAAGACAAAAGCTGGGCACAGCGCATTCTCGAAGAAGATTTGTGGTATCCGCTTGTCGTAATTTCCGGGGAAATTGTCGGTGAAGGAAATCCGAAGCTGAAGGACATTTACGAGAAGCTGGAAAGCATGGGTGTACAGCCTGTGGCTGCCTCTGCAGAAAAGGAATCGTAAGGCAAGGATATATAGGTAATATCAGGTGAACGGTCAGACAGATAATATGTCTGGCCGTTTTATCGTGCTCGAAGGGGAGAGGTTCATTGATTTTCGGGATGGTCAGGTGAAAATATCCCAGGGCGAGATGTTTGTTGTCCCAAGAGGTGTTGAACATCAACCATTCGCCAACAAAGAGTACCATATCATGCTCGTAGAGCCTAGAGGCGTAGTAAACACTGGCGAGGCTGAGTCAAACTTAACAGCACCCAATGATGTTTGGATCTAGTGCTTTTGGCTTCGTTGGCTTACTACTTAATACTACAGCGGCGATCTGAGACTTTATTAAATGTCTGAGATTGCCGCTGTTTTAATGAATCGGGATCAGTCTAACACTTATTTTTTGTGGCTGGAGATTTTTGGAGCCGACAGAAAAGCGAGTGCGCTGCAACTTTGTTTTACATTTATTGGTAAAGTGACAAAGAAACAAAATTTCCATGTAAACGCAATAAAGTATAAAGTTTTGAAAATGAAACCAAAGAAGGGGTTTGTGCGTCATTATCTACATAACCAGAAAAAGGGTGGTTAGGAATGAATAGGAATATATCTCTTCTTCTATTTACGGCGTGCAGTTTTATTGTGACAAGTATTCTAGGTGTTACTTTCACTCCGACATCGGTTTCGGCAAAGTCCGCCACTAGTAATCGGGTAACGTATAAGATGCCGGAGCATTTCGAGAAATACCTGTTCTTGAATACCGATATGGTAACGATTGCGAATCCGCAGGTGACGCAGGGTGAAGCGTACTCGCAGGAAGACTATCTCATTGACGTGGACACGGGAGGCTCCTATACGACGAAGACCCGTTTCGATGATAATACGAAGTTTCTCACTTCCAAGAAAGGCTTTCTGTTCAATATTTTTAACTGGATAGGCACACTGGGGCCGATCTATCCACCTGATGTGAATCTCCATGAGTTGGAGCGGAGAATTGAAAAGGCGGACATCTATTCAGAAGAGAGAAGAGAACTGACCAAGCAGCTTGGAGAGATCAAATTATCGGCACGGCTGCAGGCACTCATTGAGGCTGGATATGTGAAACCGGAGGAGATTGACGATGGGAGGGCCACCAAGGAATTTGTCGCAACCATCCTGTATCGAATCCTGGGGGAAACCCGTCCCTATCACGGCGGCATCGATCTGAAGGATTCCGAGGATATTGCTGTTCGCTGGGCAGTAGAAGTAGGGCTTCCTGGTTTTCCTGTAGACAGCAAAGGCTTTCTCTATCCGCAGACCCGACTGCGTATGGAGGCGGGTCCAGATGATTGGTTGGAGGAGTATGCGTATCAACGCTTGTTTGATTTTCTCACGCTCATCCTGCCGGGAAGAAAAACAGCAACAGGCTGGGAGTACTATCAGCTATCGCTCAAGCCAGGTATGGTACCAGTACGGTATACGGATTTGATTGAAATCAATGGGCAGCCTTTTGAACAAAATCGCGTTTACGCGGTAATGGATACGGTTGACTATAAGAATTTCGTACGGAAAGTGAACCAGTATGCAACTCCACGCTTTCAGCAAATTCTTGATCTGGCGAGGCAGGATGCTTTGAAACCTCGTGCTTGGGATTGGAGCCGTGATTTGATCCATCATCCAAAGTTTGCCAAGGAAGTAGCGGCCTATCGGAAAAATAAAAGCGCGAAGAACCTGCAGGCCGTGTATCAAGCGGTAGGCAAGCACTACAACCTGAATCGCCGACAGGACTCGGCAGCCGTGATCAAAAGCGTGCTGGATAACGTAAAGTAGGAGCGAAGGCGTTCCCGTTCTATCCCTAGCACCTCCCTCATATACTTCGACCGATATGGACGAAAGGGGAGATGGGGCATGGAGGAAATGGCGGCCCGGTATTATCAGTTAAAGGAGGAGCAGAAACGAATCGAGGAGGAGCTGCAATCCATCCGGCAGGAGCTTCTCGACCACTATACGGAGCCAGGCTCCGTCAGTCTGGGTGAATACAAGCTGGTCGTGGGTGTTCAGGAGCGGCGCGAGTATTTTGATGACAGGCTGTACAACGCACTTCCTGACACCTCCCTGTGGAGGCTGGTGTCGAAAGCGGATGTAGGGAAAATATCGAGTCTTTTGAAGCTCAACGTCATCCACGAAGGGATCCTGGAGGGGACCTACGAGATAAAGCGGGTACCGGTGCTTAAAGTGCAAAAAAGCTGACGGGCAAGGGCAACATCAACGGACGAACCAGCTGCACCGGGAACGATACTCCTCTGCAGAGAGACTCCTCTTTTTGTCGAACCGGGTGAGACTGGTGAGGTCGGGGCGATCGCGAAAGGTCAGCGACACGAGATCATAGGGAGGCTGGCCGTATACCTGTCCATAGGTGACAACCTCGATCACCAGTTCAAAGGAGGAGACCCGGGGATCGCCAAGCCGCGTGATCTGGGTAATTTTTTCACAGCCAAACGGTTTTTGCAGCGTGCTGCCGATCGTCTCCAGATAGCGATTGATCAGTGCTTCCTCAAGCAGCCGCTCCCGTTCGGTTTCGGCTACGGCAGTCTGTAGGGGCAGCATGGCAGACGAGGTAAGGATTATAGCGGAGAATAGCAGGGAAAAAATAAGGTTCTTCACGGAATCACCTCTAGCGTGGAGGTACGAAATAGAAACATAGCGAAAAAGAAGCGAGGAATGAATGCTTTTGTTTCGGGTAGTATCAGTCAGCTTCGATGATTACATGCACATGTTGAATACCATTATTTGTGAGTTTATTTTAATATAGGAGAAGAAAAAATGAAAAGTTCAAAACTGTTGTTAATGTCGGTTAGGAGTTAAAAATAGATAACTATGGTTAAAACAAACAAATATTGGTTAATTCTATTTCTTTTGATTAGTTCAGTGCTACTAACTGTGATGTTAAGCACGACACAAACGAAGGAAAGTAAAGAAGATGTGAATCTGCTATTTGGAGACAATTATATTAGTTATGTCATCGATGGTAAAAACGGGATGTCTTTCAATATCTTTGGGGTGCAAGATATTCGAAAACATGATTCATCTCTAAAAGATCAGGTTACTTCCCTTGCCTTTAATAATTCGAATATCAAAGTGATTGATTACAAGGTAGATACAGGTATTTCCGATAACGGGTTTCGGTTGGTTAATATGATAGTAACCGCACAAGTCTTAACCGATCATATAGAAAAAGCTGATAAATTGCTCATTCAGTTTCAGCATGAAAAAACAACAACCCACGAATTCGGGGAGATAACCGTGCAAAACAGTGTCCCTTTCCAAAATGAACATTTGGTGCCTTTTGGAGATTATAAAGTCGGTTATCCAACTCCAGCCTTAGATGTTAACATAAAAAATGCGGGAAAACAAAGCATCTCTGTTTCTCAGGTGTATGATCTTACAGATAAGATTTCCTATCAATTCAAAGACGCTTTCGAGATTAAACCTGAAGAAGTGAAGCAGATCGTCATCGATTCTCTCCGTACCAAGAAAGAACATGATTTCATCACGATGACTCCTATTCTTTCATACAGAATGGATGACAAGGAGTATTTGTACAACATGCCAGGCGTTCTTTATGGCATTCTTGATTCTGACCAGGATAAAATCAAAAAAATCACTCAACAATTGAAAGAGTAAGAAACATCGAAAGCTACGCTCCGAATTTTAAAATGGAAAAGCCGAATTTTTCCACAGCACAGGAAAAATTCGGCTTTTTTCTTTATGGGATAAGAGGGTGTGGTTGATGGTTGCCCGAGGCACCCGAAAACAGCACGGGATTAACCCAGGTGTTTTTTGTACATCCAAAGAACGCCGCTCTTCATGACACGAGGCATTTGGCCGACGAGGGACATTTTTCCCATGACGCCGAAGCCTTCTTTTTTTCCCAGGGAGCCCAGGAACCCTTTGTGCTTGATGAGGGGCAAGGAAGCGGGGTAATCTTCCCCTTTGAAATCTTTTTTTAATATGACAGCAATCTGTTCACCCTGCAGCTCCGCCGTTTGTGCGCTAGGGGCAATCGGCGTGCTTGCACAGTCACCGACTACATACACATTCGGATGGTTCGGGATCTGATGGTAGGCATTCAGTTTGGCTCGTCCAATATTATCCTTTTCAATCGGCAGGGCGCGAACAATCCGGTTCGCCTGAATACCGGCAGTCCAGACGATCACGTCGCTTTCTACAGGCTCGTCATGGTTGTAGAGCACACCGGGCTCGACACGTTTGACGTTAGCCATGGAAACCAACTGTACGTCATGTTCAATGAACCATTGTGAAGCGTATTCCTGCAATTTTTTCGGAAATGGGCTCAGAATGCTTTCACCGCGGTCTACAATACGAATGTTCAGGTCTGGGCGACTTTCACGAAGCTCGGAAGCCAGTTCCACCCCGCTGAGCCCTCCGCCAACAATCGTCACCGTCCGGTAGGGGTTCAGGTTATTGATGGCCGCGTAAGTATTGCGCGTAGCGGTCATCGACTGAATGGAATGGGTAAACTCGTCGGCTCCGGGAATATCGTGATAACGGTCTTCACAGCCCAGAGCGAGCACCAGCCAGTCGTAGGAGAGCGAGTCCCCGCCCGTGAAATGGACGATGTTCTCATCCAGATCGACACTTGATACTTCTCCGTACTTGATAGTCAACCGGGGATCGCTTGGAAAAGCCACACGTACGGCCATTTCCGGCTCCGTGCCTGCTGCCAGAGCGTAATACTCCGTCTTCAAACCGTGAAACGGCATCCGGTCCACAAGCGTGACGAAGACGTCATCTGGTAACTCAGGGGACAGGATGCGCTCAATAATCCGCAGACCCCCGTATCCTCCGCCAAGGATAACAAGTCGTTTCATAAGAAGGTCTATCCTTTCTTCTGTCCGTTATTTTACAGCACCCACTCTATTGTTAGTCTCTTTTGCTCAAATTGCAAGCAGAATCTTTTTCCCATCAGGTATGCAGTTGTGTTACTGAATTATCACCGAAAAAGCGGTACAATATAGAACGAAAATGTGAAGCCGACAAGTATGGCAGGTGATAAGAAATGAAGGCCTTAGTAGAATTTTGCGCGAGTAACGTTTCTTCCTATACAAAGTCAGTTATGGAAGCGCTGGAAAATGACCCGGAGCTGGATGTGGATGTGCTGGAATACGGCTGCCTGGGTTATTGCGGCGAGTGCTATATGCTGCCCTTTGCACTGGTCAACGGCGAGCTGATTCAGGCGGAAACAGCGGAAGAGCTGTTGAACAAGATCAAAGTGAAGCTGAAGGAAGACGAGGAAGCGGAGGATCTCTTTCCCTTTTGACCCGGAAGGAACGTTGCGGAGCAAAGCAAAGAAAGAAGCGGCGAAACGAAGACCAGAGGGGCAAAGCGGAGAATGAAGGGGAAAGCAGGCATCACTGGGCAAGTCAGCAAGAACGCCAAGAGGAACATAAAACTCCACGAGTAACATAAAAAGAAGGACTGTCCCTGGTCGATATGCTCTCCTTTAAGTATACAGGTGAAATCATTAAACCTGCTACTGTAAGGAAGAGCCTATCCATTTGCAAAATAAATCTGCAAAAGGGACAGTCCTTTTGGTTTAGTATTCCTTCACTACGTTGTAGAAGGTGTCGCGCTCCAGCGCACGCTTGCCCGCGCCCTTGATCAGCCAGACCAGCTCATCTACGGTGAGGGCCTGCTGCGTAAGAGCACCTGCGGAGTGGCTGATGCGCTCCTCGATCAGGGTTCCGTGCACATCGGACATCCCCATGGTGAGGGAGATCTGGGTCAGCTGGGTACCGATGTTGATAAAGTACGCCTTGATATGCGGGAAGTTATCCATCATCAAGCGGCTGATTGCCATGGTTTTGAGATCGTCAATAGCGGAGTTGCGGCGTTTAATACCGGCAGTCGCTTTGATCGGTTGGACGGCCAGCGGGATAAAGACCAGAAAGCCGTTGGTTTCATCCTGCAGCTCGCGCAGACGGAGCATGTGGATGACGCGCTCTTCCAGCGTTTCGATGGAGCCGTAGAGCATGGTAGAGTGCGTTTTCATTCCCATTTGATGAGCGGTGCGATGAACCTGCAGATACATGTCCGTCGTCGCTTTTTCCGGGCTCATTTTCAGACGGTAGCGCTCCGTCAGGATCTCTGCGCCTCCACCCGTCAAGCTCTCGATGCCTGCTTTTCTCAGCTCTTCCAGCACGCCCTGAATAGACAGGCCGGAGATGCGTGAAAAGAATTCGATTTCCGCACCGGTGTAAGCCTTCATGGTCACGTGTGGATAGGCCTTTTTCAGCGTGCGGATGTTGTCGAGATAGTAATCAAACGGCTGGTGCTGGTTGTGACCGCCTACGATATGAAACTCGCGAATGCCTTCGTGGTAGCGGGTTTCTACATAATGAAGGAGCTCTTCTTGGCTCATCGTGTAAGCGCCATCTTCTCCCTCGTCACGACGGAATCCGCAGAATTTGCAATGCGCTTCACAGACGTTGGTAGGATTGATGTACATGTTTTGAATAAAGTAAACATTGTCACCGTTTATCCGCTGATTGACCAGATTGGCCAGTTGGCCGATGGTAAGCAGGTCATGGGAGTTAAACAGAGTGACCCCGTCCTCCAGAGTGAGACGCTCGCCGCTCATGACTTTGGCCGCAATATCGGTCAGGTTCTTGTCCTGAATCACAAGGGTGTCGAGTGCCATATCAAACACTTCCCTTCTCCAATAAGTACTCATACCATTGATGTTGTCGTTTTTCTCCGATTGGAAAAACCTGGCTTATCGCCAAGTCCAATAGCGAAAGCCTTAGTTTTTCTTGTACTTTCGTCATTTAACGCGTTAGCGAAGTTAAACTTTCCGAAAGTAGAACAAAAGCATCTATATTATAAACCTCTTCCGATAGACGAACAATATCAGAAGTTCTAAGAAACAGAAACTGTAAAAATCTTACAATTGTCGGCAAAATTCCAGATCTTTCATGGTTATTTAAGGAAATTTTGTTTGCCTAATGCCTTTGTATCTTGTAAAATAAAGGTACGAAAGCCTTAAAATTTTAGGAGGAGCTTCAGCAATGCGGGAAGTTTTGCTTGAGAAAATTGAACTCCTTCGACAGCGTATGGTTAGTATGGGGTTAGAGTTTGGGTTGGATCATCCAGAAGTCTTGGAGTATAGTAAACAAATTGATCAACTGCACAACGAACTGAACCAAATAGATCATAATCTGTCCAAGGTAGGTAAAAAAAATCCGGCTTACTGCTTTTACTTTCTGGATCAAAAGGCTCATTTTGCATAGGAGGGGAGACCCTCTTTTTTTGCTGTCCGTTTTCGGGCGCCAGCAAAGTGTAATGCAGTCTTGAGGGCAGGGCTGTTTCTTAGGTATACTGAAAGGAGAACGCCGCAACCTAGTAAAAACGGCTGACAAGGAGGGAAATGTATGATTACCATATCCGAGCAAGCCGCCCTGAAGGTAAAAGAAATGCTGGCGGCGGAAGAAAATCCGAACCTGTTTCTGCGTGTAGGAGTCCGTCCCGGCGGTTGCAGTGGCTTTACCTATGGCATGGGCTGGGATCAGGAGATCAAAGAAGGGGACCAAACCTTCGAGCAGAATGGAGTCAAGATTGTTGTCGACAAAGACAGCTACCTATATATCAAAGGCACAGAGATCGACTTCAAGGAATCGCTGATGGGCGGGGGCTTCTCTATCCATAACCCGAACGCGATCGCTTCCTGCGGCTGCGGGTCGTCGTTCAAAACGGCACTGGCTGCGGGCAAGGAAGAGAAGTGCGACGACTAAACGGTCAAAAACGGTTATATTTGAAAGTCAAACAATGAAAAAACCTCTCCGGACTTGCGTCAGATCAAATGCGCGAGATACCGGAGAGGTTTTTGGTTATTTTTGTCCTTGCACATTCCGAAAATGAGAGTAAAATAGGAACAAATGTTCTTGTTGGAGGGTATCGGAATGGAAAAGAACTTCGAAGCGTCTTCAGATTGTCTGCAAAGGGACCGCCACAATCCAGGGTCGGCAACGTCAGGTTACATGGAAACCGTGACGTCCCCGCTCATGGCACCACAGCTTGCGCAGCGACCGGTCGTGGACGAGGACGATTTTGGCGAAATGTGCTTCCGCGTCTATGATTCGACGCAATATGACTACGCCATTACGGTCTCCTGGTTCCGTGAGCAGGCAGACGGACTGGGCATAGTGGAAACGGCATGGGGGGTCGTGCGTAAAATCGATCCCTTGACCAAACAGTTCAAGCTGGTCAATGACTGGGAGGCGCACTGGATTGGGGTAGAGGATTTGGTACGCGTCGTCAAGACGAAGCGGGCCGATTGCCAGTAGCAAAGTTCCCGGCAAAGCCAGGCGATGCCAGTTGCAGGGACTCCACAATCAGGCGATTGGCCGGACCGTAAACCCCAAATCGAACCGATTTCACGTAACTTGCCACACCCAACCGGAGTGCCGAAGGTTTTCGACTGCATTCATGCGTTCTATTTGCGTTGCTCAGTCTTTTCGCGAGGTGAAAGCGTTCAGGTAGTCCATCATTGACTGGTCGATATCCCGGCTTTCCGCCAGCTTTGCTCCTCCCTCTTCGGTCACCTGATAGGACCATACGCTGGAGCGCTGTTGATCCTGACCGTTCTTGTCCTTGACGGTCCAGATTCGTTCAAAACGGACGAGGTAGTCACCGCGGTACAGAAGCTTTACTTTTGTCCTTAGCGTAGTGGTTGCCACGGTTTCGGGGATGCCTTTGACAGGGACCACTTTTGCTTCACCTGTGTTGGAAGGAAACTCCCGTTTATTTGCCAGGGCCAAGTCGACGGCCTCCTGGACTGTAAATTCTCGTTCGCGGTACAGCTCCTCCAAACCAGGCTCGCCTCCTTGCATGCCCCATACGAGGAAGAAGCGGCCATCGTAGTTCTTCGTCAGAGCAAGATTAAAGTAAGGACCCCATGCCAAGCTGTCTCCGCTTTCTATCTTTTCTGCTGTTGGCGAGCCAAAAGCGGGGGCATAGAAGGCCTCCAGATTTTTTTTCAACTGTTGGACTTTCTGTTCATCTCTGCTTTCGATCTGATAGCGGGCCGCGTACAGGAAGCCATTCTGAAAATGAAGCGACAGCACTGCCTGCTCATTTCCCAAAACAACCGGCATGGTTGCTTCATGCAACCCGGCTTCCCCCAGTCCTTCCAGACCTCCTTGAGGCCCCAGTTCGCCAAGCTCGGGGAAAAGCCTCTTGGCTTCGTCGTAGGTCATCCCCAGCTCGAATACCCGATACAGCTCCAATCGTTCTTCTTCTGTCTGCCAGGACACAGCTGCTGGTTTGGGCTCTGTTGGCAGTTCATGGCCAGGAGAAGTCGCGCGAAAAGGAGAGGGTTCAGGAGGAGCGGTCAAATGCTGCCCGGGATCGGTATCGGGCTGCAGAGAAAAAGGCTGTATCCAGAGAAACAGGGCAGCCGCGACAGCGATGCCGGCCAGCGCCCATTGACGAGCGAAGCTTCGCTTTCCCTTGGTTTGCGATGCTGTCAGAGAAGCCATGGTGCGCTGCTCGAGCTTGCGTGCTTCTTCTGGTGTGAGTCTGAGAGCCTGATGGACAAGCTCTTTTCGGTTGGTTAGCTGTTGCTCAAGGATATCCAATCATGATCTCCTCCTTTCAAAGATTGTCTGAGCTTTTCCAATCCGCGCGATATCCTGACGCGTATGGTCGATTCCTTTACGCCAAGAAGCTCGGCAATTTCCGGCGATTTGACCTCCTCAAAATAGTAGAGCACGATGACTTCCCGGTACTTGGTCGGGAGCGCCATCACCGTCCGGACGAGCTCATCGTTTTGGAACTGCTGCATGATCTGGTGCTCGATCGACTCAGAGGCGTTATTTTCAAAAAAGGTAGACGTAAGGATCGTCTTGCGATGATTCCATGATTTTAAGTAATCCTTTGCGGTATTGATGGCAATCCGGTACAGCCAGGTCTCGGGGCGAGCCTCTGCGCGGAAGGATTCAAATTTTTGGTAGGCTTTGACGAATACCTCCTGGGTCAAATCCTCGGCAGTTGCTCTATTTTTTACATAGTAATAGATCGTCCGAAACACCAGGGAGTGGTACAGGGACACCCACTCCCGAATGATCTGTTCTTTTTTCTTGGCCAGCGGTTCTACGGGAATCACCTCCTCTTTCTTACGCTTATTTGACGAGGCATCCAACCGGAGTGCTACAGAAAAAGCGTCTTCCAGTACTTGGGCGTATTTCGGTCGTAACCCTTTTCTTTCCAAAGTTCACCAATCGTTCGCCGGTTCGTCAAAGTTCGTTCACAGATTCCCAGATTCTGGACTGCATTTTTCGTTACAATAGAACTGTAGAACTTGCAGAATTTGCATGAAAGAAGGGTTCCTTATGAAAAAAACGTGGGGTTTACTGATTTCGGCGGTAGTCGTATCCGCAGCGCTGGCTGGCTGTGGCGGAGACAAAAAAGAAACGGCTGCAGGAGGAGATCAACCGGCTCCTGCGACAGCATCTGCTGAAAACACAATCAGCATCGAAGCGAGCAACTGGAAATTTAACAGCGATACATTCGAAGCGAAAGCGGGCGAACCGATCACCATCAACTTCAAGTCTACAGAGGGTTTCCACGGCATCGGTATTGAAGGCCTGGACTTCGATATTCAAAACGAAGGCAGCAAAACCATTACCATCGACAAAGCAGGCGAATACAAGATTTTCTGCAACATCATGTGCGGTCCTGACCACGACAAAATGGTCGCCACACTGGTTGTAAAATAAACGGATTCCGTACATGAATCATAACTAGGTTGCATCTTACCTGGCAAGAATCTCCTATTCTCGTGCCAAGCACCTCAGCCGTTTAACGGTTGGGGTGTTTTTCCGTCTTAAAACCAAATGAATACCCTCATGTAGACAGGGAGGGGAAAGGTGGCTTCTGAACAAGACAGGAGCCGTCTTTTCTGTTTCCAAAAAATGACAGAATTTTGCAAAAAACGATTGATGTATTCATATTTTTTATGGAACGAGAAATATTAACGAAAAAAATATTCACCAATGTGTGAAAAAAGTCGTGACAGATCGGTGTCCGATAAATATAATCAAAACAGAAACAATTTTCACAATTCGGAAAAGTATATGGTATGCACTTACCTGCATGGTTACTCATTGCGTCGACTGGAAGGGGGGCAAACATCAGAGTGATTGAAGTGAAAAATTTGTACAAGTCGTTTGGTTCGTTAACCGTTCTGAAGGGTGTTGACATGGCGGTAAACGAGAAAGAAGTTGTCGTACTGCTCGGTGCCAGCGGATCAGGAAAAAGCACGCTGCTTAGATGTCTGAACTTTCTGGAAATGTATGACAAGGGCGAGGTTCGCATCAATGGTCAGCTGATCGACCCGAAAAAAACAGATTTAAACAAGTTCCGGACGGAAGTAGGGATGGTGTTTCAGCACTTTAATCTGTTTCCTCACAAGACCGCTCTGGAAAATGTGATCGAGGCTCCGATCTACGTGAAAAAGATTCTCCCCAGCCAAGCGAAAGAGGAAGGATACGCCCTTTTGGAAAAAGTGGGCATGAAGGACAAAGCGGACGTCTACCCGGACATGCTGTCTGGCGGACAGAAGCAGCGGGTGGCGATCGCCAGAGCATTGGCGATGAAGCCCAAAATTATGCTGTTTGACGAACCGACATCGGCACTGGACCCGGAGCTGGTCGGGGAGGTTTTGCAGGTCATGAAGCAGTTGGCCAAAGAGGGCATGACGATGGTTGTCGTAACCCACGAGATGGGCTTTGCCCGAGAAGTGGCCGACCGGGCCGTGTTCATGGACAACGGTCAGATTCTCGAACAGGGAGAGCCTGCTCATTTCTTTTCCAACCCGCAGCAGGAGCGCACCAGACAGTTTTTAAACAGCATTCTATAAAGATAGAGACAAGGGGGCACTACCATGACAAAAAAGAAATGGACACTGGCTTTACTGACAACCGTGCTTGCGGGATCACTCGCGCTGACAGGCTGTGGCTCGTCGTCTCAGACGGGTTCCGCTGGCAAAGACGAGAAAAAGCCGGACTTTACCTATGCGATGAGCGGCGTGTACAAGCCGTTTAACTTTAAAGAAAACGGAGAGCTGATGGGCTTCGACGTGGAGATCGGGAAAGCATTGGCAGAAAAGATGGGCATGAATCCGGTGCCAATCACCAACCCGTTTGAAACGATCATCCAGGGTCTGCAGGCTAAAAAATACGATACTGTGATCGGCAGCTTGACGATTACGCCCGATCGTGAAAAAGCAGTGGCGTTCTCTAATGTCTACTACCGCTCCGGGGCGCAAATCTTCGTAGCGGCTGGCAATGACACGATCAAATCCGCCGACGATTTGAAAGGCAAGAAGATCGGCGTGCAAAAAGCATCCAGCTACGAGCAGCAAGCGCTGAAGATGACGGACAAGAGCAACATCACGACCTATGACAGCGACGTAACTGCGCTGATGGATATTTCCACCGGCCGTCTGGATGCGGTGATTACCGACCAGATGGTAGGCTTCCGCTACATGAAAGAGGTGCCGGACAAGATCAAGGATATCGGTGAACCGCTCAGCCATGACAATCAGGCCATCGCACTGCGTCAGGATGACAAGGAACTGATGGAGAAGGTGAACAAAGCGCTGGACGAGATCATCAAGGACGGCACCTACGAAAAAATCAGCGAGAAATGGTTCGGACGCAACATTTTGGGAAGTGAATAACCCTTTCCGTGACCAGCCGGGCGTCTATTTCGGACGCCCCTATTTTTTAAAATCGGGGTGAACCAATATGTTTGACATCCTTCTGTCCAGCTATCCCTTGTTTTTGGAAGCGACACTGCTGACCCTCCGATTGACGGTGATTTCCCTCATCATCGGGTGCGGGGTGGGGCTGCTCGTCGCCTTTTTCCGCATCTCCAACTCCAAGCTGCTGCAATCGATTGCTCATGTCTACATCACGATTATTCGGGGAACGCCGCTGATCGTGCAGATTGCGGTTCTCTACTTCGGAATTTCCGGCGCGATCACGCTCTCCTCGTTTTGGGCAGGGGCGATTGCCTTGGCGGTTCATAACGGGGCGTATATTTCCGAGATTTTCCGCGGGTCCATCCAGTCGATTGACAGAGGGCAGATGGAGGCGGCAAAGTCGCTGGGGATGCATACGAGTCTGGCCATGCGTCGAATCATTTTGCCGCAAGCCTTCAAGCGAGCCATTCCGCCGCTGGGCAACCAGTTTATCATCGGGCTGAAGGACTCGTCCCTGGTCGCGTACGTGGGGATGCAGGATTTGTGGGGAACCGGCTTGAGTGAAGCGGCGTCCAACTACCGCCAGCTGGAAACCTATATGGTCGTCGGGATCTACTATCTCGCGTTGGTGCTCATCTTCACGTATGTGGTAAACCGTTTGGAAAACCGCTTGAATACCGGGTCCACGCGGAAAAAGAAGCAGGGCCAGGCGGAAGTATCACAATCAGTGTAGGATGGGGAGTTAGCTATGGTACAGTCAATCGACAGAGCAATGGAAATCATTTCGGTACTTGTCTCCGACGAAACGAAATCAGACTGGTCCATTTCTGAGCTGTCACAGGCGACCAACCTTCCCCTCAGCACGATTCATCGCATCCTGGGTTCCCTGATCTCGCATGGGTTGACCAGCCAGGACCCTGTGACGAAGCACTATCGCATCGGCTATACCTGGATCACCATCGGGATGCGGATGCTCGACAAGATCGACTTCCGTTTTGTCGCCAGACCTGTGATGGAGAGGCTTGCCCGGGAAGTGGAGGAAAGCATTTGCCTCAATATTATGGGGGAACGTGATGCCATCCTGATTGAAAAGGTGGAAAGCCCGTTGAAGCTGCGGGTCGCGGAAAATTTGGGCGACCGGATACCGTTGACTGTAGGAGCGCCGAACAAGGCAATGCTGGCTTTTTTGCCCAAAGTGGAGCTAGAGCGGACTATCCAGCAGCTTCTGCCGCAAGAACAGAGAGACGACTTTTACCGACAGCTCGCCGACATCCGAACAAACGGATATGCGATCAGCTCCGGGGAGCGCACCGAGGGAACGACAGCCATTGGTGTCGCCATTTTGGGACGGCACCAAAAGGTGATGGGAGCCATTTCGATCAATGCTGTTTCTTTCCGCATAACCGAGGAGAGGCTGCCCATGCTGATTGAAAAAGTAAAGGAGGCGGCGGAGGAAATCTCGGTCTTGATCGGGAATACCTGATAGAGGAAGAGGCCCCGCGGCCCCTATTTTTTATCCATGATATAGAAAACGATTCCACAATACGGAAAGTTGAGGGGTTGACGATGGTGAATGCAGGGAAATGGCAGACAAAGGAACAACTGATCGAACTGTTGGCAAAGCTGGTGCACTCCCCCTCGGTTACAGGTTCAAAGGCAGAGGTGGAGCTGGCAGCGGTCATTGCCGACGAGCTTCGAACACTGCCCTACTTTCAGGAAAATCCGGAGTATGTCCAGTTAAATCCGACAGGCGATGGTCGTTATTTTGTAACAGCGCTTGTCAAAAAAGCGGAAGCGGTTCGTCCCACGGTTGTCCTGGTCAGTCATTTTGACGTTGTAGATGTGCAGGACTTTGGGGAGTGGAAACCGCTGGCCTTTGATTTGAAGGGCTTGACGGAGGCTTATCTGCAAAATCAACAGATGCTGCCGCCGCTCGTTCAGCAGGATCTGGCCAAAGGGGAGTGGCTGTTTGGCCGGGGCTCCATGGATATGAAGGCGGGGCTTGCTCTGCAGATGTCGATGCTGGAGCGGGCTTGTGCAGGAGAATTTGAGGGAAATCTGCTGCTTGTCACCGTGCCGGATGAGGAAGTCAACTCGCTCGGGATGCGGGCAGCCGTACCCGTATTGCTTGCGCTGTCGGAAGTCCATGGGCTGGACTATCATGCCTGCCTGAACTGCGAGCCGGTTTTCTCCGCGTATCCCGGTGATGAAAATACCTACATTTACAGCGGCTCGCTGGGAAAGGTGCTGCCTGGCTTTTACTGCTACGGAAAAGAGACACATGTGGGTGAACCGTTTTCCGGCCTGAACGCAAACCTGATGGCCTCGCGCCTCGCTGTCGAGCTGGAGCTGAATACCGATTTTTGCGAGAGGGTGGAGGAGGAAGTGACGCCGCCGCCGACCAGCTTGCAGCAGAAGGATTTGAAAAAGGAATACTCCGTACAGATTCCCGATCGTGCGGTAGCGCTGTTCAATCTGTTTCTGATGGAAAAGTCGATTGACGAGGTAACTCGTCAGCTTCGCCAGCTTGCCGAGCGGACAGCAGAAAAAATCGAGCAGGATTACGCGGCACGTGCGGCGGTTTTCGCCAGCATGAACCGCTCGGAACCGATTTCGATGAAGGTAAAGGTGCTGCAATACGAAGAACTGCTGGCCTATCTGATCGACAAGATCGGTCGGGAAAAAGTGGAGAGCATCCAGGCCGAGGTGATGGCCAACCGGGGCGACATGGATGACCGTGAAGTGACGATTCGTCTGATCGATGAGCTGGGGCTGTTGTGCAAGGAATTGGCTCCGATGATCGTTCTGTTTTACGCACCTCCGTATTATCCGCCGGTCAGCTCTCGCCATGACGAGCGCATTCGGCAGGTTGTCGAGGACGTGATCAAGCGGGCAGAAGACAGGCATCACCTGGAGGTAAAGCATCAGTATTACTTCGCGGGATTGTCCGATTTGAGCTATACGGGACTGCCCGAAGCCGCGCAAAGCATCCAGCCTCTGGTAGAGAACATGCCTCTTTGGGAAAAGGGATACGCGCTCCCGATCCGCGAATTGGTTGCCTTGAACATGCCGGTCATGAATCTGGGCCCATTCGGCAAGGATGCGCATAAATGGACAGAAAGGCTAGATGTGACAAGCGCGTTTGAGACAATGCCGGATTTGCTTCCCTTTGCGATTGAGCAACTGCTGAAAAAATAGCGCAAAGACAGAACAGTTTTGGGAGAGCTCAAAATCGAGCAAACTGGTGAAGCAAAAAACAGGTTTCTACAAAGCAAAAGCAAACCTCCTGTACCGCAAATAAAGCGGGGGAGGTTTGCTTTTTCCTATCGGATACAAGAAATGAACTACTGGGGCCTTTTTCGCATCCTCCAGAGAAATTTTTCTGCTTCTTGCTCACATGCGTTATTCGTATGAAACCGGAAAAGGTTACAAAATTTTTCCTGATCGTTCCATCAGCTTTTTGAGCTTCCCTTCCGTGGGGGAATCAGGAGCCGGGGTGTAGACGCTGCAGCGCAAATCGGTATCGCCCTGCACCTGCAAAGAGGTCAGATGAAACAGCATTTTCCCGGCCTTGGCATGGCGAAACTCGATCAAGACCTCAGGCGCCGAGCTGACCCGGCTTTGTTCCCACAGGCGATGAAAATCGGGATGAATCGCTTTCATTTCCTCCAGGAATTGCTCATACCATTCGTCCTCCACGTATTGGCCGTAATAGGCCCGGAAGATCGCCAAAAAGCCGCTGACAAAATGCTCCCAGTTGACAGCCAGCCGCTGCAGCTCTTTTCGGGTGAACAGAAGCCGGATCAAATTGCGCTCCTCGGCGGGGATATGGTCAAAGTCGAGGAACACATGGGAAGCCGCTTCGTTCCAGCCGACAATTTGGTAGCGGCGATCCGAGATGATCGTGGGACAGTAACGCAGCTCCTGTACGATCCGCTGCAGGGAGGGAGGCACCTCCGGCTGTTCTTCACGCAACGTCGCGACACCGCCGCCTCCCTCATAAGCCAGATCAAACAGGTACTTTCGTTCATCGGCGTTCATTTGCAGTGTAGAGGCGATCGCATCCAGTACCGATGCAGATACGCGGATGTCGCGTCCCTGTTCCAGCCAGGTATACCAGGTCAGGCTGACACCGGCAAGCTGTGCCACCTCTTCGCGCCGCAAACCAGGCGTTCTTCTGCGCGTCCCGACAGGAAAACCGACTGATTCCGGCTGGATTTTGGCCCGTTGTGTTTTTAAAAAAGCGGATAAGGCTTGCAATCTCGCTTGGTTATTCATGTCTTCATACCGCCTTTCGATCAGGAACCGGGTACTTTTTATACCAGTATAACTGACAACTTGTAATAGGATAAGTGTTGTGACAGGATTACTCCTAGAAATATGTATCAGGGAGGCAGAGTAAATGGAACGAGTCGTCATTACGGGAATGGGGATCATCTCTCCGCTGGGAAATGATGTCCCTGCGTTTTGGAATCAATTGGTGAAAGGAAGATCCGGGATCAGCCTGATCGATACTTTTGATGTCTCGGGGTTTAAGTCAAAAATGGCCGGGCTGGTGCGTGATTTCGATCCGGAGGCGCGGTTTGGCCGCAGGGAGGCACGGCGGATGGATCGTTTTGTCCAGTTTGCCATGGCAGCTGCCGAGCAGGCGTGGGAGGATGCCGCACTCGATCCGGAAAAAGTGGACAAGGAAAAATTGAGTGTCTATGTCGGCTCAGGGATTGGCGGCATCCAGACCTTGCTGGAGCAGGATGCGCTGCTGCACGAGAGGGGGGCTGGACGCGTCAGCCCGACGCTGGTTCCGATGATGATCTCCAATATGGCAGCGGCCATGATCAGTATCCGTTTTGGTGCGCAGGGCCCGATGCTGTCACCGGTGACAGCCTGCTCTATCGGAAATACGGCGATCGGGGAAGCCTTTCGCTTGATTCGGGCAGGGGTAGCGGATGTGGTGATCGCGGGCGGGAGCGAAGCTGCGGTCACGGATATTGCCCTGGCCAGCTTCAGCAATGCCACTGCGGTTTCTGCCAGAAATGACGAGCCGGAAAAAGCGAGCCGTCCGTTTGATTTGGGACGAGACGGGTTCGTCATGGCAGAGGGAGCCGGCATTCTGGTTCTGGAGTCGCTGGCCCACGCGCAGAAAAGGGAGGCCCGCATCTACGCAGAGGTGATCGGCTATGGAGCCAGCTCCGATGCCTACCATATGGTCGCGCCGCATCCCGAGGGGCTGGGTGCTTTTCAGGCTATGCGAGCCGCTCTTCGCGAAGCGCAAATCCAACCGGAAGAGGTTGATCTGATCAGCGCCCACGCCACTAGCACCGAGATCGGAGACATCATGGAAACAGAGGCGATCAAAAAACTGTTCGGCGAGGCTGCCTACCGCATTCCGGTGACCGCGAACAAGTCGATGACAGGCCATATGCTGGGAGCGGCAGGAGGCGCAGAGGCGATTGCTTTGGTCAAAAGCCTGAACGACGGTATCATTCCGCCGACGATCAATTTGGAACAGCCTGATCCGGCCTGCGATCTTGATTATGTACCCAATCAGGCCCGGCATGCGGCACTTTCCGTGGGAATTTCCAATTCATTTGGCTTTGGCGGGCATAATGCAGTCGTTGTTTTCAAAAACTATCTCTCGTAAATGTACATGTTTTTCCTTTTCGTAGTGCATGGTAAGAAGGAGAAAGCTGGAGAAAGGAGGGATGTGACTCCGTGGAAAAGCAGCGGTACTATATTACCTTGCAGAGCGGGACGACGGTGGCGGAGATTCGGGATGTCAAAGGGGAAGCCAGTTACGATTTTGAGATTGAGACAACCCCGGTGCAGGCGGGCATGATCCGCGATTTGTTCAATCACTGCGTACATGGTGATTACATGATGTGGATGCGTGATGGACACACTTTGTGGACCGATTTGCCCGACGAAGACAATGACGAGTACGATGACAATTTGCGGGAAATCTATCGCATGATCTACCGGTATGGGACGCCGAAAACGAAGCAGGACTTAGAGCAGATGGGACTGGTCAAACTACTCGGCCTGGACAGAAGCGAACCGGACCCGCAGCAGGGCAGAGCGGGCGGTCCGCTGGAGCCCACTTCCCAAATCAGGGAGAATGACTCGTTGGAGGGTCCTTTGGAAGAGACGATGGAGATCTGAGAACAAGGAGGGCATTTGTTGATGAAGCATTGGAAAAACAGTCTTTTTGCAGCAGTATTGCTCGTCGGATTGACCGTGCCAACATGGGTGCAGGCAGAAGGAGCACAGCCGGAGGTGCCGGTATCAGAGACGGGTCAGTATCACGAGCATGGAGAACATCACCAAGGACATGAAGGCTCTCACAAATACAAAGGGCATCTGCCATTCAAAGGTGTTCACCGCCAGATGTACATGACGCTGCTCGCGGAAAAATATACGCCTGAGAGCGTCAATGAGTGGAAAGCGGCGCTCGCAGAACAGAAGCGGCTAAAAGATGCGTACCGGGCTCAAAGGGAAAACAAGAAAGAAAACCCGGCACAAAAACCGGAACAGAGAACACAGCAAATGGAATCCTGGCGGGCGCTGAAAGAAAAGCATCGGGAAATCCATAAAGAGTTTCACGCTGCAATTGAATCGGGAGATGCTGCCAAGATCAAAGAAGTGATGCCCAAGCTTTTGGCTGAGGTGAAAGAGGTAAACACGCATCTGGCCAAAAAACTGGGGGAAAAGAAGAAGTAGTAATCCTGCGAGATGCGTTGACAAGGCTGACCGCAGCGGTGAAAAGAAAAGGGAATCTTCTGCACGACAAAAAGGACGCGGCTAACCAGTCTCGTCCTTTTTGTCGTCTGGGTGGAAGGCCGAAACCCTACTTATCTGCATAAAAAAACAAGGCAGCCTCATCCCATTCCTCTACGGCAAGCACATGCTCCCGATTGCACTGTGTACACCAGCCGAGATGCAGACAGTGATGGTGAAGGGCGTCCGACACGCCGTTGCTCAGTTTGGCATCATCAATCTCCCTGTAGGGGCTGTATTTTTCATAGTAGTCGTAGAGGCGGCCGCTGTCGTCCAATGGCCCGACACAATAGGGACACTCCTCATGAAGCGCAATCAATCCGTTGCAAACAGGGCAGAGATGAACCATCTGGCGTACAACTCCTTTTGGGGTCCCATTCTCTTCCTACTTTGTACAGGCGGGGCTGTCTCTATTCATGAGTACTGAAGATGGGGCGGAAGCTTTAATAGGGAGTCGTCCGGGAAACAAAAAACGCCCTGTCGCCTTGCAGGCAGACAGGACGCGAGATGCGGATTCGTCGATGTGCGATTGCGTTCAGGATTTAAAGTTGTCCATGCTGGAGGAGTGCCCAGGCTGCAGTTTGGCGTCTGGATTGATGTAGCCCACCGCATTATTGACGGCTGTGGGGGCTTCGCCAAAACCGACGGCAATCAGCTTGACCTTGCCAGGGTATGTGCTGACATCCCCTGCGGCATAGATGCCGGGGATATTGCTCTCCATTTTGGAGTTGACTACGATCGAGCCTTTCTCCAGCTCCAATCCCCAGTTTTTGATCGGGCCCAGTGAGGAAATAAAACCGAAGTTGACGATGACGGCGTCCACTTCCAATTCTTTTTCTTCTTTTGTTACTGCGTTGACCAGGGTCAGGCGTTCAATTTTCTCGTCGCCATGCAAAGCTTCGATCTCGTATGGTGTCGTGACATTGACTTTGGAGGACATGAGCAGCTCGACACTGTGTTCGTGGGCGCGGAATTTGTCCCGGCGGTGAATCAGGGTGACTTCCTTGGCAATCGGCTCCAGCATGAGGGACCAGTCAACTGCCGAGTCACCGCCGCCGATGACGGCTACGCGTTGTCCCTTAAAGGAGTTCAGATCGGTGACGAAGTAGTGCAGGTTGGATTTTTCATATTTCGCGGCGTCTGGATGCTCTAATTTCCGCGGTTCAAAAGCGCCGACTCCTGCCGTAATGATGACAGCGCGGGAGTAGTGGATTCCTTTGTCCGTGGTAATTTCGAATGAGTTGTCTGCTTGTTTTATCACATTTTCTACCTTTTCTTCGAGACAGACTGTCGGATTGAAACGAGACAATTGTTCTTTGAGATTATTGATCAAGTCTTGCGCCAATACTTTCGGGAACCCGGCGACATCATAGATGTATTTTTCCGGGTATAGGGCAGAAAGCTGGCCGCCGAGCTGGGGCATGCTTTCGATAATTTTTACACTTACCTGACGCATTCCGCCATAAAAGGCTGTAAATAGGCCAGCCGGCCCCCCACCGATGATCGTAATGTCGTATACTTGCTCGTCCTTTTGCAGAAAATTCAATCTCAGCACCTCCGAAATATTCTGAACGCATCCTTTCCTATTATACCCATACTTAGAAATGAAAAAAAGCGAAAGAAAAGAACATTCCTTGGGCAAATATGGCTTGCAAATATTGTCGATTCCGAATAAGATGGTTTTGAATGTTATAAAATTGACACATTTTATTATCCCATCGGTTGTGCCATTTTTCACAGATTGTCGCATAGGATGTGACATGGCAATAATTCCGTTATTTTATTCGCGCTCAATTTGGGAATCTTAAGCGTATCCAATCACGTGAAATTTCGCACAAACTTACCGGGATGACTATCATTCATGAAATGGAAGGGATATCCATGAGTACACCCAAAATCCTCGTTCTCGGCGCCGGATACGGTGGGCTGTTGACCACACTGCATCTGCAGAAAAAACTGAACTATAATGAAGCGGAAATCACGCTGGTCAACAAACACAACTACCATTACATCACGACCTGGCTGCATGAACCGGCTGCGGGAACAGCACCTGCTGACCACGCCCGCGTAAGCCTGGATCAAATCATTGACATGAACAAAATCGATTTCGTCAAGGACACCGTGAAGTCCATCCAGCCAGAAGAACGCACTGTTACGCTGGACAGCGGAACCGTCCTCAGCTACGACTACCTGGTGATCGGCCTTGGCAGCGAGCCGGAGACATTCGGTATTGAAGGCTTGAAAGAATACGCTTTCAGCATTCGCAGCATCAACGCCGTTCGTCAAATCCGCGAGCATATCGAGTATATGTTTGCGAAGTTCAAAATGGAACCGCATCGTACGGATTACCTGACCTTTGTCGTTGGCGGAGCTGGCTTTACCGGTATCGAGTTCAGCGGTGAACTGGCGGACCGTATTCCTGAGCTGTGCCAAGAATTCGACGTCGATCCAAGTCTGGTGAAAATCTACAATATTGAAGCTGCCCCGACGGCTCTTCCCGGTTTCGACCCTGAGCTGGTGACTTATGCGGTAGATGTACTCAGCAATAAAGGCGTTGAGTTCATGATCGGCACAGCAATCAAGCAGTGCACCCCGGATGGCGTCCTTCTGGCTACGGGCGAAGAGATCAAATCAAAGACGGTTGTCTGGGCCGCTGGTGTTCGCGGAAACAGCATCGTGGAAAAATCCGGCTTTGAAGTCATGCGCGGCCGCGTCAAGGTTGATGAATTCCTCCGTGCGCCTGGTTACGACAACGTGTTTGTCGTAGGTGACTGCGCCCTGATCTTCAATGACGAAGGTCGCCCGTACCCGCCGACTGCCCAAATCGCCGTACAAGAAGGGGAAGCGTTGGGTGACAACCTGGCGGCTCTCATTCGCGGGGAAGTTATGATGCCGTTCAAGCCGGCTCTCATGGGCTCGCTGGCATCGCTTGGAAAAGGCGAGGGAATCGGTATGGTCGGCACCAAAAAACTCTTCGGAAGCACAGCAGCACTGATGAAAAAAGCGAGCGACCTGCGCTATCTGTACAAAATCGGCGGTCCTGGCCTCGCTCTGAAAAAAGTGCGCCTGTAAAAAGGAGCTCCTTATGCGCCACGCCAGTATTCAGGTAAGAGGATTGATGACACGCGAAGAGATGGAGCGCTACAATGCGCTGATGGACGTTGGCGCGTATCTGGAAGACCAGGGACGCCACGATCTGGCCCATCATGTTCAGCGGGAAGTTGACATTCTCATTCTCCCGGCCATTGATCGGCTGAAGGAAAAAGGCCGCGAACGGGACAGGGAAAACCTGCGTTACATGATTGATCACGGCCTGTTGGATGAGGATGACGATTGATTGACAGTGAATCCCCCGGCTTTTATAGTCAGGGGATTTTTTCATTCATTTTTGCTTTCTCCGAACCTTATTTCCTATCAACGATGCCGTGGGGCAAGAAGCCTTGAAAAACAGTTTACAATCATCTTTGAACCGCATTCAAATCATACCTACAGCTCGCAGAAGAAGCATGTTTCCCTGCGTTGCGACTTTGCGGAGCTCTGCCGAGCGGAGCAGTGGTTGGCGGGAAACAGGGGCGCAACGTGGGATGACCTCGAAGCGTAGGCTGCTTTTGCGAACCCCCGCCAACCGCTGAGGAGCGGACCTTGCACGCTTCCTAGCGGGGCGGAGAACGGAGCAGAGCAGGGAAACATGCTTCTTCACCAACAGCCGCGTACTGACAACATGCTTCTTCACCAACAGCCGCGTACTGACAACATGCTTTTTCATCGACAGCCGCGTACCTGACCAAGGACAGCGGACAGACGATAGCAGCAGCCGCCGAGCTAGAGAAGCACAGTTCCCTTCGCTCGCAGGAATAAGCTATACTGGCAAAAGAAAGGGGAGGACAACGTGAAACGAAGCGATGTATGGCTGGGTGCTTGTGGAATCGTCATCCGCGGGGAAGAAGCCCTAGTCGTGAAAAAAACCTACGGGGGTCTCAAAGGGCAATGGTCCTTTCCGGCCGGATTCGTGGAACCGGGCGAAACCGTCGACGATGCGGCTGTCCGGGAAGTGCTGGAGGAAACCGGTGTGACAGCAGTGGTCCGCCAGCTGGCGGCTGTGCGTTCCGGGGTGATCCGTGATACGATCAGCGACAACATGGTTGTCTTTTGGATGGATTATGTGAGCGGCGAGCCCCGTCCGCAGGAAGGGGAGATCGAAACCGCTCTCTTTCTGCCGATCGAGCAGCTTTTGCAGGACCCGCTTTCCTCCACCTATCTGAAAATTGTTTTGCCCCAGTATCGGGACAGAGAGCAGGGAATGGGCGGCAAGGAATATCCCATCGATCCCGTTTTTCAATACACCCAGTATAAAATCTTCTCAAAATCATGAGCATGAGGAAGATAACATGCGTTGTTGCCGCTTACATAGCGGTTTTTTTCTATATTTTCTCTCTTTTTCCGATTTGAACGATAGTTTCCTTTTCTGTTATAGTAAGATACATCAAAAAAATCAGAATAATGAGTAAACTTGATGGCGAGAAGTCGGCTTGACAAAAACCCGGCAACTGGTGAAAGGAGCGATCATCATGAGAAAAGAGCAGGAGCAATGCCCATACTGCAAAGGACAAGGCTATTTTCAACTGCTGCTGGGAGGGACGGAAGACTGCCCAGGATGTGAGGGCTCTGGTGCCCACTCGGAGGAGCCGTCCGCTGCAGCCGGCACACGATAACGCATGAGTGAGAAGAGGGAACGAACCAAAGAATTGACGAGCCGATGACAATCGGCTTCTTTTATTGACCTGTGCTCCTGATTTCGATACACTTAAAAGCGAATAAAAGGTGCAGGCTGCGGCCTGACCCGATCTGTGGGATAGAGCAGGAGGTCTAAAAAGCTCATGAGCTTGCTGCAATTTGTCGTTTCTGTTGTCTTGTTTGCTGTTTTGGGGTTTGGCATCGGCTTTATTATAAATATGATTTTGCGGACCACCTGGATGCCCGTGATTCTCGTGTGCGGTGTCGTCGTAGGTGCCCTGATCTATAAAGGCATCGTCCCTGGTGTCTGGGATTCCATCATTCTCGGCTTCGGGATGGCTGGTTCGATTGCCAGCGGCTGGACGATCCAGACTCTGCGGAAAAAAGGATATCGGATGTTTTAATGAAAGTAAAAGCTGCCCTTTGAGTAGAACGACTACTTGAGGGGCAGCTTTTTTGATCCGCGGAAATAGTTTTCGAAATCCCTTATTGCCAATCCTCGGACAGTCTGTTATATTTTGACCTTATAAATATTCTGAAAATAAGGGGATATCCAACAATTATGCATTTTTATTTACTTCGATTTTTCTCGCAGGTGCTTCTTTTCTCATATTTGCCCTATCCACGAACGTTATCCTTTTTTGTATTCTTAGTTGCTTGATGGGAGTAGGGCTGGGATGCGGGCAGCCTATTTCAATGACGACGACGTATAATGCCTCGCCAAAAGCACGAACAGGGGAAGTGCTTGGCATTCGCTTAATGACGAATCGACTTTCACAGCTTATTGCTCCCGTCTTTTTCGGAGCGGTAGGCGGCTGGATCGGCGTCGTGTCTGTCTTTTATGTGAGCGGCGCCTTTTTGATCGGGGGTGCTTTTGTTATGAAACCACGGAAACATTCTGAAGAATCACAGTCCGTCAAAATATGATATTTTGCTGTTTTCTTTCGACCGTTCTACATTGAAACGTTCATATGACTATGCTGAATATTTCAGCTTCTGGTTGAATTTGTGTATAGTTTCCTCTTCTCGTGGACAAGATTAGTACCGAGAGGAGGTATTTTACAGAATGAATGGAAAGCGCTTGGTTAGTTTTATCTTGCTTTTTGTCATTGTTCTGACAGGCTTTGCAAGCGATGGTCTCGGGTATCCTGCCATCAATGATCGCTCTGTTCAGACCACATATGGAATCCGTGAAACCCGGGAAGGGCAGCTTGTTATTAAAAAACGGGCCGTCTCAACCAGTTCATTTAGTCAGGTGATCGACAAGGCTGATGCCGTGCTGGAGCAATACCCCAAGGTTCGCGTAGTGGCGACCGGTTATTACGCCGGATTTGAATCAACCGGGAAGCATCCGACCCATCCTTCTTACGGAATTACCTATTCCGGCGTAAAAGTACGTCGTGACGAATATTCAACGATAGCCGCCGACCTGCGCGTGTTTCCGCTGGGAACGGTTTTGTACATCCCCGGCTACGGCTACGGTGTTGTGGCGGATAAAGGCGGAGCGATTCGCGGCCATAAAATTGACCTCTATTTTGAGACCAAGCAGGATGTCTACAAGCAGTGGGGGAAGAAGGCCGTGGATGTATACGTCGTCCGTCGCGGAGAAGGAAAAGTAACGGAAACGATGATGCAGCGGCTCAATGAAAAGGGAATCGCCGCGATGGCTGACCCGATACAATAACCAATCAGGCAGTTTGTCGATCAACCAGACGAAAAAGGATTTGCTTGACTCAAGATAGCCAGGCAAATCCTTTTTTCTTTAGGAGTGGAACAAATCGGAGCGGTCACCCGGTTACTAACACGAAACCGCTACACAGACAACTCGGGATGGATCAAGGCTACCAGTTGCTCCAATCCCTCCAGAATCCGGGGAGAGGGCCTGCAGTACAATCCTTCTTCCAGAAGATGCACCTGCTTTTTCTGGATTGCCGTCATCCGGGCCCATTCAGGGCGGTCGGTGATCATCTCCCGTTTGATCCGGCGAAGCTCGATCCCGCACCAGACGACACAGATATGATCGGGGTCCCGCTCCAGTACCATGTCACGGGTGGCTTTGACATTGGGGACGTCATAGTTGGAAAAAACATTGACAGCTCCGGCCATTTCGCTGACATCTGTCAGCCAGTTTTCCCGACCGGGAGTATAGATCGGATTGGGCCACCATTCCCAGTAGAGCTTGGGACGGTAGCCGGAGGATTGTGCCACTTGTTTGATGGTTTCTGCTTTTTCGACAAAATCGCTGGCCAGCTGCTCCGCCTGAACGATTCTGTCCGTGGCCTCCCCCACCAGCCGGATATCCCGGGGAATATCGCAGAGACGCTGTGGATCGAGGACGATATGTGGGATAGAAAGAGACTGCAAGGCCTCCACGTTTTTTTCCATGCCGGGCACACTAAGAGAAGCAATCACCAGGTCAGGCTGAAGCGCTTGGACTTTTTCCATGTCAATGGTCAGGTCCGGGCCTACTCGGGGCAGATGCTGCCACTCCGGGGGCCAGTCAGAGTGATCGTCCAGCCCGACGACACAATCACCCAACCCCAAATAATAAAGGATTTCTGTATTGCTCGGACAGATGGACACAATCCGCATCGTCATTTTCCCTCCGTTTCGCTTGCATCCTGCTTGAATGATTCGCCTGCTCTTCTCTTATATATAGAAGAGTCGGTACACAGCCAAAGCGATCATGATGCCCAGCCAACCGCCGATCAATACCTCGATGGGCTGATGGCCGAGCAGTTCTTTCAGTTTTTTGGCTTTTGCCTCGTTGGGGCGCACCCTGAAGGTCTTCATGCCTTCCAGCAGGTGGTTGAATTCGTCCACCAGTTTGTTCAGGACCACCGCTTGCATCCCGGCATGACGGCGAACGCCCGCAGCATCAAACATGACGATGACTCCAATGATTGCAGAGATGGCAAACATGCTGCTGGTAAAGCCTTCGCGTATTCCCACCGCGGTGGAAAGGGCTGTTACCGCAGAGGAGTGAGAGCTGGGCATGCCGCCGGTGCTGAACATCAGCGACCACTGCCACGAACGGGTGGCAAAGTAAGTAAGGGGGATCTTGACAAACTGGGCAATTCCTATGGCAATCAAAGCCGCCCATAAGGGAAAGTTGTCAAATATCGCTGCCATAGAAAAATCCATTCCTTTCTGCGCACAGGTATTGAGATTATTGTAACAGAACGGGGCTAACCTCATCCGTGAAGTTTTCGTTGGGATTTCGAGACAAGCCAATCTGTGTTACCATGAAGAGAAGGTTTGAAACGGAGGCAACGTTCATGAGTTACCCCGAACAGTATCACCAGTTTATTGAGCTGTTCAACAAAAAGGAATACTATGAGTGTCACGATCTGCTGGAGGAAATCTGGATGGAGGACAAATCCAACAAGTTTCTCCAGGGACTCCTGCAGATGGCGGTCGGTCTGTACCATTTTTCAGGCGGCAATATCAAAGGCGCGCGCTGGATGTTTACCAACAGCAGGAAATACCTCACTCCCTATTCCCCGAGGTACTGGGATTTGGATGTGGATGAAGTGCTCTCCTATCTGGAGGACTGCCTGAACGCGCTCCCACTCGAGGATGCCATCCCGTACACAGAAGCCAAAATGATGCCGTTTCCATCCTTGCATCTGAAAGTAGACCAACCGTAACAAACGGAAACAAACCGCTCATAATTGTATCCTATCACAGAGAAAGAAGGAAGAGTATATGAACGTGACGGTAGAAAAACGTACCGAATGGAAAGACATTGACTGTGATGAATTGATCATCCCGCTCTGGAAGGGGGAAGCGATCGCCGAGGTTTATCCGGAGCTGGATCAATTCTTTGCGGGCAGTCTTGCTGCGATGCAAGAGGAAAAAGAAATCAGCGGCGAAGCCAAGGCTGTGACGGTCATTCATACGATGGGAAAGCTGGCGGCAAAAAAACTGCTGATTGCCGGTATGGGCAGTCCCGAGTCTTTTGATTTTGTTTCTGCACGGGCTTCCTTTGCACGTGCGGCCAAGACTGCGGGGGCGAAAGGAAAAGAAAAAACGGTTGCCATCGATCTGCGTACGGTGGGAAGCTTGGATATGGACCGTTTCTCCCAGGCGGTGACTGAAGCATTTGGTTTGTCAGCCTATCACTATGAAGGGTACCGCCTGAAGCCCAAACGGGAAGCAGCGGCACTCGGCACGGTTCAGCTTCTGGTCGACAGCGATGAAGCGGCAGCCACATCGATGATCGGCGTGATGCGCGGAGAGGCCCTTGTGCAAGGGACCAATCTGGCCCGTACGTTGGTTAATGAACCAGGCAATTACATGACACCGACTGCCCTGAAGGATGCCATCGTGGAAGTTGCCAAGCGCTACGGTATGGAGTATGAAGTGCTGGCACAAGATAAGCTGGTGGAAATGGGCATGGGCGGCGTTTTGTCCGTGGCAAAGGGAAGTGCGGAAGAGCCGTTCGTCGTCGCTGTGAAGTACCAGGGCAAGGAAACCTGGGAGGACGTGATCGGGCTGATCGGGAAAGGGGTAACCTTCGACACGGGGGGAATCTCGATCAAGCCGGTGGCAGGCATGGAGGATATGAAATCGGATATGGGCGGCGCAGCAGCCATGATCGGAGCTTTGGAAGCGTTGGGCCAGCTCAAGCCAAAGGCAAACGTGCTGACCGTGATCGGCTGTGTGGAAAACATGCCGTCTTCCACTGCCTACAAGCCCGGTGATGTGATCACGACCATGAGCGGAAAAACGGTTGAGATCATCACAACCGACGCCGAAGGCAGACTGGTGCTGGCCGACTGTATCACCTATGCGAAGGCAAAAGGCGTTTCATGCCTGGTCGATGCTGCTACCTTGACAGGCGGCATTGTCGTTGCACTCGGCAATTTCTGCTCCGGTGTTATGACCAATAACGATGCTTTGGTTGGCGAGCTTTTGAGTGCTGCCGGCCAGGCGGGCGAGCGACTCTGGCAACTGCCCACTTTTGAGGAATACCGCGAGTTGAACAAAAGCCGCTTCGCTGATCTGAAAAACTCAGGCGGCCGTTATGGCCACGGCATTATCGGCGGCGTCTTTTTGCAAGAGTTTGCGGAGGAAACCCCGTGGGCCCATTTAGATATCGCGGGTACTGCCTATGTTGCCAGCGTCAGTGATTTGCATCCATCAGGCGCGACGGGTGTCATGGTGCGGACCATCGCTCAGTTTGTTTTGAACCGCAGTCAAGTGTAAACACCTTAGATAAAAGGAAAGAAAATAGGGAGGTAATCGTTCATGTTCCACAATCCAAGTGATGAACAGCGCCGTGCATTGCTGCAGGAGGCGAATACGATCGCTGTCGTAGGTCTTTCCAACAAGCCGGACCGCACCAGCTACATGGTGGCCGCAGCCATGCAAAACGCGGGCTACAAGATCATTCCGGTCAATCCGGTGATCGCCGGAGAAACGGTGCTCGGGGAAAAAGCAGTGGCTGCACTCACGGAGATCGAAGAGCCGGTTGATATCGTAAACGTGTTCCGCCGCAGCGAGGACATCCCGCCGGTAGCGGAAGAGACGCTGAAGATGAAGCATAAGCCAAAAGCTTTTTGGCTCCAGCAGGGAATCGCCAACGAGGAAGCGGCTGAGCAGGTATCCCGGCAGGGCATCGAGGTCATCATGGACTTGTGCATCAAAGTAGACCATGCTTTGCTGAGAATCGGCAAGAAATCGTGATATGATAAACCAAATCCGACGTTTTCGCTGTTTGGGCGGGACGTCGGATTTTTTATAGGCATTGACTACCTGCTGATGGTCTGATTACGATGACCCGATCCGGTCCAGACCCATCCCGGAACCCGTGCTAAGGATTTTTGGTTACTCTCTATTCATTATCGGATCGAAAGGGTAATAACAGTGTTAAAAAAGGGAAGTTCTGCACGGCGGCGAATCGAATAGGAAGAAGGCTCATCATTCATGTAATGCGAGGGGGAAGTGTTGAGATGGTACTTCAAACCGTTCTTCAGGAAGCAGAGCAGGAGTATTGCAAGCGCACGGAAAAATCACGCAAGCTGTACGAGGTTGCCCAAAGGGTGATGCCCGGAGGAGATACGCGAACGATTGCGTTTTTTAAGCCCTATCCTTTAACCATGGACAGAGGAAGCGGGCCGAGATTGTACGATGTAGACGGCAATAAGTATTCTGATTTTTTAAATAATTATACCGCGATGATTCACGGACACGCCCACCCGTATATTTTGCGGCATGTAAAAACCGCGCTTGGCCTAGGAACTGCCTATGCCGCTGCGATCGTGGAACAAAGCCAGCTGGCAGCGATACTCTGCAAACGAATTCCCGGTGTGGAACAGGTTCGTTTTTGCAATTCCGGGACGGAAGCGACGATGTTTGCCCTGCGTGCAGCCAGAGCGTTTACCGGCAGACCGGCGATCATCAAAATGGAGGGCGGCTACCACGGAACGCATGATGCCGTAGAATTCTCGATTGCGCCGGGGAATGCGAGGGACAAAAATCATCTCGCGTGGGCGCCGATTCCCGATACCCGGGGAGTCCCGGAGAGTGTAGCACGTGATGTCTATATCGCTCCCTTTAACGATGCAGGAGCGGTCGAAGAGATTTTACAGCAAAAAGGGGAGGAGATCGCAGCTATTTTGGTAGAGCCGGTAATGGGTGTGGCTGGCGTGATTCCTCCGCAGCCCGGTTATTTGCAGGAATTGCGGCGGCTTGCCGATCAGTACGGTATTCTCCTGATCTTTGATGAAGTTCAGACCTATCGCCTGGATACGGGAGGGGCGCAGCGCCGATTTGGAGTTACCCCGGACCTGACGGCGATTGGCAAGATCATTGGCGGCGGTTTTCCGGTAGGAGCTTTTGGAGGGCGCTCCGACGTCATGGCGTTGTTTGACCCGCGTCAATCCGGCTGTCTTTCCCAAAGCGGTACGTTCAATGGAAATCGGGCAACGATGGTCGCAGGGATCGCCTCCATGGAGCTGCTGAACGAGCAGGCCATCACACGCTTGGAAGAGCTGGGGCTTCGGCTGGAGACAGGGATGGTATCGGCAATTCGGCGGTATGCGCTTCCCGCTTCGGTGACTCGGGTAGGCTCCATGCTCAATCTGCATTTTACCGAGCATCCCCCCGCAGATTACACCAGTACGATTAGCCCTCATAAAGGACTGTCCAAGGTGGTGCATCTGGAGCTTTTGAATCGCGGAATTTTCACAGCTCCGCGCGGGATGTGGAATCTTTCCACGGTGATGGAGGAAGCAGATATTGATCAGGCGATCGACGCCTTTACGGATGTGATGAGCAAAATTTCTCGCTTCGTGTAAGGAAAGGGAGCCGTCCGGTGTCAGCAGGTAGGATTGTATGTGCACTCTAGCGGCGGGCGAGGGTTTTCCCGTTCGCCGGATCATGGTAGGATAGAGCTGAAACGTATGATGAACCGGTCCCTGCCGAATAATAGGGAAGAAGACTGACAGGACAGCGATCCAGGCTTCCGTCAACGGCTGGGCATGGATGGATAAAGGAGCGGAGAACATGAGTGTTGGGCAATCCACAGAGCAGACAAAGGATCGGGTTCCTCCGAATCAGAAGGTAACCACTGGCTTTCCCGTCCTGCATTACGGCGAAGTTCCTACATACACCGATCTTGCTACCCAATGGAGCTTCCGCATTTTTGGTCTGGTTGAAGAAGAAATGACGTTGTCCTATGAGCAGATCATGGCTCTGCCCAAAGGGAACACGACCAATGACATTCACTGCGTAACAGGCTGGAGCAAGCTGGATAACGTCTGGGAAGGAATCCCCGTGGAAGAGATTGTGAAGCTGGTGAAAATCAAGCCGGAAGCCAAATACGTCATGCTGCACGCGGAGCATGGCTGGACGGCCAATATGCCGCTGAGCGATTTTCTGACACCGGGCAATCTTTTCGCGAGCAAACATAACGGCGAGGAACTGACGCCGGATCACGGCTGGCCGCTGCGCTTTGTCATTCCCCACCTCTATTTCTGGAAAAGCGCCAAGTGGGTGCGGGGGATTGAGTTTTTGGAGAAAGATAAGCAGGGTTTCTGGGAAAAGAACGGCTATCATATGTACGGGAGTCCCTGGAAGGAACAGAGGTTTGCATGGGATTAACCCCAAGGGAAGAGGCGGGAAACCGTCTCTTTTTGTTTTTAACAATTTGCTTGTGAGTTCTGCCGAAAATTTACATAATGCCCCCAGGCAGCCCCAACGTGCGTTTGGCCTTACGAGTGTTTTCTTGCGGAAAAAGGGAGCTATGGCCCTTGCAAGTTCTTTCAATCCTGCTGAATCTTCTAATTGTTGTAATCCGCATTTCGTTGGCTAATCCCCGTTAGACAGTTTATTCTTCGACTACTTTTCTAATAAGAACTTTCCATTCACCATTAATTTTTTTTACTCTCATGGTTTTCTTTTGTTCAACATTCTTATAGTTCATCATGAACTGAATTTCTGCCAGGTCCTTATTTTTATAATTAATTTCTTTTATTTTATAGTCAATTAGGCCTCCGCTTTTTATTGAATCGAAAAATTTCTCCCTTTCTGGATATTGTCCAGGGTTGCTTTTATCAATCAAGTTATAAGCTTGTTCTGCTTGTCCTGTCTTAACCATTTCTAAGTATTTATCAAGGGTTCCTTCTGCTGAGGCGTGCCATCCAAAATAATTGAAATAAACAAACACTGCGGAAATGATTATACCAATGCTTATTGTGTATTTCAGAAACTTTCGTTTTTTCACAAAATACCACCTTCTAATTATACCTTGTTGTGTGTTATAAAGTGATTATACCATAAAATTCCCAAAAATTAGGGAATTTAGAGAATGACATTGAGCGCAAAAATAAAAACTTTGATTGATTTCAATCCACCATTTCCGCGTTGGAAACCAAATCCTCCTTGGGAATTATCGGCTGTTTATTGCTGCCGAGCGTTATAAATCTTGGTTGACTCCGCTTTGAACCACTTTACTTGCTTCCTTTTTCCATAGGTGGGGGAGCCATACGTGAGGAAAAGCGCCTCTCTGTTTCATCCTTTATTACGATCACGCTTCTTTTTTTACATTGCAAACCGAGATCATAACAGTCAAAATGAAAAACAAACAGCATGGGCGGAAAGAACGGGAGGATATCAGTGATACTAGTTAGTGCATGTTTGGCAGGCTTGGATGTACGGTATGACGGCAATAACTGCTTGAATCAAAGGATTCAACAACTTGTCGGTGAGGGAAAGGCCGTTTCGGTATGTCCGGAAGTGCTCGGCGGTTTTTCTACGCCTCGGGAACCGGCTGAAATCAGCGGGGGAACGGGCGAGGATGTGTTGGACGGTAAAGCAAAAGTGATCGACAAGTCAGGGCAAGATGTCACCGAGCTGTACTTGCAAGGGGCAAAGTTGACGTTGGAGAAAGCGCGCGAGCTGAACGCAAGTCTGGTGATCCTAAAAGAGTACAGTCCATCTTGCGGCAGTGCCATGATCTATAACGGAGAATTTTCGGGTGAGAAAATAGCCGGGCACGGGGTGACGGCAGCCTTGCTGAAAAGAAATGGGATTCGCGTCATGTCTGACGAACAATTTCTGTCGTCAGGCGATGAGCCCTTGTGAAAAAGAAAAAGCTGTCTCTCTGGTCGATAGTGCCAGGAAGACAGCTTTTTTGTTGCTCACGTACATTCGGTATTACTGGATCAAACCGATCCATTGCCAATACGGGACGCTCACAATAACCGCCAGCAGCAGCGCAACTGCATACGCAAGCGCAATTTGTTGGCCTTGCCGATGGCTAAAAGATTTGCCTTCGGAGCTGTAATAGGCGGTTAGATAGGTGGGGGATTGATAGGTGAAAAAGAAGGGGTCCGTCGCCAGCAAGATGACAAAGACAAAAATCCAGGGATGGATACCCGCTTGTTTCGCGAGTGGAAGCAGCGCTGTGACGAGCAGGATGACGGCTGGGTCGTCACGGATGACCAATGTGACAAGAAAAGAAACCAGAATGACGATCGACAGCAGCAGTGCTGGACTAGACAGAAACCCTGCAAGCTTCGCTCCAAGAAACGAAGAGAGTGCATGCGCGATTCCCAGTTCATCTGCTACCGACGCGAAGCTGAAGGCGACACCCAGGAAAAGCAGGAATGTCCAGTCAATGCCGGTCGAAATCGTTTGGCGATCCAGCGCACCGCTGATGATCAGAACGACAAAACCCAGCAGCATCACCCATGCGCTGTCTATTCCGTGCAAGGGCTGGAGGATTAACAGACCAATACTGCTGAGCGTCGTCGAGACCGCAATTCGCTCGTTTCTCGTCCACGGTCCGAGCAGACGAAGCTGCTCCTCCAAAACTTCATCGGAGATGGGTCTTACCTGACGCACGTCCCGAAACATGAAATGAAGGATAATGAGAATTACGGCCGCAAAGATGAGGAATGCCGGAAGCGCGTAAACAAACCATTGCAGCCAATTGACGGGTTCGGCCAGGGAAGCAAGTCCGTATGCCATCATATTCGTATAGGAGCCAGTTAAGACAAAAGGGGCAGTGAAACCGTAAAAAATCATCGCTGCCAGCCCTAGGCCCGCCGAGCCGCGGCTATTGTTGGCAAAGCCCATTGATTCGGACAGGGTGCGGGCAAGCGGGACCCCGAGTGAAACCTTGGCAGAAGAGGAGGGAATCAGCGGATTGAGCAGAAATCCACCGGCGACTACCCCCCAGAGCTGTCCTTTGTAGTGTCGCGGGAAGTGTTTCAATGCGTTCAGTGACACCCGAAACAAGATCCCGGAGCGGGTAATCACGGCGATAAAAGCCATGATAAAAATCATATACAGCCAGGTCGTGGAGGCGAATCCGGAGAGCGCTACTTCAGGCGACACCAGCCCCCCTAATACCCACGCCATCACCATGCCTAATCCGACCAGATAATCGGGGATTATATTGACAATCCAGAGGACGACCGCCGCAATCCCGATCCCGATAAAATCCATGCCGGCTCTGGACAAACCTCCGAAGGGTTCCATCACGTGAAAGCTCCATAAGCTGACCACGACCAAGATTGCTGCGATCCAGCCGCCAAGTCGGCTGCGGTGGAACAGACCAGCAGCACTGTCTGCCAGTCTGCGGCTTTGCCGGAGTGCCAGCTGTTGTTTTGCCAGATCGTACTCCTGGCTTCCACCGTTCCAGGCAAATGTGCTGCGCGATTGCTTGGCTTCTGCCAGCGTCAAGTACTCCATGGCTTGCTGATGCTTGTGTAGCTGGGCGTACAGCTCTGCAGCCCACTTGTAAGTCGCGATCCACTGTTGGTCCGAATAGTCCTCTGCATGGTCGCTCCAGGCGCGATCCAATAGCACAAGTCCCTGCTCGGGGCGCGTCATCGCTCCTCCGTAAACGAAAAAACCAGTGAGCAGTTCAAAATCGCCTGCAACCAGCTCCGGTGGAAAGGCGGAGAGAAGCGAAAAGAGTTGTTTTTTCCCTTCGTCATCCAGAGTGGGGATCACGCGCACGAGCAGCTCGAGCGACTCAGCCCAACGTTCGCCATGAGCCAAAAGCTCGATAGCTGCTTCCCACTCATGGGTTGTTTCATAATAAGCGAGCATCTCAGCAGTCCAGCACCGCTTTTCTTCATGCCCGAATTGCATCGTAGCCATTTCAGCAATCACTCGGCGAGCATCGGGCATAAGTGTGAACCAGCCCGGTTTGTCATCCAGCCTTGTCAGATAGCGGCCCAGTGGCGTCCCCTGTTGCAGGATTTGATCAAGCGGTACACCGAAGCGGCTCTCCGCAAGGCTTAGAGAAATCCGCGGAAATTCAGAACTCCACAGCAATAGCTGGCGAAGCGGTAGGGGGAATGCCTCTAGCTCTGCTGCCATCGACTGGAAATTCACTTCCTTATTTGCCTGAAGCTGTTCATTTGTTGTCGTCAGCCGTTTGGACAGCAATCTGATAAAATACCCGGAGATGGATGGCTGTTCAACTAAAAGCTGTTCAAACGTCTCTCGATCGATGATATATAGTTCGGCATCCGTCGCTGCAACGGCAGTAGCAGACCGGACTTCGCGGGTGAGCATGGCCATTTCCCCTAGCGTATCCCCTTCGCCAAGGACAGAGATTAACTGAGCGCTCCCTCCTCCGGGAGCCTCTACGAAAAGCTCCAGCTTACCGCTTTTTATCAGAAAAAGTTTGTCGCCGGGATCGCCCTGGCGGAACAACACGGTCCCTATCGCAGCGGTCTGTTGTTCCAGCTTGCCGAGCAGCTTGGCCAATTCCATATTGGACAACTGTTTGAACATGCCAATCTTTTGTAACGTGGTCATTGTACGCCTCCAGCTCCCTACGAGCATACCCAGGACTCTTTACTCTACGTATCATTTTACATACTGATTTAAATTATAGGATGATTCACACCATTCAGCCAGTAATTCCTATGATCTTCGACCCAGAACAAGCCAAATTGATTTATGATGAGAGGAGAGAGGATGGATGCAGAACGTGATACACATCGAGCAAAACGCGAAAACTTTGATCCTGGTCGTCCATGAAATCTATGGAATCAATGAGCAGATGAAAATGATCTGTACGTCCCTCGCCGGAAGGGGCTTTGATGTCATGTGTCCCAATCTGCTGCAACACAAGACAGCCTTTGATTACGCGCAAGAGGAAATTGCCTATCGTCATTTTAGAGAAGAAGTCGGCTTCGAGAAGGCAGCGCAGTTCATCAAAAGCTGTGTCAGGGAGCAGCGTGCCCGATATTCCAGCATCTATCTTGTCGGTTTCAGCGTTGGAGCCACAATCGCCTGGCTGTGCAGTGGGGAAGAGGGGATAAAAGGAGTAGTCGGATTTTATGGTTCACGCATTCGGGACTATGCAGGCATCACTCCGAGCTGCTCGGTCTTGCTTTTCTTCCCCGAAGAGGAACCTTTTTTTTCAGTAGACGAGTTGATAGCCCAGCTAAAGGAAAAAGAGATTGAACTCTACCAGTTGCCTGGACAGCATGGCTTTGCCGATCCCTATTCAAAGAAATACCGTGAAGAGTCTGCCAAGATCGCTTTTCAGAAGATGGATGCCATTTTCCTTCCAGATTGACAGGACTTCGTTAGAACAAGCAAAAGGGCTGCCATGTGATGGGCAGCCCTCGCCTGGATGTATTCACTCAGCTTCGTATAAGATCAAGAGCGTTTTGGAAATGCTTTGGCAAATCTTGCTCCGTTTGGAGTCAACAAATCATGCTCCTTATGGAATCAAACCTAGTATTGAAGCACTTCTTTGGATTCCAGATGTTTTTCTACTTCCTCCCGCGTCAGCCATGTCCGCTTTTTGCCAAAATCCTCATACATGCCGAGTTGGTCATCGTAGTGTTTGTTCTTCGTGCCGTCTGGAGCGACAAATCCGCTTTGCCCAGGGGCGGTGACTTCATATCCAATAATCTCTCCGGTTTTGGTAAAGACGATCAGGTTATTTTCCGTACCCCGGTTCATCGCCTGATGATTGTACACTTTTTCGTCCGGGTTTGCCTGCGGAATGCCTTTGTAGTTCTTATCCTGGAAGGTGATGGGAACGACTGGCTTGAGCCATTGATTCATATCGGGGCCATACGCTTCCTTCAATTGCTTCACGGTATCCTCCAGTGCTTCGCGAACGACCTGGCTGGCAGCTTTTCCGTTAAAGAAATCATAGGTTTGAGGCACACCCGCTTTCTCTCCCAAGAGGGCGTTGTATACCACTTTTGTCCCCTGTTGAATGTTCGTACTGTTCACGGAGTAGGCTTTGGCGTTCGGATAGCCAGGCGATTTGAACAGTTCAAAATACTCGCTTGGCAGATCATCCGCCAGGGTGCGCGTGATCATATTGGTCAGCCAGGTTTCCATGATCAGGGAACCAGGACTGTCATACTTGTTGTCTTTGTTCGCATCGTTGGACTGCGTGTTCCATTTTTCCACCAGCTTGGCCGCTTTTGCCAATTCATCATGCCCTGGCAAGCCTTTGGTGGCCTCTTTGAGATAAGGCAGGAAGAACTTCGCATTTACATCTACATAGGAAGACTTGCGAATCAAATCCCACATGTCATCCGGGGATAGCTTTTGCTTTTCGGTGATCAGTGAATCAAGCACATGGACCCTGTCTGCCGCTCCCCAGGAGAAGGAGTACATGTCGGGGCTCGGATAGTTTTTTGCAGGACTGTTGTTCCAGTTTACGATGTAGCCTTGTTTTGGATTGAGTACCTGCGGGTTGGCATTAGCCGGATATACGCCCTTCCAGTCCATGGAGCCGGTGCCCGGAGTGGGGAGACGCACATCCTGCTGTTCGTTTCGTTGCGGTTGTTTGCCAGCGAAGTAGTAGGCGATGTTCCCCTCTTTATCGCCATAGTACATGCTGATGGAGATGGCCATCCGCTCCGCTTGCTTGCTCCATTCATCATAGTTGCTGGCCTGCGTCGTGCCGATCCAGCCGAAGAGGGAGTCAAGCTCGTACCCATCCCAGGAGCGTTTGCGGGAGTAGGCGATGTTTTTCTCCTTGTCCGTCTGCATCACGATACCGTGGACGGTGCGGGACATTTCCATGCTGACGGGCTCTTTTCCTTTTACGGCAATGGTTTCGGTATACGTTTCCATCGGAACGTACTTGCCGTTGTACTCGTACTGGGTCGGATTGGCGGGATTCAGTTTTTCTTCAAAGGTATCGACCGTATCGCCAAATCCAGCGGTGGCTCCCCAACCGATTTTGTCATTGTGACCGAACAGGATGATCGGCGCTGCCATGGGAGCATTTCCCACCACATTAAATCCGGCGCCATGCAAGCCAACCGAGTAGACGTAGCTCGGATTGGTATGGACAAATTGCGGCCCGTTCACAATGATAGCGTTTGCATTTTCCGCCTTCTTTTTCCCCACGATCATCATGTTGCTCATGGACCGGAATGCGGTGGTGGGGAGCAGCTCGTTGGTATTCACTGAGGCTTGCTGCAAGCTGGCCGCAGTGGCGCTAAGTGTATCGAGAGAAGGCAGCGCTGCCGCTTTCAGTGACTCCGTTTTCTTGTTCCAGTCGAATTCGTCCCCGGAGATCACTGTAGGCGCTTTGCTGTCATGGATAAAATTCAACTGATTGAAGATCTGCATGCCTTTATCTTTGCCGTGCTTTGCCTGTAGCGCTTGCAGCATGGCCAGATTTTCAATCTCGGTCGTACGGTCGCTAAACTGGACAACCATCGAGCCGTAGTAAATCTTGATCACATCCATGGCGGTCCATTCTTCTGGCTCGAAGCCAAAGTCGATAAATTGCTTGGGCATCAGCTTGTTTGGTTGCGCTTTCACTTTTTCGATCCAGGCATTCATCCCTGCTGCGTACCCGTCGAGTATGGCTTTGTCCTCTTTGGAGAGGGCGTCGTATTGCTTTTGCAGGGAGGGCTCCCAGTAGGTGGCGCGAACAGCTTTGTCATGTTCGAGAAAAGAATCGCCAAGAACCTCGGATACTCTGCCGGAAAAGGTGCGTTTCGCCATTTCCATCTCAAACAAGCGGTCCTGGCCAAGCGCAAAGCCATAGCCGTAATACAGTCCAAACCGATCATTGGCGTATACGTGTGGAACACCGTAAGTATCCCTCAGAATCTCAACATGACGTTTGGCGCCCTCTGCAAAGGCTGACAAGGATAGACCGGATAATGCGGTAAGCAAAGCCGTACCTGCCAGAACTGCTTTTCCCCACTTCTTTTTTAGTCTCATGATCGTACCGACTCCTCTCTGGTTGTAATGACGTTTTTTTGTATGACGTAATTTAAGCGCAATAATAACATATTGTTATATTTCGTGTATACGAAAAATTTTGAATTTTCTTCAGTAAACTTTTTTCGAATAGAAACCTAAGCACATTGAAACAGGCTGCCAACCTATAGCAGCCTGTTTCTGTGAATCTACAAATAAATTCTACTCACCCGAACGAAGATGCTCGTAGTAAGCCACAGCAAATGGACTGGCGGCCGCCTATGAGGCAGCATCCCGGGGGCAGATATTGTCGTCGTGGAGGAGTATTGGGAGCTTGGAGGCAAGGTACAGTCTGAAACGATTTTCCGCATAAGGATTTATTCAGCGCGGTTCGTTTGGCACTAATACTCGCACACTTCCAAACAATTTCCGTCGAGATCGTAGAAAGCAAAGTACTTAGCGCCATACTGCTTGATTTCCTCTACTTCTACGCCGTGAGAGCGCAGGTGGTTGTATGCTTCCTCTGTGCTCGGAACATAGAAGTTGAAAGCGGAACGTCTTGGCTTCAAAATACTTTTCTTCATCCGTAAGAAAAAGGGTGATGGATGTGTCGGTGAACTACTCTCCACTTAGGCTAACGCCTTGAAGTGGGAGCTTCTCAAATCCACGACGAAAGTAACCTTTCGTCTCCTCGAGCGTTACTTCGGGTAGTCCCTACCCTAGATGTCCGACGTTTCGGAGTTCTTTTGTTACCTTGGATATTTTACGCATGGAAGGATAAGCTTGGTTTTCGCATTTTGTTTCTCCATGCAACCCCATATATCCAGTTATCAAAGAACATCATAAGTAGAATTTACCAAAGTGTCGGACAACTGAACAGGCAAAAGCCTGTCCTTGTCCAAAGTCGATTCATCCCCCACTTACAACCAAACGCTGTAAGGTTTTAGAAGTGGGAGACTTCTCGACCTATAAGTTAAACGTTACGGATTGGTACTCTCCCTTTTCACTTTTCCAGCCAGCCTTTCCTCCCAGGATGTTCACGTACCATTGCAGGGCTTTCTCGATGTTGCGGGTAGGGACAAACACAGTGTCAATGCGTTGAAACAAACCAGACATCAGCAAGCACTCCTTTTTCGAGAAGCTTTTTCCTCAAGTGTTTTCGTCACCGCTCGCATAAATCCTCTCCCTCGCTCGCGTATTGACAAAAGAAGGAACTTTGGAAATAATTTGGTTGGCAACAGAACAACAGGCATAATCTCTTTCTCAGGGATTATGCTTTTTTCGTACTCTGCAAAGGAGTGGGTAGGATGAATATTGAGAACATCGAAGCTTTTGTCTACGTGGTACACTTCAACAGCTTCAACAAAGCAGCAGATGCCTTGTTTTTGTCACAGCCCTCCATCACCGCGCGAATCCAGTCGCTGGAACGTGAACTGGATGTGAAGCTGTTCCTGCGGGAAGGGCGAAACTTCACACTGACCGAGAAAGGAAAAGAATTTCTCCCGTACGCCCAGCAAATTCTCCAGTCGTACAAAAAGGGGAAGCAGCAGCTTCGAAAAAAGCAGGCCAGCCTGCATGAGATCAAGATTGGCTGCACCCTCTCTGCTGCCCACTATATGATTCCGGAGATATTGCCCCGGCTGAAGATGAAGTATCCCGATATGCTGATCAAGCTGACCACGGCCTCCTCCGAAGAGATTCTGGAAAAAGTGCTGCAGGAAGAAATCGATCTGGGGCTGGTGCGAAATATCGGTCACCCAATGGTCGATTCGGTCACGTTTTACGATGATCCGATCCGGCTTTATGTGCACCGGGAGCATCCGTTCATTCATCAGCCTCCGCGTTCTACCGAGGAGGTGGGCGGGCAATCCCTCGTGTTCTTTGAATGTGGCTCGTTCGACTGGATCAAGGTGCATCGTCTTTTTGAAACACTCAACCGTCCACCCGACATTCATTTGTACATCGATAACCTGGAGACAGCCAAAAAATGCATCGTGAAAGGCTTGGGCATTGGGTTTCTGCCTGCCCTCAGTGCGCGGCAGGAGGTGAAGGACGGGCTGTTGTTTCCGATCCAGCTGCCGTCTATGGCTCTGTTATCTCTGCGGACGAATCTGATTTCCCTGAAAGGGGAAGGAACCCGCATCCGGCAAGCATTTCTTGAGGTGATTGAATGGGCGGATTTCGCGACAGATTTTGGATTGAATTCTTCTATCGATCAATCGAAATAACTGATTGGGCAGCGCATTGACTGTCGAAGGCAAAGGTGATAAAGTTTTGTAAACATTAATCCGAGTAAATAGGTAAGATTAATAAAAATACGTACTGGCGACAGAAGGGAGAGCAGAGTGATGCAGTAAAACAAGTGCAGCATCCGCAGAGAAAGAAAAAGCGGACTCGTGCTGCATAAAAACCGATTAATCGCATGCGAAAAGTATTTATTTCAGGAGGTATGCTCCATGACCCGCAGCAGACAGATCAAATTAGCTGCTTATCTGGTAGGGACAGGAATGCACGTCGCTTCCTGGCGGCACCCTGCCGCACAGGCAAATGCCAGCATCGATATTGATTACTACAAAAGGCTGGCGCAGCTCTCCGAGCGTGGAAAGTTCGACATGGTGTTTATCGCAGACAGCTTGGGGATCAATGAAGAGTCGCACCCCAATATCCTCAGCCGCTTTGAACCAATTACGCTGATCACGGCCCTGGCGGGTGCCACCTCAAAAATCGGCGTGGTGGCGACAGCCTCTACCTCCTATATCGAGCCGTACAACCTCGCGCGGCTGCTGCTCTCTGCGGACATTATCAGCAAGGGCAGAGTAGGCTGGAACATCGTCACCACCCGGGATCTGTCAGGAAATACGGCGCAGAATTTCGGACGTGAGGAGCATTTTGACCATACGCTCCGTTACCAGCGGGCAGCGGAGTTCGTGGAAGTGATCAAAGGGCTGTGGGACTCGTGGGAGGAGGACGCCTTTATCCGGGACAAAGCGAGCGGACAGTTTTTTGACCGCAGCAAGCTGCATCGGATCAACCACCAAGGGCCGTTTTTCTCGGTAAAAGGGCCGCTGAATATCGGCCGCTCGCCGCAGGGCTATCCGGTATTGGTCCAGGCTGGCTCATCGGAGTCGGGCCAGAATTTTGCAGCGAGTACAGCAGAGGTGATTTTCTCGATCAAATACAAGCTCGAGGATGCCCAGGCGTTTTACCGTTCCTTCAAAGGCAAAGCGCACGCAGCGGGCCGTTCGCCTGACGATCTGTATATTTTGCAGGGCATTTCGCCGATTATCGGGGAGACGGAGGAAGAGGCGCGGGAGATCCAGCGGCAGCTTGATTCCCTGATCACGGAAGAAACGGGACTGGGCTTTCTGTCCGACTATTTCAAGGGCATCAATTTTAGCCAGGCAACGCTGGAGACGAGAGCGGCGGAGCTGGGACTGGACCGCTTGCCGGAAACCAAAGCCGATTATCGAAAGCATCAGCCGGTCATCGCCAGGGAAAACCCTACTCTGCGCGAGCTGTACTCTCTCTTAACCGGTTCCCATACGCATGACGGTCTGGTCGGCCCCCCGGAAAAAATTGCTGACACCCTGGAGAGGTGGTTCACGGAGCGTGCCGCTGACGGCTTTATGCTGATGGCGCCGCTGCTCCCGGATGTGCTGGAGCGGTTCGTCGAGCATGTCGTCCCCATCCTGCAGCGCAAAGGATTGTTCCGCACGGAGTATGACAGTGATACCCTTCGTGGACATTTTGGCTTGCCCATTCCCGCAAACCGCTTCGCGACTCCGCCTGCACTTCCGCTGAATGGACGGTGAAGAGATGATCGCGATTCGCAACCTCAGCAAGACGTATCAAACCCCAAAGGGGAGGGTCACGGCGCTGGAGGATATCAACCTGGACATTGAAAAAGGAGACATTTTCGGAATTATCGGATTTAGCGGGGCGGGAAAGTCAACGCTGATCCGTTGCCTCAATCGTTTGGAGGAGCCAGATACCGGCAGCATCGAGATCGAGGGCAGGCTGATCACGCAGTGCAGTCAGAGCGAATTGCAGCTGGCGCGGCGAAAAATCGGGATGATTTTTCAGCAATTCAATCTGCTCGATTCGAAAACCGTTTTTCAAAACGTGGCGTTTCCGCTGAAGGTGGCGGGACATCCCAGCGACTATATTCAGCGGCGGGTCAGGGAGATTCTCGAGCTGGTGCAGCTGAGCGACAAAGAACGGGCATATCCCTTTCAACTCAGCGGCGGGCAAAAGCAGCGAGTGGGCATCGCCAGAGCGCTGGTCAATGAACCTGACGTCTTGCTCAGCGACGAGGCTACTTCTGCCCTCGATCCGCAAACGACCTACTCGATCCTGGAGCTTTTAAAGGAAATCAATCAACAACTGAATCTGACGATCGTTCTGATCACACATGAGCTGGACGTGCTGCAGCATATCTGCCGCAACATGGCGGTGATCGAGCGGGGCCGGATCGTAGAAACAGGACCGGTCGACAAGTTCTTTCTCAATCCCGAGAGCGACACCGCCAGACGCTTTGTCAAGATCATCGAATACTACCGGGACCAGCGGATGGTTATGGAAGGTTTGGGGGCGGGGATATGAGAGACGATTTGCTTGAGCTGTTGTGGAAGGGACTTCTGGAAACGCTGTACATGGTTTTCTGGTCCTCGCTGTTCGCCCTCTTGCTCGGGCTGGCGCTGGGGGTGACGCTGGTGGTCACGGAAAAAGGCGGGCTCCTGCAAGCGCCCCGGCTGCACAAGGTGATCAGCACCGTGATCAACAGTGTCCGCTCGCTTCCTTTTATCATCCTGATCGTCCTTTTACTGCCGCTCTCCCGCTGGGTCGTGGGGACGACACTGGGGCCGACTGCCGCGATCGTCTCGCTGTCCATCGGGGCCGCTCCGTTCCTCGGACGCATTATTGAGAACACGCTGAAAGAGGTAAGCCCCGGCAAAATCGAAGCGGCCAAATCAATCGGGGCACCGCCGTTTACGATTATCTTTCAGGTTTTGATTCCAGAGGCACTGCCGGCGCTGGTTCGGGGCATGACGATCGGGATCATCGGCATCGTCGAGTTTACGGCCATTGCCGGAGCGATTGGGGCGGGCGGGCTTGGCAGTCTGGCGATCCGCTTTGGCTATCAGCGGTTTCGCGAGGATGTCCTGTTTTCCACTGTCATCCTGATCATCGTGCTGGTTCAGGTGATCCAATGGACCGGTGACTACATCGCCGGACAGATCAACAAAAAGCGCTACAAATATGAGTGAGGCCATAAAAACAGAAATGGGAGTGTTCGTATGAAGAAGAGGGGTTTGCTTCGTTTGCTGCCATCATTATTGATTATCGGTTCCCTTCTCGCAGGGTGCGGCTCGGGCAGCAGCGCAACGGGAAGTGCAAATCAGCCTGCACAGGGCAGCACGTCCGGCACGAAAGCGGAGTCCAGCGGTTCCGGGACATCATCCGCCGGCACTGAAGGAGCAGCCGAGAACAAGCAAGAGGTTACGCTCAAAGTAGGCGCGGCTCCTGTCCCGCATGCCGAAATCCTGGAATTTATCAAACCGAAGCTGAAAGAAGCGGGGGTCCAGCTGGAGGTGATTGTGCTGGATGACGAGGCGCAGCTCAATCCGGCGTTAAAGGACGGGCAGATTGACGCCAACTTCTTCCAGCATGTGCCGTACCTGGACTCCGTCCGTGCTGAAAAAGGCTTCGATTTCGCCGTTACCACCAAAGTCCATGTAGAGCCGATCGGCCTTTACTCGCAGAAGCTGAAGTCCAAAGACGAGCTCAAGGACGGAGCCAAAATCGGAATACCCAATAACCCCTCCAACGAGTACAGAGCACTTGTGCTTTTGCAGCAGCAGGGGTTGATCAAGCTGAAGGACGGCCTGACCACCTATGAGGCGACACCGAAAGATATTGCAGAGAATCCGAAGAACCTGCAATTTGTCGAGGCAGAAGCGGCAACACTGCCGCGAGCATTGCCCGATCTGGATGGCGCGGTGATCAACACCAACGTGGTCCTGGAAGCGAAAATTGACCCCAACTCGGCCCTCTTTCGGGAAGACAAGGATTCTCCTTACGCCAATGTGATCACGGTCCGCAAAGGGGACGAAAACCGCGAAGAAATCAAAAAGCTGGACGCGGCGTTGCAGAGTCCCGAGGTGAAAAAATTCATCGAGGAGAAATACGGTGTCGCGGTCGTGCCTGCTTTTTAACGCGAAATATGGATAAAGGGGAGGGCGCAGCATGACACAGACAAGGCAATTGAAACTGGGGGCAATGATTCACGGCGTCGGAGGGACGATGGACGGATGGCGGCATCCGGCTATCCCTTCCGATGCCAGTGTGAATCTCGGCTTTTACAAGCAGCAGGCGCTGAAAGCGGAGTCGGGAAAATTTGATCTGGTCTTTATTGCAGATGGACTGTACATCAATGAAAAATCGATCCCGCATTTTTTAAACCGGTTTGAGCCAATCACGATTTTGTCCGCGCTGGGCGCAGTTACCTCCCGCATCGGTCTGGTCGGAACCCTCTCCACCTCCTACAGCGAGCCCTTTACCGTGGCCAGGCAATTCGCTTCCATCGACCACATCAGCGGCGGCAGGGCGGGCTGGAATGTCGTGACTTCACCCTTGGAAGGCTCCGCGCTCAATTACGGGAAAACGCATCCGGCCCATCAGAAGCGCTACCAGATCGCCGAAGAGTTTCTGGAAGTGGCCAAAGGCTTGTGGGATTCCTGGGAGGACGATGCTTTTATCCGCGACAAGGAATCGGGCGTCTTTTTTGATCCGCAGAAGCTGCACCGGCTCAATCACCAGGGCGCCTATTTTTCCGTACAGGGACCGCTCAATATCGCCCGCTCGCGGCAGGGGCAACCGGTCATTTTTCAGGCGGGATCGTCGGAGAGCGGCAAAACGCTGGCAGCCAAATCGGCAGATGCTGTTTTCACCAACCACGAAAATCTGGAGGACGCCAAGCGATTTTACCAGGATGTAAAGCGCAGAGCGGCCCAGTATGGACGCACGTCCCAAGAGATTCTGATCTTCCCGGGCATTGGCCCGATCGTCGGTCGGACGAGTGCGGAAGCCGAGCAGAAATACGAAGAAGTGGCGAGGCTGGTTACCATCGAAAATGCGCTTCACTTTCTGGGCAGGTTTTTTGATCACTTCGATTTTTCTCAATTCCCGCTGGATGAGCCTTTCCCGGATATCGGCGACGTCGGCAGCAACAGCTTCCGCAGCACGACAGACAAAATCAAGCAGCAGGCAAAAGAACAAAATCTGACCCTGCGCCAGGTTGCCCTGCTGGCAGCGACGCCGCGCAACAATTTTATCGGGACGCCGGACACTGTCGCCGATTTGATCCAGCAGTGGTTTGAAGAAGAAGCCGCGGATGGCTTTATCATCCATGCCAGCGTCCCGGGCGGGCTGGATGACTTCGTCGAACAGGTCGTCCCGATTTTGCAGGAGCGGGGAATTTTCCGCAGGGAGTATGAGCATGACACCTTGCGCGGAAATCTTGGGCTGCCTGTTCCCCGGAATCGCTATACCCTCGCCAGACAAAAGCTTCATCGCTAAAGAAGGGAAGAGCCGGACACCGAGCGTCTGTACTTCAACGAAAGACATCACGGGAACTTGGAACTTGCATTCTTATACCCAACTATTTCGATGTGAAAATATGTTTTTAATTCCCGTCCTCGATCTGACGACAGCGTTGCTTGCGAAGCGTATGCACGCGGAAGAAAAAGCAAGGTAAAAAAGGGAGGAACCTTCGATGGCTATCAAATTGAGCCTGTTAGATCAAAGTCCGATTTTTCCGGGAGAGACATCATCCGATGCATTGCAACGCACCGTACAGCTCGCCAAGCAAGCGGAAGCACTCGGCTATCACCGCTTTTGGGTGTCGGAGCATCACGATTCAGATCTGGTGGCCGGTTCGTCGCCGGAGGTCCTGATCGCCTACCTGCTCGCTCACACCCAGCGCATCCGCATCGGCTCCGGCGGGGTGATGCTGCAGCATTACAGCCCGTATAAAGTGGCGGAAAATTTCAATGTGCTTGCTTCTTTGGCACCTGGCCGCATTGATCTGGGGATCGGCCGAGCGCCGGGAGGGCTGCCTCTCTCTACACAGGCGCTGCAGCAGGGAGCAGCCGGAGAATCGTCTGATCTGACGGAAAAAATCAGGGAGCTGGAAAAATTCCTCACTCATTCGCTGGAAGAGGATCATCCGCTGTACGGCCTGCGCGCCACGCCCATTCCCGCAAGTCCAGCCGACATTTACATCCTGGGCACCAGTGTAGCCAGTGCGGAAATCGCCGCTGAGCTGGGGCTACCCTATGTTTTCTCCCTGTTTATCAACACGGACGAGGCGACGGCCGAGCTGGCGATCAATACGTATCGGACTCGCTTCCGTCCGTTTCGGGGAACAGTTCCGCAGCCGATCCTGGCACTCTCCGTCATCACAGCGGAAACGGATGAAGAGGCTGAGGAGCTGGCCCGGGGCATCCAGCTTGCCAGGGTTCATTTGGCAAATGGAAGGACCTTTACCCTGAATACGGTGGAACAGGCAGAGGAATTCGGCAAACAATCCAAGCAAGCGTACATGGTCGAGGTTCGCGAGGCAGAGATTGTGAAAGGTTCGAAGGAAACCGTGCGAGCCTGGCTGCTGGAAGCGGAGAAGAAATTCGGGGTGAGCGAATTTATCGTAACCTCAGCGGTCAAGGATTTTCAGAAACGGCTGGACTCCTTCGCCTTGCTGCAAGCGGCAATAGCGGATGAACCGGCGGAGCAGTCGGCCGTGTAGCACGATACGGGAAGGGAAGAAGGGAGGATGCGCTGGATGACACATACGACAGATGAACAAGCGCGATTGACGGATTTGGACGACAGGTTGGTAGCCATCCGCCGCCATCTGCATGAGTATCCCGAGCTGTCGGGAGAGGAATTCGAAACCACGGCCAGGATACGGGAATGGCTGGCAGAGGCGGGGATACAGACAGCGGACTACGGGCTGAAAACCGGGGTGATCGCGGAAATCGGCGGACAAAGCGAAGGACCGATTATCGCGCTGCGCGCTGATATTGACGCCTTGCCCATCCAGGAAGAGACCGGCCTTTCTTACGCCTCCCGCTATCCCGGGAAAATGCATGCGTGCGGGCATGATTTTCACACCGCTGCTTTGCTGGGAGCTGCGTTTCTTTTAAAGGAGAGGGAGAGTGAGCTGCAGGGGAGGGTGCGGCTGATTTTCCAACCGGCGGAAGAGAAAGCGCTCGGCGCGCTCCAGGTGATCGAAAGCGGCGCGCTGGAAGGCGTCCGTGCGATCTTTGGCCTGCATAACAAACCGGATTTGCCGGTTGGCACGATCGGCATCAAGGCAGGAGCGCTGATGGCGGCAGCAGACGGGTTTTTGCTGGAGGTGAAAGGTCTGGGGACGCATGCCGCGGTGCCGGAAGCCGGAGTCGACCCGATTGTAGCCGCTTCGCAAATCGTCACTTCCCTGCAATCGATCGTCAGCCGCAATATCGGTTCACAGCAACAGGCCGTGGTCAGCGTTACCCGTTTTCACAGCGGAACCTCCTGGAACGTGATCCCGGAAAAAGCAATCCTCGACGGGACGATCCGCACCTTCGAAGAGGGGGTAAGGGCGACAGCCCGTGAACGGTTTCAGCAAATTGTGGAGGGGGTGGCGGCTGCTTATCGGGTACAGGCAGATCTGCGCTGGATACAGGGGCCGCCTGCTGTCCGCAATGATGGCCGGCTGGCTGAGCTGGCCCGGACTGCAGCGGAGAACCTGGGTTTACGTACAGTGGAACCGCCGCCTTCACCGGCCGGAGAAGATTTTGCCTACTATCAAAAAGAGGTTCCCGGACTGTTTCTCTTCGTGGGTACAGCGGGCTTACGAGAATGGCATCATCCTGCTTTTGACCTGGACGAGAGGGCTCTGCCAATCACGGCGCGTTGTCTGGCCGCGCTCGCTGGGCTGGCACTCGGCTCGTTGCCGGAGCAGCGCAATCAAAAAAGAGGTGAGCAGGATGGGGGATTCACAACGATTCGTAATCATACGCGAGGCGAATGAAGCGGAAGAGGAAGCGGTCCGAAGCGTCATGCTGGAAGCCTACGAGCAGTATGCCGCTGTGCTTCCCGCCCCGGTTTGGGAGCAATATCGAAGCGCGATTAGCGAGTCTGCCAGCGGGAACGCTCCAATTGCCCGGATTGTCGCGGAAATTGATAGAGACATTGTCGGGAGTGTGCAGCTGTACACCTCATCTGAAGCCGCATACGGACGGACCGATTTGGGCATTGCCAGTCCCGTGATCCGCTACCTCTCTGTCTCCCGGCGGGCTAGAGGGAAGGGGGTGGCTACCGCATTGATCGGAGAGAGTGTCAGGCGGTCGCTGGAGCTGGGGGCCACTCAGCTTTATCTGCATACCTCCGACATGATGGCATCGGCAATCAGGCTGTATGAGCGGCTTGGCTTTGAACGGGCGTATGACAAAGAGTTTCACAATGGCTTGTATCTGGTGAAAAGCTATCGACTCTCTCTGACGGATCAAACCCTGGTACCGACAGGGGCAGAGACCTCTTCCGGAGTGAAAGTGTGTGTCGCCAGAGACAGAGAGCATTCCCATTGAGCATTTTCCAAAGAACATTTCTAGCAGATAGGGAGGAAAAGAGCATGGCTGCCGACAGAAAAGTGGTTGTTTGGAGCAAACAAGGTTGTCACTTTTGCAACGAGGTGAAGGAGTATCTGGAAAAACATCAGATTCCCTACGAGAACATCAGCGTAGACGGAAATGATTCGCTTCGTGACGTCCTGCAAGCGAAATACAGCATCCGGCATGTTCCGGTTGTTGAGGTGGGCACCGGGACCAGCTATGTGGCATGGGTGGATTTGCAGCTGGGCCGTCTGGAATCGCTGCTGGCGGTGACTGCAACGGAGAAAGCATGAAGCTGGGCCGGACGACTGCAACAGAGAATGCTTGAGGCTGGCCTGGAGACGACTGCGTCGGAGAATGATTGAAGCGGGGACGACGACTGCCGCGGAGAAAGCCTGTTTCCGGGCTGGGCGGCTTTCACGAATAAACCGCGAAGCAAGCATGAGAAAAGCCTTAACCAAACATTTGCAAGAGGAGGCAAAATAAGATGGCCCGCATTGTCATTATTTCGGGAAGTCCCAATCATCAGTCCCGTCTCTTGGGGTTGATTGGCCATACAGAGGATCGGCTGCAACAGCTTGGTCATGAAGTTAGTCTGATTGCCGTTGCCGATTTGCCCGCAGAAGACTTGATCCGGGCGAATTTCACCAGTGAACAGCTTCAAAGGCCGCTTGAGCTGGTGACGGAGGCGGATGCGGTCATTATCGCCAGCCCTGTTTACAAGGCAGCCTATTCGGGCATTCTCAAAACCTTCCTGGATTTGTTGCCTCAAAAAGGGCTGAAGGGCAAAGTGGTTCTGCCCCTGTTCATCGGCGGGACGATCGCTCATTTGCTGGCGATTGACTATGCGTTAAAGCCGGTGGTAGCAGCGCTGGGCGGCACCCATATTTTATCCGGCGTGTACGGGGTGGATCAGTGGGTGGAGCGGCTGGAAGGCGGAGGATTTGAGCTGTCTGAGGAACTTCGACAGCGGTTGGAAACGGCGGTTCAGCAGCTTGATGTGGAATTGCAAGGGTGATTCTGAAAAAAATCAATGGGGTGGGGCGTCTCTTCGCAAGCTCCAGTTAAGCTGCTAACCATTGAGCAGCTTTCAAGACAGCCAGGACGTAAAAATTTCTCATCACCATGTTTACTTTTTTCTTTTCCTGGCAATCATAAACAGGCAAGATTCTATTTCAAAATGTATGTGCTACATTGCTAGGAGGAAAATGATGGAACAAGGTAAAGTAAAATGGTTTAACGGTGAAAAAGGCTACGGGTTTATCGAGCGGGAAGGCGGAGAGGATGTATTTGTACATTTTTCTGCCATCCAAGAAGAAGGCTATAAAACCCTGGATGAAGGCCAGGAAGTTACGTTTGACATCGAAAATGGACAGCGCGGCCCGCAAGCGACGAACGTACGCAAAGTATGAACGTACAATAGATGATCAGACAAGCAGATCTGTTTTTCACAGGTCTGTTTTTTCTTTTGGTTTGAAAAGTGACGGAGAGGAATAGAATGGTGAAAGTGTGGGGAAAATAGAAAATACGCTGTTAACAACCTTTTTCATCTCCTCGCTGCTTGGCGAGGATTTTTTTTGCGATTTTTTCGATATAAATTCTCTAATTAAAATTATTATAAAAAAGTATTGATTTTAGTATGATAAATGTTATCATTTGATTGTAAGATCAAATTAGCGAGGTGACTTGACGATGAGTGCAAATAGGAAGAACAATCTTACCACCAGTTGGGGAGCACCTGTCGGGGATAATCAACACTCTATGACTGCCGGTTCGCGCGGTCCCACTTTGATCCAGGATGTTCATCTGCTGGAAAAGCTGGCGCATTTCAACCGGGAACGAATCCCCGAGCGGGTTGTGCATGCCAAAGGGGCGGGTGCACACGGTTATTTTGAAGTCACCAATGATTTGACTGCGCACACGAAAGCCGCTTTTTTATCGGAAGTCGGCAAACGCACTCCGCTTTTTGTTCGATTCTCGACGGTGGCCGGCGAGTTGGGCTCCGCTGATACCGTCCGTGACCCGCGAGGATTTGCCGTGAAGTTTTACACCGAAGAGGGCAACTATGATCTGGTCGGGAATAACACACCTGTTTTCTTTATTCGGGATGCGATCAAGTTTCCGGACTTCATTCATACACAAAAAAGAGATCCTCAAACACATCTGAAAAATCCGACAGCGGTCTGGGACTTCTGGTCATTGTCTCCTGAATCCCTGCATCAGGTTACGATCCTGATGTCCGACCGGGGAATTCCCGCGACCCTGCGTCATATGCACGGCTTTGGCAGTCATACCTTCAAGTGGGTCAATGCCAAGGGAGAGGGCATCTGGGTCAAATACCATTTCAAAACCGAGCAGGGTATCAAAAATCTCTCCTCTGAAGCAGCAGCCAAGATTGCCGGCGAAAACCCGGATTATCATACAGAAGATTTGTTCAATGCGATCAAAAACGGCGACTATCCGGCATGGCGACTCTACGTGCAGCTGATGCCGCTGGAAGACGCAGATACGTATCGCTTCGATCCATTTGACGTGACGAAGGTATGGTCGCAAAAGGATTATCCGCTGATCGAAGTCGGCCGAATGGTTCTGGATCGAAACCCGGATAATTACTTTGCCGAGGTGGAGCAGGCGACGTTCTCCCCAGGCACTCTGGTACCAGGCATTGAAGTTTCTCCGGACAAAATGCTGCAGGGACGGCTTTTTGCCTACCATGATGCACATCGCTATCGCGTCGGGACCAATCATCAGATGCTGCCCATCAACCGCCCGCGCAACGACGTGCAAAACTATCAGCGCGACGGTCACATGCGCTTTGATCAAAACGGAGGCGGCTCCGTCTACTACGAACCCAACAGCTTTGGCGGTCCGACCGAAGCGCAGGAGCACAGGACGACGGCCTATCCCGTAGCCGGCGAAGCAGACAGCGTCGCCTATGATCGCGATGATCACTATACCCAGGCGGGCGATCTCTATCGCCTGATGAGTGAGGGCGAGCGGGTGCGTCTGGTTCAAAATATTGTTAATTCCATGAAGCCGGTAACAATAGAAGAGATCAAGCTCCGGCAGATTGGACATTTTTACAAGGCCGATCCGGAGTACGGAACGCGCGTGGCGGAAGGGCTTGGCTTGCCTGTACCGGGTGAGGCAAAATGACGAAGAGCACCCAAAGCACGCAAAGCATCTGCCCGATTTGCCACACAGCACTCACCTATTTGAAGCATAGTACGTTATGCGAGTGCGGGATGCGGGTAAAGCCGAAAAAAAAGCTGAAGCTGCAGAGTGCGTAAAAAAGCGAAAAACCGCCTGAGCACACAAGCATCAGGCGGTTTTTGTTGTACCTTTGGAAAATTTAACTTCGCTAACGGGTTCACTCCTGTTCCCTTGCGCTTTGGCTGTCAACCCCGCAGGCCTTGAGATCAACTTATCACATCCGGCACGTAAAAAAACAGCCTAGAACATGTTCATGTTTTAGACTGGTTGACGTGCTTCTATTCATCTTTTTTCTGTTATCTCGGCTGGATCAGACCGCAGGCCAGACGTTTGCCGGAGTTGCCGGCAGGCTGCGTACGAAAGTCATCCGGGTTTTGATGAATGATGATCGTTTTGCCGATCACGTCACTGGCCCGGAATCGATTGGTGAAAAAAGACATATGGGCGTACCCGTCATTTGAAAAGAGAACCGGAAAGTCACCTGCATGGTTGCCGTGCGGCTGATGGGTCGGGTTCCAATGCTCTCCTGCCTGTTTGAAGGGGTCTTGCGGGTTGCCAACCTCGCAGCTTGCGCCATCATGGATGTGGAAGCCGTGCGGTCCAATCGGCTGCCCGCCGGCGGTTGCTGGCTGATAGGGAGGGAGTCCCGTCACTTCGACCGTTACCTCCGTGCCATAGGGGACATCGGTAAACGTGACATAGCCGTGCAGGTTGGGGGCAAGAGGGCCTCCCTGAATCAATGCCGCTGCTGCCGTCGGCTGTCTGTACCCATGATCAGAGATCCCTATCGGATTGTATCCATGGTGCGGATAACCGTACATCTTTCTTCCTCCCACTTCTTCATGTTACGTGCCTATTTGTATCCTACGAAAGGGGGAAGGATAGTGTTCTTCGAAACCGATTGTATCCGGCAGAAGAAAATAAGTTTTTATATGATCGTTGGATTTTTTGCATGTCTCCTGCAGATCAGGTATAATACAAACAAATGTTCTGGATCGGAGGGATCTACATGATTGAAACGATCGTGGTGCCTGTGGACAAAAAGATGAGACGCGTACCGGTGTTGACGGCCCAGCATCTGCAGGTGTACAAATGGATCGTAAGTGGAACGGACGTCAACGAGGTGGTCAAAGACAGAAAAATGCGACGTTATGTCAATGAACTTTGCCGATTGGGCTGGTTAGAATCCCGAGCTGACAAGCGAACTTGCGGATAAAGCTAATAAAGCCGGGTGGTTTTTACAGTTTTACGCATAAAATTCACAGAATTTTAACTCTTGTCATAAAAAAAGCTTACATTTATCTGTTACACTGATAGTGAACTACAGGAAGCATTGAAAGGGGTAGAAGTCTTGAATCTGGTACTGACAGATGTGCTTTGCAAGGAGTGCAAGGCTCGTCTCACCGAATATGAGATCGAAAACAACGACTCTGTTTGCATGGATTGTTACAAAGAGAATAATGAAGAGCAATAATGAAATAGAGTGGGAAAGCCCGCCTTGCAATCGTGCAGAGGCGGGCTTTTCTTTTGCTGGCGTGCGCTTTAGCGGATAAATTTAGGTTCGCCGTTAAAGATCAAGGTTTCTTTGCCGGCAGCTCGTTCCACAAGCTGTTCAGAGCCCAGCTCCATCGCCAGCTCTCGTTCGGCATCGGTAAGGGGGACGAGCCACAGCAGATTGATTGGATCGCCATCCGTCGTTGGAAAGGAAACAGTGGGAGCTTCAACAGGCTGGGCCAGCAGGACCGCCGTGAAACGCTCGCAGATCTGGCTGATTTCCTGACAAGGGATGGTATGTCCGCGAGCCAAAAAGGTTAGATACGACCAGGGAAGACTGGTTTGACTGCTGATGTACTGCAGCATTGGCTTTTCATTTTTGGCAAGCCAGCTCGTCTCGCAGGCAAATGCGAGTTCAAATCTCCGCAGTTGCTCCGGCGTTTCGGTATATTGCTCGACTTTGGGCTGGGGCAGCAGGGAGACGCCCAACGTCAGGACGTAGGTCACATCCCCCTTTTCGATTTTGACCAGCGCTTTTGGCGGCCAGTGCCCGCCGTCGATGGCGTAGTAGTTTTGAATCGGTCCGAGGGCATTGGTAACTGCGTCCAGAGATGTCTGCTGTCTTGCTGTCCAAGCATCGCCGTCCTCCCAGCTTTGCCAAAAGCGCTGAGCTGACCAGACCCGTTGGAACAGGGCATTTGACTCCGGTGTCCCCAGCGGAAAGCAAAGACTCGATTCGCTTATGCAATCCCTGGCATAGGCGGGGTAGCTGTGACCGTCTGCCGATGCTCCGGCCCATCCGGGAATAACGCTGAGGATCTCTCCTTTGTACAGCAGGGCGGCCGCATCACATTCCTCAAACCAGACGACAGACAGCTCCTCGGGGTCCAGCTTCTCCGCTCCGTCCGGGTGGGCACAGAACTCCCGGGGAAGCATCGGTGCAAGACCGCTTCCCATTGCATCCAGATCGAGGGTTTCTGGCGCTATCCCGTAGTTCCTGACCCAGCAGGAGCGGATGCTGGCATGCTCTTCTCCGGGGTGATCCCATAAGTAAAAGTAGACGCAATCTTCGTACTCTTCGACAATGGCTTGAATCGGACAAACGGGCGAAAATTCTTCCAACAGAATATTTTTCATGCATTCACCTCAAAAGTGGGGTTCTTGAAACCGATACAGAAATGGGCTGTAATCCAATATTAGGATGGATATGGAAAACAGAATAGCATAATGGGTGTAGGGACACAAACTTGTGAATAGCCAGAAAAAGAAAAAAGCGAGGGATCTTGATGACGCAATGCACGCTGTACGTGTCGATGAAACATGTCGAGAAAGTAACAGAAGCCATCCGGGAGAGCTTCCGTGACCAAACGGTGGAGGCTTCAGCCGATGGATGCACGGTGACAGTTACCCGGAAAAGATTGTTTGGCAAAAGGACGATCACCTTGCGCACCATGCGGGAGGACAAAGAGACAGAAGCCTTTACCCAGATGATACGCGGGATGTACGGATTTTTCTCGCAAATCGAAACGGTGCATGAGCAGGTGAAGGAGAAACTTCTGATGCAGATCACGGCTCTCAATATAGCGGTAGGGATCGTGTCGAGCCATGAAATGGATGATGAGACATTTCAGCGAATCCTAGCGATCGCGGAAAGTGTGAACGGCATTGTGTTTCTCCCGTCTGGGGAGATGCTGGATAAAAAGGGACAGCTGATTCTGGGGCCGGGAGGGGAGTCGGAGCTGGAGGATTTTCTGGTGACTGTCAGCACAGACTTGATCGATGGCCATGTACGACAGACAGCCTCGAACGAAGAACGAAAGCGTCAAAGCATGGAGCGGCTGCGTCAGCAGGGAATCCCTGTCATCGAGCATCTGCCCGTCATCGTCGCTGATGAGGAGGCGGTGATTCGCAGCAAAGACGAAATCGTGCAGCGGGCGATTGCTTTGTGTTTGGTCGCGGTTTACGCGGGCGGCATTGCGGAGGGCGAAGAGGTACAGGAAGAGCGGGAATTTATAGAGGGCATCATAAGCCAATACGGGGCTGCCGGATTTTTCACGGAAAGGGAAAGAGCATTTCTCGGCGAGGAGCAGCCGGATCGGACAGAGACGATTCAGTTGGTCTGGATGTACGAATGCTACTGGGTATTGCTGTGGGCACTTGGTTATGTGGAGGAGCTTGATTTCCCGGGACAGATTTGTGATGTACAGATGGCGATCGACTGTTTGAAAGAAGCCGGAGATTATGACGGCTTCTATCAGAAGGCCGTTGTTCGGAGCACGTCGGAAATTCTCGATCAGGCTGATCTGATTTACCGGTATGACTGGGCGTGCGTCAATGCGAGAATCAACAACCAGCCGGTTGAAGGCGGTCTGAATGACGAGGTGGTGCTGGAGAGGCACAGGGCGCTGAACTGGCTGATTCGGTATATGGATGCTGACTGGGACGACGTGCGGACAGATACCTAAACCTCGCGTATGGACTTTCCCGTTCCCTTGAAACAACTGGTGAGAGCGGATAGGCTGCCCGCGCCGTTTTCTTACAAAGCAACGCGGGCAGCTCCAGTTGGAGTGTCAGGTCTCCGAGCGATATGATTTTCCCATTTGTGCGCCCAAGCCAAAATAATGACGGAAATTGTATATCAGCGGTGACCAGGGGTGGATGCTTTGATGCGTACGTTGATTCGTGTTCATAACCGACCACCTTTGCTTCGAATGTCCAAATAGATTATAGGCGAGACTTATTTCGGTGGTGGCCGAAGTATCAGATAAGATTGCCTGCCGTTTTCGATGCGGCTCGGATCAATCGGGGTGAAGAGGCGACGGAGAGCTTCCCTTCAGTATTCCGAGATATTGCTTGCGATAGATCCAAATCAGAAGAACTTCCAGGACGAAGACGAGTGCCCCTAAAGGAAGCAGATCAGGATCGACAAACAGGTGAAAAGCCAGAATATTGACCACAATCGGGGCAAGAATGACCAGTGATAACGGTACAAACACATTGATGAGCAAACTGATTCCACAAATGAGTTCAATTGTTTTTACCATAATGAGCAGATAGCCTTGTAAAAATTCCATCGCTTTCGGGCTAGTGGGAAAGATGGGCGAAAATCCGAAAATGACAAGGTAACCGTTAAAACCAGCGCCCAAAAAGATGACACCCATGAAAATTCGGCACAATAAGCTGAACGTACGTTGCATGCTTACCATCCTCTCTTGTTTGAAAATGTATCGGGAAGCTTTGACCAGGTGGTCGATACGAACAGTGTAATCCTCTTTGACCACCTGGTCAATATGGTGTAGGATGAGATGGGGAGAACACCTATCCTTTTGCAGCAAACAGAGAATCAAGCAATAGAGGGGGCAGAATGTTGAGCAAGAACATCCGGTCAGATTCCAAAACCAAGCTGGATGCCTCGACCCAGGCCAGTCAGCTAGCTGCGATCTTATGGGGCGCTGAGAATGAGGAGATCAAGAAAAAACTGCTGGAAGCAGCTTTGACCGAATTTGCCGAAAAGGGATACGCACTCGGCTCGACCAATCAGGTTGTGCAGAGGGCTGGTGTATCCAAAGGAATGCTGTTTCACTTCTTTTCCAATAAAAAAAATCTGTATTTGTACATCGTAGATACTTGTATCGACTACTTTCAACGCTATCTGACTGATGAATTGCAAGATGATTCCAGTGATCTGTTGCAAAGAGTAGTTGATCTCAGCATGGCAAAAATGAAGCTCTTCATCGAAGAGCCATTGATCTATCAGCTGGCGGTAACTACCTTTATCCAGTGCCCCGCCGAGGTTAAGGAAGAGATTCGGGAGCGAGAGAAGCAGGTTCATGCGACCTATCTCGCCTTGTTAATAAAGGGAATAGATGCCTCTGCTTTTCGGGAGGGGATCACGCCGGTGAAAGCGGCCGAATTCCTGATTGCTGCTGTCGAGGCCTTGCTTCAAAAACAGATTCGGGCCCATGAAGAAAAGGAAGACAAAGGGTTAGAGACGCTGCAGCCATTCTTGGAAGAGCTCTCTGGCTATATGGAAATCGTACGGCATGGTGTGTATCGGTAAGGGAGTGGCGCTTGGCGCTACTTTTTTTCATAAAGAGAGAAAATGGCGATTGCTTCAGCGATCACCCTTTGTCGCAGCTCCAACGGCTCCAGCACTTCCACATGGGCCCCCAGCCCAAGCACGATTTCGCAGGCAGAGTCCAGGATTTGAAACTGGACGTCGGTGTCAAATCGGTCGTTCTCTGCAGGGTGTGCCTGAATGATTTTGGCAAAACGCTCCTGGCGAATACGTGACAGGCCCGTTTCAGTCAGCAAAAGCCGTGCCGGATATACCGGGAGGCTCGCTTTGAACGCTGACGTGGATTGCTCCCAGTATCGGCCGAGATCAAATGCTTCGGGCCGCTCAAATTTTTCCTCCAGAAGCTGTGCTGACTGCAGGCGGGAAATCCGGTAGTTGCGGTACTCGCCGTTCACTTCTGCGACCATGTACCAGACATTTCGTTTGGCAACCAGTCCCAAAGGCTGAACGATGCGTTCCACCACGCCCTCCTCCCGCTGATAGCGGATGAGCAGCTTCTGTCTGGCCCACACGGCCTCCTGGACGACAGGGAGAAAGGGAAAAGCTTCGTCAGACTGGTGCCAGCCTGCCCCGTCAATGTGGATAAGCTGACGGACAGACTCGGCATCATCTCGGGCTGTTGGGGGAGTCGCAGCCAACAATTTTTGAAAGGCCGCCTCAAAGCGGTCTTTCAGCCCCAGATCATGCAGCAGTTCCGTAGGGCGAATGAGCAGCAAGGATTGAATTTCTTTCGTTGAAAGCCCCGTCAGCGTGGTACGATACCCTTCGGCCAGCTTCCAGCCGCCGTGTGAGCCCCGCTCGGCGAATACAGGGATGCCCGCTGCGCTTAAGGCCTCCATGTCGCGATGGATGGTTCTTTCGGAAACCTCAAGCAGCTCAGCCAGCTCGCGTGAGGTCATTTGCCCGTGATTTTGCAGAAGCAATAACAGAGAAAGCAAGCGATCCGCCCGCATCATGCACTCCTCCTTTTCACCAATCAGGTATACCTGCCCGTTTCTTTCTTACACGTTCTTTCAATCTTACCATTTCTATATGACAGAAGCTGTCATATATCCGAGGTATTCTGTTCCTGCAATTTACTTTCACTTTCGGAACTACCAATTATGTTTTTACTTGTCGCAGGCTTTTTTATCAAAATGAAGAAGTATAATTAATGTAAAACAAAGAATATTCTGTTAAATAGAAAGGGGAGAGGAAGAAGATGAGTTTTGATGTCCAGCACTTCCGTCATGATTTTCCGTCTTTGCAGCGGATGGTGGGTGACAATCCGGCCGCCTATCTGGATGGCCCTGGAGGTACCCAGGTTCCCCGGTCTGTGATAAAAGCAATCGCTGACTATTACGAGACCAGCAATGCCAACGCCCATGGCCCGTTTGTCACCAGCGAGGAGACTGACATCATCGTAGAGCAGGCCCGGGCAGGGATGGCCGCATTTCTGGGAGCAGCATCACCCGCGTGCATCTCCTTTGGGGCCAACATGACTTCGCTGGCCTTTGCGCTCGGCCGTGGCCTTTCCCGCTTGATCGCCCCCGGCGATGAGATCATCATTACCGATCTGGATCATGAAGCCAACCGCGGCCCCTGGCTGACACTTGCAGAGCGGGGGGCGGTCGTACATTCGGTCAAGATGACGGCAGACGGGCAGCTCGATTTGGAGCATTTGCGGTCGCTTCTCAGTTCAAAGACAAAGCTGGTAGCAGTCGGCTACTCGTCCAACTCGCTTGGAACGGTAAACGATTTGGCCGCGATTCGGGAGTGGAGCAGGGCGGCGGGGGCTTGGATGATCGTGGACGCCGTTCACTATGCCCCTCATTTTCCGGTAGACGTCACTGCGCTTGATCCTGATTTTCTGCTCTGTTCCGCTTACAAATTTTACGGGCCGCATGTGGGCATTCTCTACAGTCGTCCCGGCCTGCTCGACCAAATCCCTACGGACAAGCTCAGACCGCAGTCGGCAGAGGCTCCGTTCCGGATCGAAACAGGCACGTTAAACTTCGCTGCTCTCGCCGGGGTGCGAGCGGCGGTCGATTACATCGCTTCTTTTGGGCAGGGAAGCACGCTGCGGGAGCAAATCATGAGCGGCATGGAAAAGGTTCACGTCTACGAGGAGGGAGTAGCCCGCTACTTGTATGACAAGCTTTCGGCCATTGCGGAAGTAACCGTATATGGGCAGCCGTTTGACGTGGGTTTGCGTGCGCCCACCGTCTCCTTTACCGTAAAAGGCATCCATACTGATGAGGTGGCAAAAGCCCTGGGTGAGCAAGGTTTATTTGTCTGGGGCGGACATTTTTACGCCATGCGCGTAGTGGAATCACTGGGTCTGGAAGAAGCAGGCGGACTCGTTCGCGTGGGGATTTCGCTCTACAATACGCGGGAAGAAATAGACCGTCTGGTGGATTGTTTGCAAGCGCTGATCAACAAAGCAGAAGGAATGATGACAGGCAGGTAAAAGAGGAAGCAGGCTTCTGGAGAGGAGTCTGCTTTTTCGTGGTCCAGAAAACCCGCATAATCCGGGGGCAAAAAGGAATGCTGTACATATGGGACAAAGAGCGTTCACGCCATAGAAATGAAACGGAAAGGAGGAAACGGATGAATGGACGGGACCGGGGCAAGCCAGATGAAATGGCAGGATTGTGACGTATCACCGATGAAATTGCAGGTGGAACAGGAACTGAAGCAATTGGTGCACGAGATCGAAGACAGCTTGCTGTCGATGAACAATGAAAACCAGTGTGTCCTTGGAAAGTTGGATCAAATCAAGCAGAGACTCTCCAGCATCGAGGCGACGGCGGCTTCTTTTTATCTCTACTGCTATCTGTCTCCCTACACAGATATGTATCTCGAATTGTCCCAGACGCTTCGCCATCTGTCGCACCGCAGACATGGCGCCCTGATTGTGATTCAGCGGATGGATTCGCTTGATCAATGGGTGTATCGCGGCACACAGATCGATGCTGCTGTCAGCAGCACTTTGCTGGAATCGATTTTTTATCCAGGCAGTCCTCTGCACGACGGTGCTGTCTTGATTCAGACGAATTCGATAGTTTCCGCTGGCAACGTTTTGCCGCTCTCCGAGAACAGGCTGGCCGATGCGAATCTGGGCACCCGCCACCGCGCCGCCTTGGGACTCAGCGAGCGGAGTGATGCTTTGATTCTTGTGGTCTCCGAAGAGACGGGACAAGCTCGTTTTGCCTACCAAGGGAGGCTCTATCCATTGCCGACGGGATGAGACCGTTGCTGTGGTGGATAGAGCCTTATTTTTTTGCAAACGTTTCCAAAAATGCGAAGCGTGTTTTTCCGAAAAGCTCCACATTTTTTCCCTCACTTTTCCACACTTCTCAAAAACGAATCAAAGATTCTCAGCCTACACTAAAGCTGTGCCTAGGTACAAGTTACAAGTGAGAAAGGTGGATGCACATGTTTAGCAAAGCAAAAATGGGATTGATGATGGGAGCACTGGCAACCGTACTGAGCGTAGGAACCGTAAGTGGAGTATATGCAGCAACAAATGATCAGGGATCAACCGAACAGGCAGCCAAGCAAGACGGCAAGCAAAAAGTAAAGCTGGGCTGGTTCCATTTCAAAGGAGAAGGAAAAGACGGAGAAGGCAAGTTTACAGATGTCAAATTTGCAGAAGGCAAATTTGGCGAAGGAAAAGTGAAGGTGCTCTTCAAAGGCAAGGGGCCAGGTAACAACGAAGAACTGCTGAAGCTGCTGAACCTCTCCGCGGATGAGCTGAAAGAAGCCCTGAAGGCAGATAAATCCCTCGCTGAGGTAGCGAAGGAGCAAGGTGTCTCTACCGAAGATGTCGTCAATCTGCTCGTCAAACAGCAGAAAGAACAACTGGCAGAAGCGGTGAAGGCTGGCAAACTGACGCAGGAGCAGGCTGACAAAGTGAGTGAGAATGCTGCTGAGCACGTACAGAAAATGGTGGAAAGCAAGCATGAAGGAAGAGAAAAAGGCGCTCATGGTTTCTTCCTCACCAAAGGAACTGAGCTGCTGGACTTGCTGAAGCTGGATGAAGCGGGACTGCAAGCACAGTTGAAGGAAGGAAAATCGCTGGCAGACATCGCGAAGGCTCAGGGTGTTTCCACAGAGGATGTTGTCAGTCTGATCGTGAAGCAGCAGGAGAATCAACTGGCGGAAGCCGTGAAAGCAGGCAAGCTGACCCAGGAGCAAGCGGACAAGATGAGTGAAAACGCGAAAGAGCGGGTTCAAAAGATGGTAGAAAGCACGCATGAGGGCAGAGAAAAAGGCCCGCGCCTCGTATTCTCCCAAGGGAAAAACACCGAGCTGCTTGATCTGCTGAAGCTGGATGCGGAGCAGCTGGCAACCGAAATGAAAGCCGGCAAATCGCTGGCGGACATCGCCGAGGCACAGGGCGTAGATGTTGAGGATGTGATCGCGCTCTTGACCAAACAGCGTGAAGACCAGCTGGCGGAGGCAGTGAAGGCAGGAAAAATCCCGCAGGAGAAAGCCGATAAGCTGAAAGCTGATCTGGAGGGCGCAGTGAAAAAGCAGGTAGAACATAAATGGAGCGGCGATGCCAAAAAGGTTGTCGTTGAGGAGTAAGTGATCCGTTGCACCATAGCAGGAGCATGTCCAAGGCAGGTGAGTTTATCACCTGTCTTTTTCAAATATTCTTCCAAAAAATTCATGATTTAATTGGACCACAGGCCTATTTCCTAAAGCACAGAGACAATGATTTTGCGCTAGCGGGCAGGTACCGGAGAGGTAGAAGGAGGAAGCAAGTTTGAGGTCCAGCAACGTAAAGACGACCGTTATCATCCTTACGATTTTCAGTGTCCTGGCAGGTTGTTCTCCCCAGCAAGGCCCCATGGGGCAACGGGGAGGGGCGGGACAGCGGGCAATACCGGTAGAAGTGAAGCAAGTCAGTCAGGAAACATTTGGCCAAAAGCTGTCGCTCAGCGGTAGATTGGAAGCAAGCAACCAGGTCGCTCTGACATCCAAAGCAAGTGGCCGAATCATGCAGGTGCATGCCAAAGTCGGGGATCAGGTAAAGGCAGGGCAACCGATCGTGACGCTGGAGGGTGAGGAGATCAATATCCAGCTCCAACGCTCGGAAGCAGCACTTCTTTCTGCACAAGCCAGGTACAAGGAAGCCAAAGAAGGAACGCCGGAGGAGACGGTGGCCCAGACCAAAAACCAGCTGACCGATCTTCAAAACAAATACGACACAGCAAAGAAAGAGCTGGAGCGGACGACGACTCTGTATCAGCAGGGGGCCATATCAGCCGCGGAATACGAAAAAGCAAAAGCAGCGCTGGACAGCGCCGCAATCAGTCTGGAAAACCAGAAGGAGAAGCTGAAGCTCGATCAAAAGGGGCCGACAGAATCCTCGTTGGCAACGGCCCAAGCTACACTGAAGCAGGCTGAAGCGGATCTGGCACTGTCTCGGCTCAACGCATCCAATCTCGTCGTGAAAGCGCCGATTGATGGCGTTATTGGCTCACTTCAGGCTGCTGTCGGGAGCAATGTAGGCACGAATACTGAGATTGCCCAGATTATCAATCTGACAAAAATAAAGGTAAAGACACAGGCTACGGAAAGTCAGGTAGGCTTGTTTCGCAATGGACAAGAAGTAGAGGTCAAAGTCCCATCCGTTCAGTTGGTTACGAAAGGGATCGTCTCCTCGGTCAGCCCGCTTGCTGATGCATCCAAATCGTATCCGATCGAGATCGAAATCGACAATCCCGATCTGCAGCTGAAGGCCGGCATGATAGCCTCCATCGAAATGACGGGAAAGCCGCATGATGCCCTGATCATCCCCAGAGAAGCGATCATCTCGCGGGAAGCGCAGGATTACGTGTACATCGTCGAGGACGACAGGGCAAAAATGGTTGCGGTAAAACGTGGAGAGTCGGATGGCGAACGTGTCGAGATCCTGGAAGGGCTTTCGGCCGGCGAAAGCGTCGTCATCAAAGGACAAAACACGCTGACAGACGGTTCCGGTGTGGTCGTAATCGACCCGAATCAGCCAAATTCGTCTGATTCGATTCAAAACAAGGACCGGCAACGAGGGCCGGGCAACCAAGGGAACCCGGGCAGAGGTCAAGGCCAAGGCCAGGGACAAGGTCAATGGGAGGGCCAAGGACAAGGGCAGGGCAAGGGACAAGGTCAGCGGCAGAAGCAAGGTCAGGGCCAGGGACAACCGCAGGGCCAAGGCCAGGGAAATAGCCCGGCCAGCCCGGAAAATCAGGAACCCGCAGCCGCGCCAAAAGGATAGGTGAACCTTCATGCATATATCTGATCATTCCATTCGTCGGCCCGTGACTGTCATGATGGGTGTCCTGATGGTGATTATTTTGGGAATTCTCTCCCTGATGCGAATCCCTATCGACCTCTATCCACCAATTGAGATTCCGACCGTGGCTGTATCGACAAGCTATTCCGGAGTCGGTCCCAAAGAAATAGAAAATCTGGTGACCAAGCCGATTGAGCAGGCTGTGGCAACAGTAGCCGGAATCAAATCGGTCACCTCCACCTCCCGGGAGGGCTCCTCTCAGGTGATCGTGGAGTTTAACTATGGCACAGATATTGACGCATCTGTCTCGGAGATTCAGCAAAAGGTGGAGCGGGTCAGAAGATCGCTGCCTGATGATGCGGATTCGCCAACGGTAATGCGTTTTGACCCGAACAGCTCCCCGATTTTGACGCTGGCGGTCTCCTCGCAGATGAGCGCGGACCAGCTCCGCGCCTTTGTCGATGAGCAGGTCGTCCCGTATCTCGAACGTTTGGAAGGAGTGGCTTCGGTCACGGTATCGGGCGGTTTGCAAAGAGAGATTACGGTGCGTGTCGACACTGACAAGCTGGAGCAGTACGGTGTCACGCTGGCTGATATCAGTCAGCAGCTTCGCAATCAGAATCTGAACTCCCCAGGCGGTACAGTGACAGAGGGCGGGACCACCTATACGGTTCGCGCCATGGGAAAATTCTCCTCTGTGGATGACATCAAAAAGGTAGCGATTCCGCTGCGGGGCGACGGTCATGTGTTCCTGGAGGATCTCGCGCTCGTTACGGAAGGCTACAAGGCTGTATCGATCGAAAGCAAAATGGACGGGCAGCCCACTGTAACACTGTCGATCATGAAGCAGTCCGGGACCAACACGGTCGCTGTGGTTGACCGCATCAACGAAGAACTGGAGAAGATCAAGAATTCCCTATCGGTGGAAATGAATGTGTTCAGTATCTCTGACCAGTCCGCGTTTATCCGCGCATCGATTAATACCCTGGTCCACGACACGCTCATCGGGGGCATCCTGGCCATCTTCATCATCTGGTTTTTCCTGAAAAGCATCAGCAACACACTGATTATTGGAACCGCTATTCCCATTTCCATCATCGCCACGTTTGCCCTGATGTTCTTTGTCAATATGTCGCTCAATACGATGAGTCTGGGAGGCCTCACGCTCGGTGTCGGGATGATCGTGGACGATGCCATCGTCGTCCTGGAAAATATCCATCGCCACCGGCACAAAGGGCTATCGATCAGACAGGCGGCGGTCGCGGGAACAAAAGAAGTGGCGATGCCGGTCATTGCCGCTACGCTTACGACGGTTGCCGTCTTCTTTCCCATCGTGTTTGTCGAGGGCGTGACGGCCCAGTTGTTTAAAGACATGGGTGTCACGGTTTCCTTCGCCCTCTTGGCATCGCTCGTGGTATCGCTGACTGTCACCCCGATGCTGACAGTGAAATGGACCGCATCCCAAAAGCTGGGGAAAAAGGCGGAAAAGGTTGATGCCAGGAACCGTGGGTCTCAGCTTTACAAGCGATTGTTAGCCTGGTCGCTTGGCCATCGAAAAAGCGTGCTCGCCATCGCGCTTTCTTCTTTGATCGGAGGCGTCGGATTGGTGCCGTTTATCGGGATGGAAGTCATGCCTGCTTCCGATCAGGGCCAGGTCAATATCTCCTTTTCTCTGCCGAATGGAACCGAGCTGGAGAAGACGAGAGAGGTACTGACCAAGGCGCTGGAGATCGCATCCGGTGTTCCGGAGGCCAAGACGATCTTCTCCAGCCTCGGCAGCGCCAACGCTACGCGCGGCGGAAATGCAAACAGCTCAGCCGCATCGCTTATGCTCGTCCTGTCAGACCCGTCGGAGCGAACGCGCACAACAGCGGAAGTAGTCGATGATCTGCGCAACAAGCTGAATCGCTTTCCCGGAGCGCGTGTCCGTGTAAGTGAATCGGGCGGCATGATGTTGCCTGGTCTTGGAGGGCAGGGCTTTGGCGGCAGCTCCGCTCCGATTTCCTACGCCTTGCGGGGAAGCGACGAAGCAACCCTGAAGGATTTGGCTGAGCGCCTCACCAATGCCATTGCCGATGTTGACGGCATCCGCGAAGCAGATAATACGCTGGAGGAGTCACGCCCTGAGATTCAGGTTCGGCTGAATCGGATGAAAGCAGCAGGACTGGGCATCACCCAATCCGCATTGACCAGTACGATTCAAACTGCTTTGCGGGATCAGGTAGCGACACGCATGGAGACTGGCGGAAGCGAAATCGATGTCACCCTCAAGCTGGATAAAGAGCGGACAGCCAGTATGCAAGATATTGAAAATCTGCTCATGACAACACCCCGAGGAGAAATCATCCAGGTGAAAGAGGTTGCGGATGTCGTCATTGCAGGAGGACCGCAGAGCATCCAGCGCTACAATCAAGCCCGCGTGGTCAATGTAACCGGGATGCTCGCACCCGGACGTGATTTGGGCAGCGTTTCGGAAGAACTGAATCGCGTAATCGCCAATTTTCCCGTTCCGCCAGGCTATGTCATCGAAAAGCAAGGGCAGAACCAGCAGTTGGATGAAACCACCAAAGGTATGATTCTGGCCTTCGGTCTTGCGGTGGTGCTGGTTTACATCATTCTGGCAGCGCAATTCGAATCGCTCGTTTACCCGCTTTCGATCATGCTGTCGGTGCCGCTCTCGTTTTTCGGCGCCAGCTTTAGTCTCTGGGTGACCGGACGAACACTGAGCATACCCGCATTTATCGGGATTATCCTCCTGACGGGAATCGTGGTGCGCAATGCCATCGTACTGGTCGACTTTATCAATGTTCTGCGCAGGCAAGGGATGGGGCGCACAGAAGCGATATTGACTGCTTCCCCGATCCGCCTGCGCCCGATTATGATGACGACGCTGTGTACCGTTATGGGCCTCTTCCCGCTCGCTTTAGGGATTGGAGAGGGCGGGGCAAGTCAGTCCCCGATGGCCACCGTCGTGATCGGAGGCTTGCTTTTCTCTACACTCCTTACATTGATCGTCATTCCGGTGGTGTATTCACTTCTGGACGATTTGCAGAGATGGCTGAGAAAAATCGGCACCATCTTCCAACCCTCTCGCAAGATCAAGACCGCGAGTCTGGAAGAATAGCATAGTATAATAGAAAAAGTGAAAGTAACGGAAAAGTGGCATTCACAGAAATGCCGTTTTTCTCTGCGGAAGGAGAGGTGTGCCATGCGAATTCTCGCAGTTGAGGATGAACGAGCCCTGTTAGAGGCCATTTGCGGCGTTTTGCAAGAGGAAGGCTACCAGGTAGATCGCGCAGAACGTGGCGATGAAGGCTATCTGTTAGCCGAACGCGGCATTTACGATCTGCTGGTTCTGGACATCATGATGCCCGGAATGGATGGGGTGGCACTGGTCAAAAAACTGCGGGCAAAGGGACAGATGACGCCGGTCCTGCTGCTCACCGCCAAAGACAGTGTGGAATCCCGCGTAGAGGGGCTGGATGCGGGAGCAGATGACTACCTGGTCAAGCCTTTTGCTGTCGAAGAGCTGCTGGCCCGCACGAGAGCGCTTTTGCGGAGAAACGGGAAGTACACGACGGACGGTGAACTCTCCTATGGGCCGATTTCCCTGCGGACAAACGAGCATGACGCTTACGTGGATGTGCACCCGTTGAAGCTGACCAGCAAGGAGTATGACCTTTTGCAATATTTTCTTCACAACCGGGAGCAAATCCTGACGCGTGATCAGATCTTTGACCGAATCTGGGGGATTGATTCGGAAGCCAACTACGGCATTGTCGATTTGTACGTGCACTACCTGCGCAAAAAATTGGCCGATTACGATTGTGACCATTACATCCGTACGGTTCGCAATGTCGGGTATATCTTAAAGGAGAGCTAGACGGATGTTCAAAAAGACCCGCATCCGCCTGGTGATTCTCAATGTGATCGTATTTGTGATTCTTTTGAACGGCTTGGGCAGCGCGCTCTACTTTTCCATGCAGTACCGCTTGATTTCACAGGTGGACAAGGAACTGATCAGGGCGGGAAAAAGGCTGGCCCAGGCTCCGCCTCCGTTCCTGAAAGCAGATCGCAAACGATTCCCTGACGTCGACAGAAGAATTATCTTTTTGCTATGGGATGACAAGGGCGGGCTGATCGGCAATTTTTACGGGGAAACGTTGGAAAGGGAGGAACTGCTGCCGTTTCATCCCGACCGTCGGGCAGCAGAGATCGAGAATGTCTCCGAAAATGGACAGACCTACAGGGTTTACACCATGTTTGTCGATAAACAGATACTCGATCAGGGAAAGATCAAAACGGTGAGCTATATCCAGTTGATCTACAACCTGGAGCCCGAGATGAACATGCTGGGCACGCTTCTGTACGTGCTCGGGATCGGAGGTCTGGTCAGCATCGGAATTGCCTTGTTTGCAGGGCTCTTTTTAGCCAAGCGGGCGCTGATTCCGATACAGCAGTCGTGGGAGAAACAGCAGCAGTTTATCGCGGATGCCTCCCATGAATTGCGGACGCCGCTCTCTGTGATTCTGGTCAATCTGGAGAGGCTGTTCCGCTCACCCGGCCGGACGATTGAAGAGGAGAGCGAGCATATTCTGGTCAGCATCCAGGAGACGAGGCGGTTGAACAAGCTGGTGTCCGACCTGCTGACGCTGGCCCGCACCGATTCCAATGAACTGCAGCTTTTAAAACAAACCGTCCCAATGGGGGAGCTGGTGGAGAAAAGCGTCCAGACTTTTCGCCAGCTTGCGACAGTCCGAGGCATCTCGATCGAGACGGACATTCAGCAGCCGCTGGAGATGAGCGGGGATCAGGAAAGGCTTCAGCAACTGCTCGTCATCATGCTCGACAACGCGCTCAAGTACTCGTACGAACAGGGAGTGATTGCCGTTAGCTGCAAACGCGATGGCCACGGAATTTCCCTGATCGTCAAAGATTCGGGCATCGGGATTTCACAAGAGGATATTCCCTATGTGTTCGACCGCTTTTATCGGGCGGATAAAATGCGCTCCCGAAAGCTGGAGGGCACCGGGCTGGGATTGTCCATCGCCAAATGGATTGTCGACGCGCACGGCGGCAAAATCCGCGTGGAGAGCGAAGAGGGGAAAGGAACCAGCTTTATCGTCTGGCTGCCAGTGAAAAGCGGCTAATCCCCGGCCAGATCCCCCATGAAGGCTGCCCGGCATGGCGGACGATAGCCAGCCTCAGGAAAAAGGCGGGAATCATATTGGTAAGTATGTTATTCACGGACACTGCCCTGCCGTCAACGAGAATGAAAAAGAAGCCGATTCCTCCACGACATGGATGGAATCGACTTCTTTGCTTTTTGTTGATTACTCTTTAAACAACAGAGATGCTCCGGCAATACCCGGATGCGTCATTTCAAATGGATCGAGGATCAAATCCAGCTCTTCCTCGGTCAGTACGTTGTGCTCCAGGCAAAGCTCTCGCACTGATCTGCCCGTGAGGATTGCTTCGCGGGCGATGCGCGCAGCCACTTCATAGCCGAGGTGCGGATTGACGGCGGTGATGATTCCGACGCTTTTTTCCACGTAGGCTTTCATCACTTCTTCATTCGCTTTGATCCCGTCGAGGCAGTATTCTTTGAACACGCGGAAACCGTTGTTCATGATGCTGATGGACTGCAGCAGGTTAAAGACGAGAACAGGCTCCATCACATTCAATTCCAGTTGCCCTGCTTCGGAGGCGAGACAGATCGTATGGTCGTTTCCGATGACCTGGAAGGCGATTTGGTTGAGCACTTCTGCCATCACCGGATTTACTTTCCCCGGCATGATCGAAGAACCAGGCTGGCGGGCAGGCAGGGCGATTTCCCCGAGACCGGCACGCGGACCGGAAGCCATCAGGCGCAGGTCGTTGGCGATTTTGGACATGTTGATCATGCAAACCTTCAGGGCTGCCGAAACTTCCGTATACGCATCTGTATTTTGTGTAGCGTCGACCAGATCAGAGGCACCTTTGATCGGGAAGCTGGTGATCTCGGCCAATTGTTTGACGACACTCTCGATGTAACGAGGATCAGCATTCAGCCCGGTACCTACCGCCGTGGCTCCCATGTTTACTTCAAACAGATGCTGACGGGAGCTGGAGATACGCGAGATATCGCGAGAAAGTACTTTGCGGTACGCTTCGAATTCCTGGCCCAGACGGATTGGCACCGCATCTTGCAGATGGGTTCGGCCCATTTTGATCACGCCGTCAAATTCCTGGGCTTTTTTCGAGAAGGCTTCCTGAAGCAGCTCCATTGTGTCGAGCAGTTGATCCAGCATCATCAGCACAGCGATGTGAATGGCTGTCGGAAAAGCGTCATTGGTTGACTGCGACATATTTACATGGGTATTGGGACTTACCTGGAAGTAGTCCCCTTTTTCAAATCCGAGGATTTCCAGCGCGCGATTGGCAATCACTTCGTTGGCGTTCATATTGATCGAGGTCCCGGCTCCACCCTGAATCGGGTCGACGATAAACTGGTCGTGCAACTGGCCCGCGATGACTTCTTCTGCAGCCTGCACGATGCCTGTACCGATGCGGCGGTTCAACTGCCCCGTCTCCATATTGGCGATGGCAGCGGCCTTTTTGACCATAGCGATGGCGGTGATCAACGATTCGTGAATCCGGTACCCCGTAATGGGAAAGTTCTCCACTGCCCGGAGTGTTTGCACTCCATAGTAGGCATTCTTCGGCACTTCCTTTTCTCCGAGAAAGTCTTTTTCGATTCGTTTGGATTCTGCTGCGTCCATGTCTATCCATCTCCTACAGGATTTTTTTGGAAACAAACTAAGTTGTTTACTCTCATCAAAAGCGTATCATAGTTTGACCAAAAGAAGTAGGGATAGATCGCTTCTCGAAATTTTTTTAGCCAGACTGGACAACGTAGGATATGGAAGGAATTTTCTGGATCAGACTGGTAATGACGGTTTGGGAGTGGATCAAATGAGCAGGGGAAATGGACGAAAGTTGACATTCAATCGGAATTGATTTAAACTGAGGAAGAAATAAGTTAAATATATTAACTATTAAATATTTTAATAAAATAAGGGAGGTGATGATATCCTTTCATGGAGCATAAGCAATCACTCGCCAACCTGTTTTCGAGCATGATGCACAAGTTTGTTCTTGCTTATGGCAAGGTACTGGATGCGGATATCTCCGGTTCACAGGTGTACATGCTGGAAATCCTGGAGAACGAAGGCTCGAAGAGAAGTACGGAATTGGCGGCCCAATTGGAGATCAGTCTGCCTGCCGTAACCAATCTGTCTAATAAGCTGGTAAAAAAAGGTTATGTGGAACGTTCGATCCCGGCAGAGGATCGGCGGGTAACCAATCTGCACATTACTCCTGCTGGTTCTGCTGTATTGGAGAGGATCATGTCCAAGTATTATCACCTGACCGATACCATCTGGGCCGATTTTTCTTCCGAAGAACTAGCCCAACTCTTGCAGTACTACGAGAAAATGGTAGCCAATCTCGAGACGTACCAACCTGACAAGGAGTGAATACAACATGACAACACAATCACAGGTAGCCGTCATTACAGGTGCAGGAAGCGGAATGGGCCGCGCCGCCTCGCTTAAGCTGGCCGACAAAGGCATGAAGCTGGTGCTGGTCGATTTCAACGAACAAACAGGTGAAGAGACTCTCGGACTTGTCAAAGAAAAAGGTGCAGAAGCGATTTTTGTCAAAGCCAATGTGGCAGAAAGCGCCGATGTGCAAAACTATGTGAACCAAGCTGTGGAGACCTTCGGACGGATCGATGTCTTTTTCAACAACGCCGGTATTATCCAAAAGCCTTATCTGCTGGCAGACATTCCGGAAAACGAATTTGACCGCGTTTTCTCCGTGAATGCCAAGGGTGTCTTTCTGGGCTTGAAATACGTTCTGAAAGTGATGGAGAAACAAGGGGAGGGCCTGATCATCAACACGGCTTCTACCGCAGGTGTCAAGCCGGAACACAGTGTAGCCGCCTACTCTGCGTCGAAGCATGCTGTCGTCAGCCTGACCAAGTCTGCTGCGATGGAATACGCCAAGACAGGCATTCGCATCAATGCCGTCTGCCCCGGTGGTGTCACTACCAACCTGGTCGCCGCCTTTCAGCAAAACATCGAGGAAACCGGCAATGTGCCCGAGATTGTATTCCCGCGCATGGGCCGAATGGCAGAGGCGGAAGAGATCGCCAATGTGGTCGCATTCCTGGCTTCTTCGGAATCCTCGTATATGACCGGTTCGATCGTGCTGGTAGACGGCGGTCTGACGCTGTAGCGAAAAAGAAAAAAGCCCTGGAGTCAAAAAGCGTCCAAGGCCTTGCAGCAGGAAGCTTCCTTTTCTATCGAGAGGGAAGCTTCTTTTCTGTTAGTAATAAGTGGTTAAGTAAGCAAGTTAGTTCTGTTCGTTTGTTTGCTAGGAAGCATTTGGCCGGGAGCTGCTGCTCTTTTTCAACCCCAGATGTTCTTGAAGGGTCTCGCTGATCTCTGTCACGTTCTGCTCGTCCAGCTTGAAATAATAGATTTGGTTGAGATACATGTTGCTTCCCTTGAACTGGAGCTTGTCGATGTTCACACTGCCGGATTTGGCGAATTGATAGAATGCCTCCAGATCCTGCAAATGCATGTTCGTTTTTAGATTATCCCCGAGCGCTTCCAGCAGAGCGCCGTATTTGGGGAGGGAGCCAATGGTGAGCGCCTTTTTGAAAATAGACTCCAGTACGAGCTGTTGGCGTTTCCCCCGTTCCAGGTCGCTGTCAATTTTACGTGTGCGGACCAGAGCCAGTGCTTCTTCCCCGTTCAAGGTCTGCAGCCCCTTTTTCAGCTTGATCGCACGCGGGCGGTCTTGGCTGTCCTGCTCCGTAAAGGAGATCGGGACATCGACCTCGACACCGCCCAATGCGTCAACGATTTCCATAAAGGCGGTAAAGTTGACTTTTACGTAATAATCGACCGGGACATTCAGCAGACGTTCCACCGTGTCCACTGTGGCGTCTACGCCGCCAAAAGCGTGGGCATGGTTGATCTTGTCTTTTTTCTTTTCGACCGGGACATATACGTAAGAGTCCCGCGGAATGCTGAGCAGCTTCACAGAGCTGTCTTTTTTGTTAAAGGTAGCCAGCATCAGTGCGTCTGTCCGAATAGCGTCCCCGTATTGACTATCCCGCACATCACTCCCATCCACGCCCATGAGCAGGACGGAAAAACTGTCTGCCAAAGGATCGGCTGGTTCTTCGCGAATCGGCGAGACCGTTCCCCTTTCCAGCGCTTGATGTGCTTTTTCTTCCATCATAGCGGCCTTCCGGTATAAATCGATGGCATAACCCGTTGAGACAAATACCAAGACCAGGATGGGGATGAGCAGAAGAACCATCCTGCGTCTTCTTTTTTGATTTGCTTTTGGTTTGTTTTTCATCATAAATTCCACCTTGAATCGCTTGTACATAGAGTGTAGACGTTTTTCGACAGAATTTCGTTACAGGGGGGTAACAAACGAAAAAACACGTCGTTTTTTGTCCTTCCTCTTCTTGTAAATTCCAGCAGGAAAATCGGCCGTCGGGTTGTAAAAAGTAGGAGAGAGGAAATAGGCGAGAGGGTCGATAACAGCAAAGCAACAGTGGGCAGGCAGCACATGTCTTGAGACAACTTTCCAATCAAAAAAAGATGAGGGAGTGTAAGACGATGAGCACAAATGACTATTTGCAAGGGACCTTGCCGCAAATGCTGGAACAAAGTTGTAAGCGATTTCCGGAACGGAGTGCTGTGTATTTCAAGGGACAGCAGTGGGATTATCAAACACTGGGTCACCTGGTAAAAAGATTTGCAGCGGGACTGCACAGCCTCGGGATTTCGGAAGGGGACCGGGTAGGCATCATGCTGCCCAATTGTCCGCACTACGTGGCAGCCTATTACGGAATCTTGCAGCTCGGCGGCATCGTCGTGCAGATCAATCCGATGTCCGTTCAGGCGGAGCTGGAACACTACCTCAGTGACTCCGGGGCCAAAGCCCTGATCGTCTTCGCACCATTTTTGCCCGTTGTCGAAAAAGTGAAAAGCGTGCAAGAATTAACGGCAAGAATCGTCGTCGAACTGCCGGCGACGGATAACGAACTGCCGGCCGGTTATCTTCGATATGAAAACGTGCTCGCTCTGGCCGAGGATGTGCTCGAAGACCTGCCTGCCACCTCCACCACTCCCGATGATGTCGCCGTCTTGCAATATACGGGCGGCACGACCGGACGCTCGAAGGGTGCGATGCTGACCCACCGCAATCTCTATGCCAATGCTTATCAATGCTATGCCATTATGGAGGGGGATCTGGAGCGGCCGGATCGGATTCTCACTGTGATCCCACTTTTTCACGTATACGGCATGACGGTCTGCATGAATATGGCGATCTTTGGAGGCTCGCAGCAGATCATAGTGCCGCGGTTTGAACTGGATGATGTACTGCAGACGATCAAAGAGACCAAGCCGACGATTTTCCCGGGCGTGCCGACCATGTATGTCGCGGTCAACGCCCATCCCAGGGCAGAGGAGTACGGTATTTCGTCCATCCGCCTGTGCGCCAGCGGTTCTGCGCCGCTCCCGGGTGAAGTGATTAAAGAGTTTGAAGCCAAGACGAAGGGCATGATTCTGGAAGGCTTTGGACTTTCGGAGGCGTCTCCCGTCACGCATTTTAACCAGATGGACAAGCGTAAGGTAGGATCGATCGGCAAAACCATTTCCTTTACCGAATCCAAAATCATCAGTCTGCAGGACGGTGAGACCGAGCTTGGGCCAAATGAGGCGGGTGAGCTGGTGGTACGGGGGCCACAGGTGATGAAAGGCTACTGGGGCATGCCGGAGGAGACGGCAGAAACGCTCAAGGATGGCTGGCTCTACACCGGGGACATCGCCTACAAAGACGAAGAGGGATATTACTATATCATCGATCGCAAAAAGGACCTGATTATTGCCGGGGGCTTCAATATCTATCCGCGCGAAGTGGAGGAAGTTCTCTACCAGCATCCGTCTGTGCAGGAGGCTGTCGTGATTGGCGTGCCCGATGCCTACCGTGGCGAGACGGTAAAGGCTTTCGTCGTCCTCAAAAAAGAAGCGTCGCTCACGGAAGCCGAGCTGCAGGACTACTGCCGTGAACAGATGGCCGCCTACAAGATTCCGCAGCAGATCGAATTTCGGGAGGCGCTGCCCAAAACAGCAGTCGGCAAGATTTTGCGTCGCAGGCTGAGAGAGGAAGAACAGGGAGCCAGCGCCACATAACGGATCGGAAAAGTCCCTTTTGTTGAAATATTAGTGATATTGCATGAAATTTCTGAACCTATAACTATATAACGATGACCGTCCGGCCAATTTGGCCTGAGGCGGTCTCTTTTTTTACTATATTCTGGTCATCTCTACGCCTCCCTCCCTCATAGAATGGGGCAAATGAGGATAGAGGTGAAACATGAACGGATTGTGGAAAACAGTGGTCTTTTTGCTGACAACTTTGTCACTTGCCAATTTGAGTCTGGTCCCGCTGTTGGTTCAGGCGGAAAACGGGGGAGCTGCTCAACAATCGCCGGAGCTGCCGATGCCCCTGAAGCCGGAAACTGATGAGCCGATAACGGTGACGATTGTGGGCGATATTCTTCTGGACAAGAGCGTGGGCAAGCAGATTGAACGCTATGGTGTTGATTATCCGTTTGCCAAAACGGGAGATCTGCTGCGACAGGCCGATTTGACAGTGGGCAATCTGGAGACAGCCGTCAGCAAACGGGGAAAACCGGAATCCAAGGAGTTTACCTTCCGCTCCCGGCCGGAGACGCTCGCCGGGCTGGTCAATGCCGGATTTGACATCGTCAATCTGGCCAATAACCACTCGATGGACTACGGCATGGATGCCTTTCTCGATACGATGAAGCATCTTCGCGAGTACAACCTCGCCTATGTCGGCGGGGGGAAGAATGAGGAGGAAGCCTATGCTCCTGTGATCCGCACGATCAAAGGAAAAAGGGTAGCAGTCATCGGTCTGAGCCGAGTACTGCCCAACCAGGGATGGTTTGCTGGCAAAAACAAGGCCGGACTGGCAAGTGCTTATTCGCGTGAGCCGATGCAGAGCTACGTCCGCAAAGCGGTGGAAGCGTCCGATATCACCATCGCGATCATGCATTGGAATCTGGAGTACAAAGACTATCCCGAAGAGTACGCCAAGCAATTGGCACGGCTGCTGATCGATGAAGGGGTAGATGCGGTAGTCGGATCGCACAGCCATTCCCTGATGGGAGTCGAATGGTACAAGGAGGCTCCGATCTTTTACAGTGTCGGCAACTTTGTGTTTACCACGCCCCGGAATCCCAAAGGAAGCGAGTCCATGATCGTGACCCTGACCTTTGCCCAAAATCAGACCGAAGGGAAGATCGTACCGGCGAAAATCGTCAATGGACAGCCGGTGCCGCTGACAGGCGAGCAGGGGAAAAAGCTGATCCAAAAGGTGCAGAGCCTCTCGTTTGGAGCGGTGATCGACGAAGCGGGGATCGTGCGGAAGTAAGAGCAGTCATCTAGTTTGGAAGAAAGAAAAACAGGGTATCTCCTTTAGAAGTATCGAGGGGAGAATGCCTGATGGGTCGATTCAAACATGTAACACTCCGATTCTGGCTGATATTTTTGTATTCCATCTCTACGCTATTAATCGTCCTGAGCTGCGGTGCGGGAATTCATCAGGTCGTAAAGCAAGTCATTACCCAAAATGTCCTGGACATCAATCGAGCCTATAGCGATAAAATGGCACAGACTACAGACCTGATGCTTCGCGGCATGAAGCAGAGTCTGGAGGCGAGGGCCGCCGAGATTGCCGTTCTGTTGCCGGACTAACCAAAGCTGCAGCACGCCCTGCGCCTCTTGCAGGAAAGCTCGATGTCCTTTAACAGTGTCTTTGTTACTGATGATAGCGGAATGGTTCTGGCAATCGCATTCTCCGAAGAGATGCGGAAATGCGTGGGAGCAGGCGACATCTGCGGCCGAGGTCTGTAGAGCGCAGCGCAATCCAGGCATGTTCAAGAAATCGCCGCAACTTGCACCGGGGCAAAAGACGTCTGTAGGGTAGGAGGGAAAGACGCACAGATGTCAGAGAAGCCTGGCGTAAGGAGGAAGCCGTATTTACTTGAAACCGAACCGAAAGCGAAAGCCTTGCAAACGAGTAAGCCGGTATCTGTGGGGAAAGCTGCTGCTCTCTGTTTGTACGTCCGTGCTGATGCTGTGGCTGCTCTCTTCGTCCCCGCCGAGTTTGAAAGCCACCTGGATCTGGAACACCGCCCTGATTACCGAAGATCCGGAGCGGATTCTGGCCTTTGCTGACCAGCAGGGGGTCAATCGAATCTATCTGCATATCGATCGAAAAGAAGTGCCGCGACACGCGTATCAAGCCTTTATCAGTGAGGCAAAAGCGAGAAAAATTCAGGTGGATGCGCTGGCAGGTGATCCCGCGTGGTCGCTCGTTTCCCGTCAGGACAGCATCGCTGCATTTGTCGAATGGGTGCATGCCTATAACCGCTCTGTTTCCAGCGAAGAACGATTTACTGGCATCCATGTGGACATCGAACCGCATGTCCATCCGAACTGGAGGCAGGAACAGGAAAAGGTAAAGAACGAGTGGCTGACCAATATGGAGCTGGTCATCCGGGAGACAAAAAAAGATCCGAACCTGGAAGTAAGCGCAGATATCCCGTTTTGGACGAATCAATTGACCGATCGTGAGTCGGAGAGTGTCAGTCAATGGCTGCTGGGCGCGTTGGACCATGTAACGCTGATGGCGTACCGCGATCACGTGGAGGGGCGAAACGGCGTGCTCGATATCAGCAGCCACATCCTCGCAGAAGCAGGCCATTCCAGACAAAAAGTGGTCATCGGTCTCAACGTTCTGGAAAGCCGGGAAGGCGGCAGAACCACTTTTTATGAGGAAGATACAGGGCATCTGCAGCAGCAATTGGACATTCTGGAGCGGCGCATGAAAAAATACCCGGCCTACGCCGGATTCGCGATCCATGACTATGAGCATTGGGATGCAAAATTTAAACGTGAACAAGAAAAGCCGGCGGCCCGCGAAAAGGGGTAGCCGGCTTTTGCTCGTCACAGCTCTTGCAAAGAATCATCCGTTGATTTGAGAGTGCGGCTGCCCGCTGCGATCACCGCAAATGATCTGAAGAGCCGGAGGCATTCGCGTAGTAACGGCAAAGGAAATGCGCTATGATGAAAAAACTGGTGGCGTTTTCGGATAGCTGTGGAAGAAGCCAGGGAAACAGTGCAGAAAGTGAGGAGAGAAGATGAATCCAATCCGCTTTGAACGCAGACGTTACACGGGGGGCGCAACTCCGATCGAAAGGCTGGCTCGATTTTCAGAATGTCTCGGCGGCCCGACGGTTTATATCAAGCGAGATGATCAGCTTGGACTGGCAGCGGGAGGAAACAAAACGAGGAAGCTGGAGTATCTCGTAGCCGATGCGATCAAGCAAGGTGCCGATACACTGATCACCTGCGGAGCTGTTCAATCCAACCACTGCCGCTTGACGCTTGCAGCTGCCGTGCGGGAGGGGCTCTCCTGCCAATTGGTGCTAAGCGAGCCCGAAACAGGCTATCAGCCGCACGCCAGCGGCAATCATTTGCTGTTTCATCTGATGGGAGCGGAAAAAATCGAGGTGATTCCCGCAGATGGTGACATGCAGGAGTCAATGGAAAAGCTGGCGGCTGCTCTCGAACGAGAAGGCAGGAAAGCGTATCTGATCCCGGTCGGCGGCTCCAGTGAGGTAGGTACGCTGGGATACATGGCCTGTGCAGAAGAGATCGAGCAGCAGTCCCTGGAGCTGGGGATTCCCTTTGACTACGTCGTGACGGCAACAGGAAGCGCCGGTACGCAGGCCGGGCTGATTGCCGGTTTTGCTGCTCGTCAGTCGAGTAGTTCGGTCATCGGGATCAATGTCAGCCGAGACCGTGAAAGTCAGGAGAAAAAAGTGCAAGAGCTGCTCCTTTCTACGGCAGAATTCGTCGGACTAAAGGGAGAATTGCCCGCGTCACTGGTGCGTTGTGAAGATGAGTATGTGGGGCCGGGCTACGCCATCCCGACAGCGGAAATGGTAGAGGCTGTGAAGCTTTTGGCCCGGACGGAAGGCATTCTGCTCGATCCGGTATACACAGGAAAAGCCATGGCGGGGTTAATCGGTCTGATTCGCCGGGGAGCTTTTCGGAAAGAGGACCGCGTACTCTTCTTGCACACAGGCGGGACACCTGCATTGTATACCTATGCGGACACATTTTTTTCGGAAATGTAAGGATTTCTTTTGCAGGAAGCCGGCGCGTTTTACGCCGGTTTTTTTATGGGCAGATCTATGAAAACAAGGGAAGGGTCTTCTGGCACGGCTGCACCCGGCATTTTTTCACAGGAGTTTCATAGAGTGCAGGAGAAAAGAAGTAAGTTGAGACTTCAATTAAATGTAAAAAAATGGAATGCCAATGATGGAAAGAAACATATAGATTGAAAATAAGAAGAAGATGCATGAAACGGTGATTCTGAACATAGATAGAATGTAAGATTTAATCCCTGTTTTTATTGACAATATGTAAGATTCAGAATTTTGGTTTTTTTCTTATATTAACAGATATGATAGAAAAAGAAGCACTCAGGGGGGATTTGCGTGCGTCAAAAAAAGTTGAGTTTCGTTCTTGCTTCGATTTTGTTGGCCAGCATGTCACTGGTTGGCTGTAACTCGCAAGGATCAGCTCCAGCGCAGAACACGAATACCCAAGCCCAAGGAAGTTCCGGGGCGTCGTCTGGTGGCGGAGAAAAGATCCTGATTGCCACCCAAAGCCCGCTTTCCGGTTCGCAGTCAGCGATCGGGGACGCGATCAAGACCGGTGCAGCCTTTGCAATCGAGCAGCGGAAAGAGGAGTTCAAGAAGCTCGGTTTTGACTTGCAGTTATACCCTCAAGACGACCAAGCAGACCCGAAAATCGGCGTTTCCAACGCGGAAATGCTCGTAGCAAACCCGGAGGTCATGGGTGTCGTCGGCCACTTTAATACCGGCGTCGCGATTCCTTCATCCGTTAAGTACGAATCAGGCAGTCTGGTCATGGTGTCTCCGGCGAACAGCGGTGTGACACTGACGGAGGAAGGAAAGAAAACGGTTCACCGGATCTGTGCCCGTGATGACGCGCAAGGACCCAAAGGTGCGAAATATGCAAAAGAGCAGCTCGGTGTGACATCCGTTTTCCTGATACACGACAAGACCGCCTATGGGCAGGGGCTGGTCGACCAGGTAAAGGCGCAGTTTGAAAAAGACGGCGTCAAGGTACTGGGCTATGAAGGGGTAAACCAGGGAGAAAAGGATTATAACTTCGTCGTCAATACCGCGGTTGCCTCCAACCCTGACCTGATTTACTTCGGCGGCATCTACCCCGAAGCGGGCATTATCATAAAGCAGGCGAAAGAAAAAGGCTACCAAGGCAAATTCATGGGCGGGGACGGCATTGACTCTCCAGACCTGCTGAAAATTGCCGGCGATGCAGCAGTCGGCGTTTACCTCACTTCTCTGGCCGGAGATGCCAAGCAGACAGAAGAAGGCCGCAAGTGGGCAGAAGAGTACGAAAAAGCGATGGGCAAAAAGCCGGGAACCTACTCCGACTATGCGTTTGAATCGGCCAACGTGATCCTCAACGGGATTGAAGCGGCGATCCAAGCAAACGGCGGCAAAAAGCCGACTCGTGAACAAATTCTGGAACAAGTTCACAATACAAAAGAGTACCAGGGCAAATTCGTAAAGGTCACCTTTGATGACAAAGGGGATAATAAATACGCGGACGTCTTTATCTACAAGTTTGAAAAAGAAGGCACGTCCTTCATCGGAAAAGCAGAATAAGCGCGATCCTCCAGCCGATGCTCACTTCGAGCATCGGTCTTTTTTGTGTACAGTGTGATGATTCGCGAATGGGGGGAAGAGACAGGAAGGAGCGTCTGTTATGCGGAAGAAATAGAATGAATTTTCTGTTTTAAAGAGGAAAGGAGAGCGATACGATGGCTCATTTGGGACTCCGCTATCTATTTGAAGAATTGCCCGCGTTTCCGTTTCCTTATGTCTGTCTGTTTACAGAAGAGCTGTCACTTGTGGTGTGGAAGGTCCATCAGGATTCCCCGCAACAGGAGGTGAAGCAACGGCTGGAGGAGATCGAGCTTTTGATCCGCACCCAAGTCACGACAAAGCAAGAAAGGCAGGAGATGAACCAGCAAGAGCAGCATGGGCATACAGCCGCTGGGCCTTCCTCTGTATACGCGGAGCCTATGGAGCTGGATGGCGTACAGTATTGGCTAGCCCTTCATTCCGGTGGGGAACAGGTAATCGACCGGGCGCACTGGCAGTTGATTGCCGTTTTGATCAGGACACAGTGGAATGAAAAAAAGCTGGCCGCTGAGATGATGCTGCATAATCACTATCAAAAACAGATTGTCGAGACGATTTCCGAGGGGTTCATGGCGATCAATCGGAGCGGTGAGATTGTCTATGTAAACAGACAGGGTGCCGATATTTTGGGGATTACCGTGGCTGAAACCATCGGAGTGCATCTTTGCGACATCGTCGACTTTCAGCCGGAAGTGCTCTCTGTTCTGGATTCAGGCAAAGGATGGGTCAACAAGGAATTCTTTATCACGATGCCCAAAAAGGGGAAGCTGCACCTGATGAAATCGGCTATCCCTGTCTTTGATGAGTTGGGCGAGATTATCGGGGTGATCGATACCTTTCGCGAGATTAAAGTGATTCGTCACCTCGTCACCAGCATGGTGGGAGCCAAAGCTTTTTTCACTTTTGACGACATCATCACCCACTCTGCAAAGGTCCAGGAGCTGATTCGGCAATCGAGATGGGCGGCGCGGGATGATACCAATATTCTCATCGAGGGAGAAAGCGGGACAGGAAAAGAGCTGTTCGCTCACGCTATTCACAATGACAGCAGGCGGGCAAACGGGCCGTTCGTGGTGATCGATTGTTCCTCCATTCCCCGCGAGCTGGTGGAAAGTGAGCTGTTTGGGTATGTCGATGGAGCCTTCACTGGAGCGCGGAAAGGGGGAAGGCCGGGCAAATTTGAACTGGCAAACGGCGGGACGGTCTTTCTCGACGAGATCGGCGAGATGCCGCTGGAGATTCAGGCCAAATTGCTGCGCGTGCTGCAGAGCAGGTATGTGGTGCGGGTAGGGGGCTATGAGCCGATTCCCATCGACGTGAGGATCATTGCGGCAACCAACCGGGATCTGGAGGAAGAAGTAGCCAAGCGCAATTTTCGGCTCGATCTCTATTATCGCCTGAATGTCGTCAACTTGAAGATTCCGGCCCTGCGTGAACGGGCGGAGGACATCTTGATGCTGGCAGCCCATTTTATGCGCAAATTTGAAACAGACAAGCCTGACAATCCCTCTCTCACGCTCGCCCCAGCCGTGCAAGAAAGCTTGCAGCGCTATGCATGGCCGGGCAATATTCGCGAGCTGGAAAATGTGATCGCACGCGCCTGTGTATTCGCCAAAGGGGACGTCCTCGGACCGGAGCTTTTTCCAGAGACCTTGTTCGGTCGGGAGACGTCATTTCCGGCGCGTCCGCTTGAAGCCGTGCACAGTCTGGACGAGGCGGAAAAGAATCAGATCAGCGCCGTGCTGATCGAAGCGGCGGGAAACAAGAGCATGGCGGCCAAAATGCTGGGCATCTCCAGAAGCACGCTGTACCAAAAAATGAAACGATACGGATTTCCTGTTTAGCCAGTGTACGATATTCGGACAGTGTACGGGAATCAGACAACAGGAGTGTACATATTTCGTACAGCATCCTTCCCCTCTTTCATGGAAACATGTGGGATAACGTCGTTGAACTCCATTTTCTCCAGTTGGCACGAAATGTGTTACGGAAGAGGAGTGAACGGAAAATGCAGAGGAGGGAAGAATGTGGAAAAGCTGATCATCACCGTGGCACCGACAGGAGCCGTGACGACGCGAAAGGATACGCCATACCTGCCGATTACCCCGCGAGAGATCGCCGATGAAGTGTATGCCGCCTGGCAGGCAGGTGCCTCGATTGCCCACATCCATGTACGTGATCGGGAAGGCAATCCGTCGATGGATTACGAGACCTTTCGGGAAACGGTGGAGCGCATCAGGGAAAAATGCGACATCCTGATCAACCTGACTTCTTCGGGAGGATTGAATCTCCGGGAAGTAGAGCGCTTGAAAATTTGCGAATTAACGCCCGAGTTCGCCTCACTGGATGCTGGATCGATGAACTTCGGCCCCGGGGTATTTCTCAACCCGCCTGACTTTCTGGAGCGGCTGGCCGCGAAAATGAATCAGCATCAGGTAAAGCCCGAGATCGAGATTTTTGAGACCGGGATGATCAACAACGCCTTGATGCTGGCGAAAAAAGGGCTGATCAAACCGCCGTTTCACTTTCAATTTGTCCTGGGTGTCCCCGGCGGTATGCCGGCAACGGTGAAAAATCTGCTTCATTTGGTCGAATCGATTCCGGCCGGCTCTACCTGGTCGACAATCGGCATCGGCAGGCATCAGCTTGCGATGAACACGATGGGAATTCTCATGGGAGGGCATGTGCGGGTTGGTATGGAGGACAATGTGTACTACAGGACGGGCGAGCTGGCAAAATCAAATGCCGTTTTTGTTGACAGAATTGTCAGATTGGCGCAGGAGCTGGGTCGCGAGATAGCGAGCGTGGAGGAAGCCAGGTCCATTTTGGGACTAAGCAGTAAATGAGAACGAGGGAGGATCCGTCATGAGAAGCTTTCAGATTATTGATTTGAGTGTACCGATCAGCGAAAGAGTCAAGGAACCGCTTCCGGCGAAAATCGAGTACGTCCAGCATGAACAGGGGGCGGAGCAGGCGGCAGGGCTGTTTGGTCTTTCTCCGGATGACTTTCCGGAGAAGAAGGCATGGGCTGTCGAAAATGTCAGCTTGAGCACACATACGGGGACACATGTAGACGCCCCGTGGCATTACTGGCCGACCTCCGAGGGCAAGCCGGCCCGGACAATCGACCAACTGCCGCTGGAGTGGTTTTACGGCGACGGCGTGCTGCTCGATTTTCATGACAAAGGCGCAGGATACGAGCTGACGGCGGAGGACTTGCAGCAAAAGCTGGAGGAGATCGGCTATGCATTGAAGCCGTATGATATCGTCCTGATCCGCACGGGAGCAGATCAATACATTTACGAAGAGGGGTATTTCAACCAGCATGCGGGCGTGTCCGCAGAGGCGACATGCTGGCTGATTGATCAGGGCATCAAAGTGATGGGCACAGATGGCTGGGGCTGGGACATTCCCTTTTATTTGCAGGCGCAGTCGTACAGGGAAAATCCGCGTGACGGCGTGCTGTGGGCTGCTCATTTTGTGGGCAAGGAGAAAGAGTATTGCCAGATTGAAAAGCTGGCCAACCTGGAGCGCTTGCCCCGGCCGTTCGGCTTTAAGGTAGCGGTATTTCCGGTCAACATCGAAGGCGCCAGTGCCGGATGGGCACGCCCTGTAGCTATTTTGGAATAAGCGGGAGGGGAAGAGCATGAGCTTCAACGTCGTCTTTTTGCTGTATCTGGCCGTTTTTTTCGTGATTCTCTTTTACGGGGGATGGATGACGCGGAAATGGGTGAACAGTGCGAATGACTATTTGCTCGGGGGACGCGAGGTCGGTATGCTGATCAATGTCTTCGGGGTGGCGGCCATCGGATTTGCCGGGACGATTATCACACTGGGACCCGGCCTTGCCATCACGAGCGGGTTTTGGGGTTCGTTTGGCTTCGGGATTGCGTATCTATTTGGCGGCCTGGCTTTGTACGGAATTGTCCTTGCACCGTACATTCGCCGCTGCGGTGCGCAGACGCTTCCGGAATGGCTGGCGATGCGCTTTGATTCCCGCACCCGTGTACTGGTGACAATCGCCTCGATATTGGGACTGATCGGCATCATGGCCAACAACGTGGTCTCCATGGCCATCGTGGTCAATGGCTTTACCGGCTGGTCGCTCGTCTGGACGCTTTCTGCCATCTTTTTATTATTCTTGCTGTTTACGTATGCGGGCGGCTTTTGGGCCATTACCCTGACGGACTTTGTCCAGATGTGCATCGGGCTGATTGCCTTGCCCCTGATGTTTTTGGGCTTGCTCTCCCGTTTCGGCGGCTTTGACTTCATCAGTTCCCAGTGGCCGGGTCCGTCCGGGCACTGGACGCATGGGATTACCGGGGGGCAGCTGCCGATCTTTTCTCTGCAATATCCCAGCTTGCTCACCTTTGTGATTCTGTTCGGCTGCTTTCTTGTCTGGGGCAATAATTACTACTGGCTTCGCGTTTCATCGACCCGCAGTGAAAAGGTGGCCAAACATTCTTTCATCTATGCGGCTGTCCTTCTGGCACTGGTACCGTATCTCATCCTGGTCGTCACCGGTCTTTATGCAGGCGCTGCGTTCCCGGATACATTTGAGCCGAAAGGGAATGTCTCACCGATGGCCGCGTTTGGCGTGGTTTTGAAAGCGCTCCCAGTCAGCGTTACTGCGTTTGCCCTGATCGGAGCTCTGGCAGCCTCTATCTCCACATCGACGACTGCTCTGATCGGCGCTTCCTCTACGGCTGTGAGGGATCTGTATCAGCGCTATATCAGACCAAACGCCACACCGCGCGAGTTGACCATGCCATCCAAGGTGATCACCATCTGCCTCGGTTTGCTGGTGTGGGTCCTCTGTTTCTACCCAGGCGGTCCGCTCTATTTATTTGCTTTTGCCACCGCTTGGCTGGGTCCGCCGTCTGTTCTCGTCATGCTGGGTATCTGGTGGCGGAGAACGACGAAGCAAGGCGCATTTATCGGTGCGCTTGCCGGCATCGGGGTAACCGGATTATTCACGCTGCTGGAGCTGATGAAGGTATTCGTGATTGGAACGTATACACATGTTGGGGTGGTCGGGCTGGTCGTCACACTGGTCTGCACGGTCATCGTCAGTCTGATGACCCAGCCGCAGTACTACGGTGATAAGAACTGGAAGCTGGAGGGGCAGGCGGATTCGAACAGCTTGTCCGTATCCATGGAAGAACAGGTGGTGCTCCAGCTGATGTACGCCGGGTACAATACGATGGCGGAGATCACCGACATGCTTGGAGAAGATTCTACCGTTAGCAACCGCCTCGTTGAATCGCTTGATCAGAAGCGGTTGATTTTCCGCGAAAGCTATACTGGACCGGGTTTTTACACTTTCCGTTTGGCGGAAGAAGCGACCCGGCTGATGGACGAGAGTGTGAGCGTGATCCATGCAGATAAAGGCATGGTGAGCAGAGAAGACCTGGTCATCCTGCAAAAAGTAGGCGAAGGCAGCAGTCAGTTAAACGCGCATATCCGGCAGCATGAGCTGGACTCGCTGAAAGTGTCCGTAATCGTGGCCAAGCTGATCAGACAAGGCTATCTTGAGGAAAGCGGGTTGTGGCGCCGGAAGATGGCGATCACGACAGACGGACGACAAATACTGACGGCGCACGCTGCGCTGCTGCAGGAAAAAGGTGCCTAATGATAGGGAAGGCTCTGTCCATTGACAGGGCCGTTCTTTCGTTATACCATATACCCATAGGGGTAATAGTAACTAAAACATTTTACGCAGCAACATACCCCGGTAGGTATTCGGAAGAGGAGGATACAGATAGATGGATACGCAAAAGCAAACAACCATGGTGGTGTTTAGCGGTGATCTGGACAAAGCGATGGCAAGCTTTATCATCGCTACAGGAGCGGCAGCCATGGGCAACAAGGTCACGATGTTCTTCACCTTTTGGGGCCTGAACATCCTGCGAAAAGAACAGTACGTTCCGGTCAACAAAAGCTTCCTGGAGAAAATGTTCGAGCGGATGATGCCGCGGGGTCCTGGCAAGCTCGGCATTTCCAAACTAAATATGGGTGGCATGGGTTCTGCCCTGATGAAGCACATCATGAAGAAAAAGAATGTGGCTTCACTTCCTGAGCTGATAGAGCTGGCCAAGGAGCTGGATGTCGAGCTGATCGCCTGCACGATGTCGATGGACGTTCTCGGGATCAAGGAAGAGGAGCTGGTAGACGGTTTGAAATATGCGGGTGTCGCCACCTATCTGGCCGAAGCTGAGCAGTCCAAAGTCAATCTGTTCATTTAAGAAAAAGAGAGGTGAAGCCGCTTGGATTGGATATTTTATGGCTTGTTGGCAGTGGTTGTGCTTTTTTTCCTGAAAAACATGCTTCCGGTCAAAGGCTTGGAACAGCTCTCCCCGGACGAATTGAAGGAGCGGCTGAAAAAACCAGGTTCCTATGTGCTGCTGGATGTTCGCGAGCCGTTTGAATACCGGAGGGGGCATATTCCCGGGTTTTCCAATCTGCCGCTTGGACAGTTGAGACAGAGCTGCCCCAACGTCGATCCTTCAAAGCACGTTATCCTCACTTGCCAGAGCGGGATGAGAAGCAGACAGGCTGCCAAAATTTTGCTGAAAAACGGAGTCAAAGAGGTCAGTCATCTCCAGACGGGTATGTCCGGCTGGACGGGAAGAGTGGAAGTCAAGCGATAAGCGGGAAAACAGAAGCTTGATGGTTCATCAACTCCCTTTTTTATGGGTGGGTCCGATTGCAAAATCTTAACTATTTAACAATAGAGAGGTGAGAACATTGTCTGCAAAAGCGATACAAGCAAAAGACTTGCATGAAAAAATGGAACAGGGAATCTTCCTGCTCGATGTGCGCAATCCAGAAGATTATGCTGATTGGAAAATCGAAGGGAAAAAAGTGCGCTCTATCAACATTCCGTACTTTGATTTTCTCGACGAGAATGAAGAAATCTACCGTCCGCTCCCTGCGGATGAAGAGATCGTTGTCATCTGCGCCAAAGGCGGCAGTGCCCAGATGGTAGCAGACATGCTGGTGGAAAAAGGATATGAGGCCAGCTACCTGGAGCAGGGGATGAACGAGTGGAGCCAATTTTACCATCCGGTGACGGTCATGGAGGATGATGCGCTCAAGCTAATCCAGGTAAATCGCCTGGCCAAAGGCTGTCTGTCCTACATGGTGATCTCCGGCGAGGAAGCGCTCGTCGTCGATCCCGGCCGCCACATCGAAGAATACCTCACATTGGCTCAGAAAGAAGACATTGCGATCAAGTATGTGCTGGATACACATCTGCACGCCGACCACATCTCGGGCGGCCGCGAGCTAGCACAGAAGAGCGGCGCGGTGTACTACATTTCTTCCGGTGAAATGCAAGGCTCTGATCGGCCCTATGAACCGCTGGAAAAGCAGGGGCTGCTGCAGGTAGGAAGTGCAGAAGTCAAAATCCTGGCGGTTCCCACCCCTGGCCATACGCCGGGAAGCGTCTCCGTGCTGGTCAACGATCAGTATCTGCTCTCGGGTGATACGATCTTTGTCGGCGGTCTCGGCCGTCCCGATCTTGGCGGAAAGGCAGCGGAATGGGCACAAGCGTTGTATGACACCGTCTTTACCACTATCGCTTCCTTGCGTGACGATGTGTTGGTCCTGCCAACCCACTATGCCGACCTCTCGGAAATCAGCGAAGCGGGATATATCGGTGCCCAGCTGGGCGAGATTCGCCGGAACAACGAAGTAATGCGTACGGTCGACCGCGAGCTGTTTACGGAGAAGGTGGCGCACTCGGTTGGTGCCACGCCGCCCAACTACGAGGAAATCGTGGAAGTGAACCGCGGCACCCTGGAGGTCACAGCAGAGAAGGCGACCGAGCTGGAAATCGGCCCGAATCGCTGCGCATTGCACCACGGCTGATCCTTACGAGCCGGCACCTGAAAAGATTTTCATGTGAAAAGGCTCTACACGTAAACAAACATCAACCATCGAAAAAATTCAAGGAGGAATGATTAATCATGAACGTAGACGTATTTGTAGATGCCAAAGGACTTGCTTGCCCGATGCCGATTGTCAAAGCGAAAAAGGCTGTAGATGCCATGGAAAGCGGTCAAATCATGCAAGTGGAATCAACCGACAAAGGCTCTGTCAACGATTTTCAAAGCTGGGTTCGCGCGAATCATCATGAGCTTTTGAAAATGGAAGAAGATGCAGGGGTATACCGGATCTTTGTTCGCAAGGGATAGAGATAGACAGACAAGGGAAGAGACGGAAGGGAAATACTGTAAGCGGAAAGCCGGTTTCCTCTGAATAGAGGAGAAGCCGGCTTTTCTTATTTTTGCGAAGCGTGGAGGGAAAAGCAGTAAGCGTTTCTCAATGCTGGTTAGGTTTAGGTTGCTCTGTGTTTGGAGTCCCGCCGTTGAAAAGACTTCAGCAGATTTCGTAACCCCTCTTCCTGATAAGCCTTTCCATTCATTACGACTGCCGGGAAAGAGGTAAGTCCGAATTCTTTGGCTTTATTCTCTGACTCGGGGGAAGCCTGTTCTTTCCGCATATCATGCACGACGATACTGCATTTGGAACAGGCCAGTTGGTTCGCCTGTTCAATTAAGGTCTGACATCTTTCACTTCCCATTGAGTAGACTTCAATTTTCGCCATGCGATACATCTAGCCCCTCCATGCTTTTCCCTCCTATTCATGATTATCAGCCCTGTAGCTAGGTAAAGGGTCAAGCGCAATTTTACAAAGAGAAAATTTTGAAAATTATTTTTATAAAGAATAGTTTGTATTGATTTTTAATTTCAATATCGTATAATGGGTTTAAATTGGTAAAAGCTGGGCCGTTATACACAGTAGAAAAGAGGGAATGCCTTTGCTGAGCGGAGGATTGCTGAGAATTCGAGAATACCTACAAACGATCAAGCCATCTGAGCGCAGCGTGGCAGAGTACATCCTGGAGAATCCCCGTGAAGTCATCCGCCTCTCCATCAAGGAATTGGCTGAGCGGAGTCATGCGAGCCCCGCTGCCATCATCCGTATGTGCAAAAACATGGGATTGGATGGATTCCCAGAGCTGAAGATACGCATCGCCGCTGATTTGCAATCTCCTTCAGCCGGAGAAGAAGAGTACAAAGAGATACTCCCCTCCGACGACATTCCCACCTTGATCGAGTCTGTCACGGCGAATCACATCTACTCTTTGCGTGAAACGCTCAAGGTACTAGACCCGGCCGCCGTAGAACAGGCAGTCCAAGCGATTTATCGGGCGCGGCGCATCGACTTTTTCGGAGTGGGGGCCTCCCAACTGGTCGCCCAGGATGCCCAGCAAAAGTTCTTGCGGATCGATAAAACAGCAAATGCACATGCTGATGCACATCTGCAAATTACCTCTGCGGTTACACTAACAGACGAGGATGTGGCCGTCGGGATTTCCTACTCGGGAGAAACCCGTCAAGTCCTTTCCGCTATCACCAGAGCGAGGGAAGCAGGGGCCATTACGATTGGAATCACCAAATTTGGTCAAAACTCACTCTCCACGCTCGTAGACATCCACCTCACGACCATTTCATCCGAGGCAGACATGCGCAGTGCCGCCACGTCTTCCCGGATCGCTCAATTGGCTGTAATCGATATGATCTTCATGGGCGTAGCCGCACAGAGCTACGAAAAAGCGGTATCCTACCTGCGAAGGACGCGCAAAGCCGTTCTTGCCGAATTTCGTACCGATTAGATATGCAAGCGTTTTCACAAAAGAATCGACCTCACGAGAACACCCACCAACTGACGCACCACTCAGGCTGTTCCAGCACCCATTAACCATTCTCAGCACCCATTAACCTAACGTCGTTCCACATTACACACCTGTGCCTATACCCATCTCTCATATCTGTTGGCAATAACAAGTTTCTAGATAAATGGAGGGGTCTGCATTGAAAAGAAAGAGGAGATTGTCACTTTTCAGCTCAGCGCTCTTGTCTGCCGCTCTACTGCTTTCAGCCTGTTCTGGAAGCGGACAGCAGGCAAACACGGGCGAACAGCCAAGCGCCACGAACAACCAGACCAAAACGGAGCAAATCGAATTAAAGATGGGGTATTACTCCGATCCGCCCACACAGAAAAAGATGGAGGAACTGCTGGCCAAGTTTATGGCGAAGAATCCGCACATCAAAATTACCACAGAAACAGGTCCTCATGCACAGTTCTTCCAGAAGCTGAACACACAGATTGCCGGTGGAAATGCTCCTGATCTGTGGCTGAGTGACGGGGTGAAGGTTTTTGAGTTTGCCGAGCGCGGTGCACTGAAAGACCTGAAGGACCTCATCGACAAGGATTTGAACAAAGATGACTATTACGGGATGGACGCGAACAAAGGGCCTGGCGGAGAAATTTGGGGAGTTCCGCAGGGCGTTCAAATCGGGGTTCTCTATTACAACAAGGCACTCTTTGACAAAGCGGGCGTGAAATACCCCGATGCCACCTGGACCTGGGATCAGGTGAAGGAAGCGGCTGAGCTGCTCACGATTGATGCCAGCGGCAAGAATGCCAAAGACCCGGCTTTCGACGCGACCAAGGTGTCAGAGTACGGCTTTACGATCTTCAGCAGTCCCGTCGGTGTGAGCCGCGGCTGGTTCCCGCTGATGAAAACCTTTGGTGGCGGCGTGCTGGACCAGAGCCTGCAAAAGGCCGTCCTCGACACTCCGGAAAACAAGCAGGCGGTTGAATGGATGGTCGATGGCATGAAAAAAGGCATCTTTCCCGATCCGGTCGATCTGCAAAGCTTCCAGGATCCGTTCAAGCCATTTTTGAGCGGTGTGTCCGGGATGCAGATTGATATCTATGCCGCCCGTGTGAAGATGCGTGAATCCGGCTTGAACTTTGATGTGGCACCGCTTCCGGCAGGACCCGGAGGGAAACGCTTTGCCCCCAGCATCGTCAACTCCTGGGTAATCAGCAAAAAAGCGGATGATAAGAAAACCCAGGCAGCTTGGGAGTGGATCAAATACTGGGCGACCGACGATGAAGCACAGCGGGAGTGGGCGTCGCTGGGCGAAGCGATCCCGGTCAAGAAAAAGGTGGCTGAGGAAGTGCTCAACTCCGATACGTCGCTCAATGCCAAAGTGTATCTGGACAGCATGGAATTTGCCGGCTCCCTCGATGCCAACGCGGTCTTCGGCGAATGGCGCAAAGCGTTTGACGAGCAGATGTTCCCGGTGTTCTCAGGCGAGGCCAGTGTGGAGCAAGGCTTGAAAAATGCCAATGCCGCAGTCCAAAAGGTGCTGGATGAGTTCTACAAAAAATAAAACGCTTACGGGGGGCAGTCATGAACCTAAATACGGAACTGACTGGTGAACAAAGAGCCGACAAGCGTCCATTTCCGAAGCCCCGAAAAAAAAAGTGGCTGGACAGTGAGGGGAGATGGGGGATTTTGCTCATCTCCCCCTACCTGGTTCACCTGATCGTTTTTGTTGCCTTCACATCCATAGCGTCGCTGTATTTCAGCTTCACGAATTACGACATGCTGAATCCTCCCAAATGGACGGGGCTGTCCAATTACCGAAAGATGATGGACGATCCGCTGTTTTGGAAGGCACTGTGGAACACGATTTATTTTACAATTCTGCTGGTTCCCATCAAGACCGCGCTCGCTTTGGTGCTTGCGGTCGCGCTGAATCAAAAGCTGAAGGGCTTAAAGCTGTACCGGATCGCTCACTTTATCCCGGTGATCTCTTCCTGGACAGTGATCGCCTATGTAGCTGACTCCATCTTCAATCCCCGCTTTGGCTGGGCCAACTCGCTGTTGGTGAAGCTGGGCATGCAGCCCAAGAACTGGCTGGCAGACGAGCAGCTGGTGATCCCCGTTCTTGTCGCCGTGGCGATCTGGAAGGGAGTCGGCTATATGATGGTCCTGTTTCTGGCCGGGCTGCAAAATGTACCGGGCGATCTGTACGAAGCGGCGGAGATCGACGGGGCCGGGCCGCTGCAAAAGTTTTGGCGCATCACCGTGCCGCTGATTTCGGGGACGACCTTCCTGGTGTTGATCCTCAGTACCATCAGCGCGTTTCAGAGCTTTGAACAGATTTACGTCATGACGGCCGGAGCGGTCGACGGGATCGCAGGCGGTCCGAACAACGCCAGCCTGGTGCTGATGCTGCATCTTTTCCGCGAAGGCTTCACCTATTTCCACATGGGCTATGCCTCGGCGATTGCCTGGGTGCTCTTCTTGCTGCTGTTTGTCTTTACCTACATGCAGATGAGACTGCAAAAACGCTGGGTTCATTACGATGACTAGGGAGGAGGGAGAGCACGTATGAAGACGCGAAAAATACTCGCCTACCTGGCCATCGGAATCAGCTCGCTCATTATGTTTACCCCTTTCCTGACGGCGCTGTTCAACTCTTTGAAGACCGTAGCGCAATACAACAAGTACCCGCCGGAGCTGTTCCCAAATCCGATCAAATGGAGCAACTACCCGGAAGTATGGGAGCTGGCCCATTTCAATACCTACACCTTTAACAGCCTGACGGTCTCGTTGCTTTCGATCTTGGGAGCGATCCTGTCCAGCTCGATGGTGGCTTACGCCTTCGCGCGACTCCGTTTTCCGTTTCGGGACACGCTCTTCCTGATCGTGCTGGGGACGATGATGATTCCCGGTGTAGTCACCATTATTCCGCAGTTCATGATCTTCAAGAAACTGAATATGCTGGATACGTTGATGCCGCTCTGGATCCTGGAATGGCTGGGTCAGCCTTTTGGAATTTTTCTGATGAGGCAGGCGTTTCTGGGCATTCCCCGGGAGTATGAAGAGGCGGCCAAAATCGACGGGTGCAATCCATTCCAGATTTACTGGCGGGTTGCCATGCCGATGTGCAAGCCATCGCTGGCGACGTTGGCGATTTTAACCTTCATGGCGAAATGGAACGAAATCCTTGCTCCGGTCATCTATATCACTACCCGGGAAAAGTACACGCTGCCCATCGGCATTCTGTCGTTGAAAGGGCAGTGGACAGGCGGCAACGATCAGTATTTGGTAGCAGGGGCTTTGATTAGCCTGATTCCGATTTTGATTGTGTTTTTGATCGCGGAGAAATACTTCGTCGAGGGAGCGCGAAGCTCCGGGTTGAAGTAACCGATAGAGTTGGAACGATAGGAGAGAGCAAAAATGGAATTTCACCGCTGGGAGTCTAAATGGCTGCAACCCGTCTGCCAGCTCTGGAACACACAGCTCGGCGATCGTTTTCCGATGAGGGAAGAGCTTCTGCAGCAGAACAGCCTGGATGATCCGCATTTGGTGCCGGAGGGCTCTTGGGTCGCGGTGGAAGCCAGCAGCCAGCGGCCGGTTGGCATCGTCATCGCCAAGCGGTGGCGAGAAGAGGATTCGGTGACATGGGGAAAAGGGATGGGTTGGATTCAAACGTTGCTGGTGGATCGTGGGTATCGGAGGAAAGGCGTTGGCACGGCGCTGCTGGAGCGAGCGGAGAAGGCACTCACCTCGTGGAAGGTAGATAAAATCGCGCTGGGAAGTGATTGGTGGCATTACTTTCCAGGCGTGCCGGAAGAAGAGCAGGAGCTGATGGCTTGGCTGGAGAGGCGGGGGTACCTACGGGGAAGACCGCAATACGATCTGCTGGGGCGCAAAGCGGTTGAGGCTGATTCCGATGGAGCCGGACCGGGCTTACTTCCCCTGCTGGAGAGGCCGAATCGGGACGAAGTCCGCTTTCGAATGGGTGAGCCGCAGGATCGCGAGCCCCTTCTCTCGTTTTTTCGCCGCTGTTTTCCCGGCCGCTGGGAGTACGAGGCGCTCTGCTATTTTGAAAAAGGGGGCACCGGAAGAGAGTTTGTGCTCGCCGAGAAAAACGGGAAAATTATGGGGTTTTGCCGCATCAATGACAGCCGCTCGCCGCTGATTGCCCAGAACGTATACTGGGCTCCACTTTTTGCCGAGGAGCTGGGCGGGATTGGTCCTTTGGGCATCGATCCGGCCGAACGAGGGCAAGGCTATGGCCGGGCCGTTGTGGAGGCAGGCATCTATTTCCTTCAGCAGCGGGGAATCAGAACGATCTGTATCGACTGGACTGATCTGGTGGGGTTTTACGAAAAGCTGGGCTTTCAGGTGTGGAAAAGGTACCAGACATATGCAAAAACTGTGGTAGAAAAGCAGGAAAAAATCCCCGGCTGAGCGGGGATTTTTGTATGTAACGATTCGGTGCTGCTTTTTCGCTGGACGCAGATGTTTACCTGTTTTGGATAAAATCCTGAGCGTCGAGCATGCGCACATGACAGCTATCTCAAACAGATTGCGAACGAGGTTCGGCCATTGGCGAACTTCTCGTCCTTGTTGAGGGGACGAGCCGGATCATTTTTGAGTCCTTCGCCTCAAATTTTACGAATATTTCGTATGATTGCGATTACCATGTAGTAGTGTACGCAACATCTCCACCTTTAGACGCGGATACGCAGAGAAAAGACTTCTTGTGAAAGGAGGTCGGTCTTCATAGCGGTTCACCACAACAGGCAAAGCGTAAAGGGGAGATCGGATGGGCATTCGACTGATCAAAATTGCCGGGGTCTATTTTGTCATCGCCATCCTGCTGGGGATGTACATGTCAATGTCGCATGAATTTCAACTGAGAGGCGTCCACACGCATCTCAATCTGGTGGGCTGGGTATCGCTGGCGCTCGCCGGGATTTTCTATCATCTCTTTCCGGCAGCAGCAGCAACCGGGCTTGCCAAGGTTCACTTTTGGCTGCATAACATAGGGCTTCCTGTCATGATGCTGGGTCTGTGGTTTGTATCGTATGGAAACATGGCTGTCGAGTGGATCATCCCGCTGGGAGCCATTCCTTTGATCATTGGCATTATCCTCTTTGTCGTTAATCTTTTTCGGCATGTGAAGTAAAGCACGCCCCGGCGCAATCTTTTCAGAGACGGAACGGGGAAAAGAAAAAGCATCGGGGGAAAGATGTGCGGTTCGCTCGGCAGAGGTTCGGGCAAAAGTTCGGCGAAAGTTCGGCTGTATTTCGGTAGAAAGATAAGGGGGAAGCCGGCGCGATCAGGTTGCGCCGGCTTTTTGATTCCCGTTTTCCGCTCTCATTGGGGGACAAAGGTGGTTACAGCTTGGCAAGCAGGTGGGCCAGCAAGGCGCTGCGGGGAGCGAGCTGGTCGATGAGAATATGTTCATACTCAGCGTGCGGGCCGTCTCCTACTGATCCGAGTCCATCCAGTGTGGGAATGCCCAAGGCCGCTGTAAAATTACCATCGCTGCCTCCTCCGGCGGCTGCTTCCGTCAGAGTGAACCCAAGCTGTTCACCGCATTGGCTGGCCAGCTCGAACAAGCGGGCCGTTTCCGCCGTCCGTTCCATCGGCGGACGATTCAGTGCGCCAGAAGCCTTCAGCGTAATCCCGTCCAGCTTGGGAACAGCACCCAGCACCGCTTTTTGTATGCGCTCTGCTTCAGCCATACTTGTAATACGGACGTCAATATCCAGAAGTGCGTGCTCAGCGACCACATTCGTGCGGTTCCCTCCCGATGCGATCCCGACATTGACCGTGGTTCCTTTGGCGTAATCGGTTAGGGCGTGCAAATCAATGATCTGCAGAGCCATTTCTTGTATGGCACTGATGCCGTCCTCGTGATGGTTGCCAGCGTGAGCGGCTTTTCCTTTGATGGCGAGCTGGTAATGTCCCACCCCTTTCCGTGCGGTTTTGAGCGCCCCTGTATGGGCAACAGCAGGCTCAGGGACTAGCACAGCCACACTTTTGCGAGCTTCTTCTTCAATCAGGGCACGGGAGGTATCACTGCCTGTCTCTTCATCGCTGGTCAAAAGAAAGACGATCTTTTTATTCAAAGGCAAGCCCACTTCTCGCAGGGCCCGGAGTGCCCACAAAGCTTGAATATTGCCCCCTTTCATATCGAGGATGCCCGGCCCGTAGGCTCGGTTTCCTTCCGTGCGAAACGAAAGCCTGCCTTTTTCCCAAACGGTGTCAATATGGCCGGTAATGAGGATTTGTTCGGGTCCATCTCCGATGGTGTAACGCAGTTGATTGCCCGTTTCCTTCATCGGGATGACGTCTGCTGAAAGTCCCAAATAGCGGTGAAACAATTCCTGAAAAACATCGCCGCAGTGATCCACAGCCGCTTTGTCATGTGTAGGGGATTCCGCCCGAACGACGCGCTCCAGATCGGATAAAATTTGTTGTTCCGCTTCTTTTAGATAAGACAGGACAGATGACATTTTTTCATTCCTCCTTTGAGATGTGGCGATAAAGCTCATTGACAGTACAGGGAATACGATGTGGCCACGAGACGGCGCTGTTTTTTCGTTTTGGTCAAAAAGGCTGGACCAACCGGTACACTTTGCGCGGACGTCCCCGACTCGCCGGGGCTTCCTCACCAGTCAATTCCGCCAGGCCGCTTTGCTCCAGATCACTCAGGATTCGGCGGGCATTTCTCTGTGTCATCCCCAGCCACTCTGCTATTTCCGTGGAGCTGATGCTGTTTTTGCCCAAATTCTTCTGAATGGACAGGATTTTGTTGTAGGTGGTGATGGTGACGCCAGCCTTGCGCAGCAGCAGGCTCATTTCCTTGTTGTCCGTCCGGTATTCGTAGGTAATGCTGCCAGGAGAGCGCAAGGGTCCTTCCATCTGTCCTTCGTCATTGACCAGAATGGCCGCAGAATCCCCCATTTTTTGGGCATGCAAGAGGGCGAGCTGCGCATTCTTTTCAGCAGCCAGAGCGGTTGCGCCAAAGCCTACGCCGATATAGGTGGGCAGATCAGCGAGCAGCCAGATTTTCTCGATCAGGGAGGACGGAGGAAATCGCCGGTTGTCTTCAAAAGAACCGCGCGTGGAAAAGATCAGGTGCTTCCCATTTCCCAGGGGAACGCCAGCACCTGAGTGAGCTTCGACGTAATCGAGAATAATCTCCTGAAGCTTCAATTCCAGACGGTGAACCTCATATACCCCTTTGTTTTCACCGATCAGTCTGTCCAGCCCCTGGATGGCGACCACCTGGACAGCGATTTGCGACTTTTTGTAGTGCAGTGCTTCTCCCTGCTGGCTAGCCAGCTGCAGCATGGTCCGGATCGCCATTCGATCGTGGTAAACCCGGTATACAGGAATCCCCTGGGCCTGCAATTCGTTGTAAACGGAGCTGATGCAGGTGGCGCATGCCTCTACCTTCCCTTTGGCATACAGCTCGGTATGAAAGGCAACCAGTTCTGTGGATGGCATGAAACCGCGATAGGAAAACAGATGAATCTGATCAAAGGGCAGATTCAATTCGACGCACAACTCCTGAAAAGAATCGGTCGGAATCGTATCAAAACTGATCCTCTCCAGCTCACGCCGATCGCGGTAGACGGCTTCCAACAGAATACGGGTCAGGCTCGTTCCCTGCAGCTGCGGGTAGAATGCTTTTTTCTTGCGGATATGATCTTTGGCGATGGCGTATGGCGATTGTCCGGAAAACAGCCAGATATCTACACTGTCCTCCGCGGCATTCACGATTTCCATGGCTTCCGCAGTATTTTGATAGACATAGGGAATGAACATCATTTGATCCTGAAATTCCGCTCCCACTTCACAGATGAGCTGAACAGAATCACGAGGTCCAACGACTCCGACACGCGTCAGCATGGCTTGATCACACCGACGGAACAGTAGAAGACACCGGTGTTGTCATCCGGCGGGCTGGGCGAATAGGCGGCCCACGAGTGACGGGAAGCTGCGTGCTTACGGATCAGGCAAGAACAGAGACGTATTGAGGACGACAGGGCTTCTACAAGCGTGCATCTTGCTACAGCCATAATGAACTCCTTTTCTGTACATATTTTTGGAACAATTTAGGAATAACTCCTTAAATAAAAATTCATTTCTCTGACCGGGATGAAAATCCTTCCAGAAAAAAAATTTTGTTGCATTTTTTTGAATTTTTTAAGTTGACACAAATGTAGCACAGACCCTATAGTTTTAAATTAAGGAACCATAAGGGAATTTTTCCAAAATAGGAGGTGCAGCCCGTATGCAGGATGTTTTTTCCTTTATCGATCAGAACAGAGAGACCTATATTCGCTGGTTGCAAGAAATCTGTCAACAGCCGAGTGTGGCTGCCCAGAACCGCGGAATGAAGGAAACAGCGGCGATGGTGGAGGGCTACATCACGGAAATCGGCGGCAAAGCTGAATTGTTGGAAACATCAGGCTATCCCGTCGTTTTTGGAGAATTTGAAGGGCAGAGCGAGCGCATTCTCTCGTTTTACAATCACTATGATGTGCAGCCGGAAGACCCGATTGAATTATGGAAATCACCACCCTTTAGCGCCGAAATCCGCGACGGGTACATGTATGCACGGGGTGTAGCTGACAACAAGGGAAATCTGATGGCTAGGCTGGCTGCTGTCCACGCTTATCTCCAGGTAAAAGGGAAGCTGCCCGTAGGGGTCAAATTTATCGTCGAGGGCGAGGAAGAGATCGGCAGCGTGCATCTGGAGGAATTCGTCGAGAAATATGCCGATCGCATCGGTGCGGATGGATGCGTGTGGGAATTCGGATACAAAAATGCGGATGGCCGACCGCAAATCAGCCTTGGGGTAAAGGGGATGTGCTACGTCGAGCTGGTTTGCCGGGGAGCGAATATCGATCTTCACTCCGCCAATGCAGCCATTATCGAGAATCCCGCCTGGCGGCTCATCTGGGCCCTCAACACCTTGAAGGGGCAGGATGAACGCGTTAGCATCGAAGGCTTTTATGACAAGGTCGCCAGCCTGAACGAAGACGATCAGGACATGCTGAAAAACATGATCTACAACGAAGAAGATACATTGGAAAAGCTCGGATTGAAATCATTTTTGCTTGATCTGAAGGGCATCCCGCTGAAAGAAAAGCTGATTTTCCAACCGACCTGTACCGTATGCGGCATCGTCTCCGGCTATATCGGAGAGGGCTCCAAGACGGTATTGCCCGCAGAGGCGAGAGTCAAGCTCGATTTTCGTCTCGTGCCGGACCAGGACCCGCATGAAATTCTCGCTTTATTACGAAAACACCTGGATGAGCACGGATACTCGGATATCGAGATCCAGTCCTTTACCCTGGAACATCCGGCGCGGACTCCGCTGAACAATCCGCTTACCCGTGCGGTGGTGCAGACTTCCAAGGAGATCTACGGGATGGAGCCGACGATCATGCCGATGTCGCCCGGCACTGGGCCGATGTATATTCTTTGCCAGCATCTCGGCATTCCTGCAGTCTCAGTCGGTGTCGGCCACTTTGCTTCCCAAAATCATGCGCCCAACGAAAACATCAGCATCGAAGATTACATACAGGGCATCAAGCATATCGCCGCAATCCTCGAGGCGTTTTCACAGGAAGCGTAAATCCTGATCACAGGGACAATCAAAGGAAAAAGGAGGCGTCCGTGTTATGGGACAAATTCCGGCCTTGTACCAAACCTCCGAGATTCTTGCCAAAGCAAGTGTCTTGCGGGAACAGATCATTGCCTGGAGGCGCGATTTTCACCAGCATCCGGAGCTGAGCTTTGAAGAGAATCGAACCTCCGACATCGTTGCGAAGCATCTGGAGCAGCTGGGACTGGAAGTAAAGCGAGGGCTCGGCAGGACAGGTGTGGTCGGGATTCTCAGAGGGAGCGAACCTGGTCCGACGATTGGTCTTCGGGCTGATATGGATGCCCTGCCGATCCACGATCAGAAGGATACGCCCTACCGTTCACAGGTAGACGGGAAAATGCATGCGTGCGGACATGATGCCCACACCAGCATCCTGATGGGGGCGGCCCAGTTTCTCAGTCAGGTGGAAAAGCCGAGCAAGGGGAACGTCGTGTTCGTGTTTCAGCCGGCTGAGGAAGGCGGCGGCGGTGCCCAGGTCATGATTGAGGACGGACTGCTTCGGGAGACCGGAATTGAGGCGATGGCAGGTCTTCACGTATTTCCCGGCGTGCCGGTTGGGAAAGTGACGGCTGTACGCGGCGTAGGCTGTGCTGCCGCAGATACGATCCGCATCCGCGTCATCGGACGGGGCGGACATGCAGCCCATCCGCATTTGACGGTCGATTCGGTCGCGGTCACGGCAGAGGTGATCTCGGCCCTGCAGCAAATTTCCAGCAGGCAGGTCGATCCGCTCGATCCCATCGTGATCACCATCGGCAAAATCCAGGGAGGAAGCGCCAGCAATATTATTGCGCCTGAGGTGGAGCTGTACGGAACCGTGAGGACGCTGAATCCGGCACTGCGGGAGAAAATGCCCGAGCGCATTGAAAAAGTGCTTGCCGGGGTCACAGCCGCTTTTGGAGCGACCTACGAATTGGACTACCAGTTCGGTTACCCGTCCATCCTCAATGACGACAAAATGGTCGATCTTCTCCTCCAAACGTCAGATGGCGTCCTGGGGAAAGGAAAATACGAGCTGGTCAAGCCGTCCATGGGCGGTGAAGACTTCTCCTATTACACGCATCACGTACCGGGTGTCTTCTTCCGGTTGGGCGTGGCGGGCGAGAACAAGAATACGCATTATCCCTTACATCATCCGCTTTTTGATCTCGATGAAAACGCGCTTCCGATCGGAGTTGCGATGCTGTCCGCTTTTGCCTTGAACTACCTGGGGCAGTAAACAGAACTGGCAGTAAACAAAAGAAAAAGATAAGCCATTCACAAGGGGGAACACAGAGATGAAAAAACGCATTGCCGGTTTGGGACTAGCTGTCATCTTGGCACTTTCTTCGGCGCTGGTGGGCTGCAGCAGCCAATCGTCCAGCACGCCGTCCCAGCCTTCAGCACCTGCTGGATCAACCAATCCATCCGCCGAGAACAACGGCGAAAAAGTACTGACCATTGCCAGTGGAAACGATATCGTCTCCTTTGATATCCACGACCATAACAACACCTCGACAGAGGCGGTTCACGTCAACATGTTTGATTATCTGGTCAGAAAGGATGCCCAGCAAAAGGTTCAACCCCTCCTTGCTACCGAGTGGGAAACCGTGGATGACACGACCTGGCGCTTCAAGCTGCGCGAAGGCGTCACCTTCCATAACGGCGACGAATTCACTGCAGAGGATGTCAAATTTACGCTGGAGCGTGTAGCGACAGACAACAAGCTGCTGGAATACGGAAATTACAAGCAGATCAAAGAAGTGAAAATCATCGATCCGCATACGATTGAAATCATAACATTTGAACCGGAACCGGTGCTGTTGAATCGCTTGAGCCGTCTGGGCTCCGGCATCCTTCCTTCCAAGTACATCAAGGAACAAGGCTGGGAAGAGTTCCTGAAAAATCCCGTGGGAACTGGTCCGTACAAGCTGAAAGAGTGGAAGCGCGATGACCGTTTGGTTTTGGAGAAAAACGATGCGTACTTTGGAGAAAAGCCAAAATGGGATAAAGTGGTCTTCCGTTCCATCCCTGAAGACGCTACCCGTGTGGCGGAGCTGCTGACAGGCGGGGTGGATATTGCCGTCAACATTCCTCCAAGCGATCTGAAACGCGTCAAGGACAACAATGGCACCGATACCAAACAAGGTCCGACGCAGCGCGTAATGCAATTGACCTTGCGCCTGACACCGGGAACCGTGACGGAGAATCCGAAAGTCCGCGAAGCCATCGATCTGGCTATCGACAAAAAGGCTATTGTGGATAATATCCTCAGCGGCGGAGGCGTACCGACGCGCACCCGGGTTACCCCCGGCAACTTCGGTACCAATCTCGACCTCTACGGAAACACCCTGTATGATCCTGAAAAAGCGAAGCAGCTGTTGGCAGAGGCAGGCTATCCAAACGGCCTGGAGCTCAACATGAGTGCGACCAGCGGACGCTACCTGAAAGACAAGGAAACAGCAGAATTGATGCAGGCGATGCTGGCGGAGGTAGGGATCAACGCCAAGCTGGAATTCCTCGAATGGAGCAAGTTTAACGATCGCTATAAAGCAAAGACATTTAACGAGATTTTCATGATTGCGTATGGAAACTCCATGTTTGACGGATCACTGGCATTTGACCGATTGACTACCGAACGCGCAAAGGGTGAGTCCGATTACAGCAACCCAGAGCTGGACAAGCTTCTCAGCGATGCGGGGCAAAACATGAACGCGGAAGAGCGTGAAAAGCAGTACAAACGTGCACAAGAGATCATCGCAGAAGAACGACCGCATATCTATCTCTTCCAAATGAATGCCAACTACGGTGTAAGCGACCGCATCAGCTTTGAGCCGCGACTGGACGAAATGCTGTTCGCAGATGAGATTACGCTGAAATAAAGGGGTACGGCCGAAGGGGGTCTCCACAGGCGAGACCCCTTCCTGTTTCATCCAATCGTTTCAGGAGGTGACACCGTGAGACAGTATTTGTTCAAAGCCATTCTCCAGATGATTCCTGTTTTGTTTCTCATCTCCCTCATTGTATTTGTACTGGTTTACATGACGGGGGACCCGGTCTCATTGATGTTGTCGGATACCGCCACTGATGAGGACAGGGCGATCCTGATCGCCGCGCTGGGGTTGGATCAGCCCTTGCATGTACAATATTTTCGCTATCTGAGCAATCTTGTGCAGGGAGATTTTGGCACATCCTTTCGCTATAACATGCCGGCTCTGCCGATTGTCTTAGAACGTCTTCCCGCTACGTTCGAACTGGCGATTGCCGCGATGTTGTTCGCGACGGTCATCTCGATTCCGCTGGGAATTCTTTCAGCGACCAAGCGAAATTCCTTTTTGGATATTTTCGTGTCCGGTACCTCTGTCCTGGGAAAAGCCATGCCGCCCTTTTGGTTGGGCATCATGCTGATTTTGCTGTTTTCCGTCGCCTTGAAAGCCTTGCCGGTGTCGGGGAGGGAGTCATGGGTGCATTTGATTCTGCCCGCCTTTACTCTGGGAACAGGGATTGCGGCTGAGATGACGAGGCTGATACGCTCCAGCATGCTGGAGATTCTCGGCCAGGATTACATCCGAACCGCGAGAAGCAAAGGGCTGATTGAGTCTCTGATCGTTTATAAGCATGCCTTTCGGAATTCTCTGATCCCCGTGGTAACCATTATGGCGTTGCAGACCTCGACGCTGATCGGCGGAACGCTGATTACAGAGACGATCTTTTCCTGGCCCGGAATGGGGCAGTTGATCATTCAGGCGGTCAACAACCGGGACATGGCGATCGTGCAGGCGGCTGTGTTTGTCGTTGCCTTTCTGGTGATTTTCAGCAATATGCTGGCAGATATTCTCTACCGCGTCTTGGATCCGCGAATCAAATACAACTAAATGGAGGTGAGGCCTGTGTCTCTTCCCTTGGAATCACCAACACCACAAGTGAACCCTGTGACCGCTTCGGCAAAAAAGCCAGGCCGGCTCCGCAAGTTCAGCCGCATGCTGCTGAAAAGCAAAACTGGTACAGTTGGACTCATCATTGTCGTCTGCGTCGTGTTGATGTCTTTCTTTGCCAGCACTCTTGCTCCCCATGATCCGGCCAAGACACAGGCGGCCCAACGGCTTAAGCCCCCCATGTGGATGGAGGGAGGATCAGCGAAGCATCCGCTCGGCACGGATAATCTGGGCCGGGATGTGTTGAGCCGCATCATGTACGGTTCCCAAGTCTCCCTTCTGGTCGGGATCTGCGCGGTCGCGGTTGCCGGAGCCATCGGCGTCGTGCTGGGACTGGTCTCCGGGTACTTCGGAGGATGGATCGACAGCTTGATCATGCGGACAGTGGATTCCTTTCTGGCGATACCCAATATCCTGTTTATGCTCGTCATTCTGACCGTTCTCGGCCCCAGTTTGCCGACATTGATTCTCGTTTTGGGATTTACCAACTGGGTGAAATACGCCCGGATTATTCGGAGCGAAGTGCTCAGTGTAAAGGAACGTGACTTTGTGAAAGCCGCGCGAACGGTGGGCGCAAGTGACGGACGCATCATCTTTTCACATATTTTGCCCAACGTGATTTCTTCCTTTATCGTCGTCTCGACGCTGAGTGTCGCCACCACGATCATTTCAGAAGCATCGCTCAGTTTCCTCGGTCTGGGAATTCAGCCGCCGACCGTCTCCTGGGGGGGCATGCTCAGCGACGGCAGACAGTATCTGGCGACCAGCTGGTGGGTGGCTACCTTCCCCGGCATTGCCATCACGCTTACTGTCTTGGGCATCATGTTTCTGGGTGACTGGCTGCGAGACATCCTAGACCCTCGGATGAAGGCTAGAGCGAAGTAGAGGGGAGAGAGCGACATGAAAGCAGAAGCAAAATTGCTGGAAGTGAAAAGCCTGCGCACGCACTTCAAAACGGAGGAGGGCATCGTCCCTTCTGTAAACGATGTCTCCTTTTCCGTAGGCAAAGGGGAGACGCTGGCAATCGTCGGTGAATCGGGCTGCGGCAAGAGTGTCACCTCGCTGTCCATCATGGGCTTGGTGGCAGCGCCCGGCGAAGTGGTAGGCGGAGAAATCTGGCTGGACGGGCAAAACCTGCTGACCTTAACGAAAAAAGAATTGCGCAAGCTTCGCGGCAACAAGCTCTCGATGATTTTTCAAGAGCCCATGACATCGCTGAATCCCGTATTTACTATCGGGAACCAACTGGGTGAGGTCTTTCGGATTCACCGTCAAATGGAGAAAAAAGAAGCGCGTACGCAAAGCATTGAGATGCTGGAGCGGGTCGGTATCCCCAACGCGGAAAAAATTGTCGATTCTTTCCCTCATCAACTCTCGGGTGGAATGCGGCAACGGGTCATGATCGCGATGGCCTTGGCTTGCAACCCGGCACTTCTCATCGCCGATGAACCGACGACTGCGTTGGACGTCACGATTCAGGCGCAAATTCTGGAACTGTTAAAAAAGCTGAATGAAGAGTACGAGACGGGTGTGATCCTGATCACCCATGATCTCGGCGTCGTGGCAGAAATGGCGAACCGGGTGGTCGTGATGTACGCCGGACAAGTGGTAGAGCAGGCGGATGTCTTTACCCTGTTTGCCGAGCCACGGCACCCCTATACCAAAGGCTTGCTGGGATCATTGCCAAAGCTGGATGAGCAGAGGGAGGAACTGGACTCGATACCCGGCTCTGTTCCGAATCCCCTGGACATGCCCGGCGGATGCGCCTTTCATCCGCGCTGCCCGGTTGCCACAGAGCAATGCAAGGAAAAGAAGCCGGAGCTTCAAGAGGTGGCCGCCAACCATCTGGCACGCTGTTTTTACGCGTAAAGGAGGGGAAAGACGATGAACCGGACAAAAGAAGCACTATTAGAGGTAAAAGGATTAAAAAAGCATTTTCCCTATAAAAAAGGCATGTTCTCCAAAGAGACTGGCTCCGTACGCGCTGTGGACGGTCTGGACTTCACCGTGTACCGCGGCGAAACGCTGGGGATCGTGGGGGAATCAGGCTGCGGCAAGTCGACGACGGGACAGCTGATTTTGCAGCTGTTGGAGCCGACCGAAGGAGAGATCTGGTTTGAAGGGAAAAATCTTTCCTCGCTGAACAAGACCGATTTGCGTGAACTGCGGCAGCATCTCCAGATGATTTTTCAGGACCCGTATTCCTCGTTGAATCCGCGGATGCGCGTGGAGGATATTGTCTCAGAGCCGCTCCGTATCCATGGCTTGTACCAAGGAAAAGAGCTCCGGGAACGAGTGGTGGCTCTCTTGCGCCTGGTTGGGCTGGATGAGCATCACCTGAGCCGTCATCCCCATGAATTCAGCGGCGGGCAGAGGCAGCGGATCGGCATCGCGCGCGCCCTCGCTTTAAATCCCAGCTTGATCGTCTGTGACGAGCCGGTTTCGGCACTGGATGTGTCGATTCAGTCGCAGGTGCTCAATCTGTTAAAAAAGCTGCAAAAAGAGCTAGGTCTTACGTATATTTTTATTGCCCACGGTTTGCCGGCCGTCAAGCACATCAGTGACCGCATTGCGGTGATGTATCTGGGTAAGATCGTAGAACTCGCGGAGCGGGACGAGCTCTTTGCCAACCCGAGCCATCCCTATACGGAAGCACTGCTGTCGGCAGTACCGATCCCGGATCCGACACAGCGAAAAGAGCGGATCATTCTTCAGGGCGATTTGCCCAATCCAGCAAACCCGCCTTCTGGCTGTCATTTCCATACGAGATGCCCCTATGTGCAGGACCTGTGCAGACAGAAAGCGCCTGAGCTGACGACGCGATCAGCGGGGCATGTGGTTGCCTGTCATTTTCCGCTCGGTCATGAATAATATGAGGAAGAAAGTCCCCGTTGTCTCATGCAGACAGCGGGTTTTTTTTTCTTGATAAAAAATAATGTTCCATAAAAATATCCAATAACGAACAGAATGAAAAAGGATAACTGCTGCCGACAGAGAATTGTTTCCATAATTTTCATTGATTTGCAAAGTATAGGTATAGGGGATAGAGAATAAATGAAATGGCTTGTCGGGAGAGAAACCTGGTACAACGGCTTGCTGATCGAGATTCAGACCATCATCAGCCTGCATTTGACAGACATGTTTGATGAAGATGAACCGATCGCCAGTTTTTACAGCAAATACAAAATACAGCAGCAGATCGGCATCGAGGGATTGCTGACAGAAATCTTTCAGCAGTTTTATTCCAGTGATGAGACGTATGCAAGCTATCTGTCAATGCTCCCCTATGAGGCGCACAAATGGGGGGAAACATGGGCCAAGCATGATATTCCGGAGAAAGTGCTGCTGAAAGGGATGTACAACCTGCGAATGCATGCATTTGACCGGGTCCAAAAAGCAATGCGCGGCTGGAATGACACCGATGAGAAAGATCTCATCCTGAGCCGGCTCCATGAGATGCTCAGCCTTCGCTATCATCATACTGTGATTGGTTTTCTCAGTCACAAGGACAAGCGGATCAGCCATCTGCATCAACAAAAAATCGGAATAATGGGACAGATGGCAGCAGGAATGGCTCACGAAATCCGCAATCCGTTGACGGCGTTCCAGGGCTTCTTGCAACTCATGAGCCACAGTCTTTCTCCGGAGGATTTTGACCCGGAACGATTTCGGCAATACATCGAGATTTGTCAAAAAGAAATACAGGCACTGGAAGGGTTGTTGACCAATTTTCTCATATTGGCAAGAAAGGACGAGCTGGCGCGAAAAGAGGTACAGCAGATCGAACTGCGTACATTGCTGCATCGGGTATATGACTTGTCCCGGTATTATGTGATTGAAAAGGATGTTGACCTCAGCTTCACCTATGATGATGGGCAGTATCTGGTATGGGCCATTTCCTCGCACGTGGAACAGGTCTGTTTGAATTTGATAAAAAATGCAGTCGATGCCGTCGCGGCAGGGGGGAAGGTGCGAGTAAGGACGACACGCGAAGCTCACAGCTCTCACGTCATGATCACAATCGAAGACGATGGGTGCGGGATTTCCGAGTCGCGCAAACGTCATCTGTTTGAGCCCTTCTATACTACGAAAGAGAAAGGGACGGGCATCGGGCTGTCAGTCTGCAAAAAGCTGCTAGAAGAAATGGGCGGTTCGATCCAGATCGATTCGACGGAGGGAAGAGGAACCTGTGTGGAGGTGCGACTCCAGTGTATTCCCGATCAGAGGTTCCATCAGGTGAAGACAGGGACATAGGGGACAGAGGGAGGGGCTACCATTCGCAACAGAAAAGAACAGTGCAGAGAGTCAGCTCCGTTGCACTGTTCTTTTTCATTGAGAGTGACCTTGTGAGGTTAAGGTGAAAGTGTGATTTTTACGGACGCGATTTTCCCTGCGTTCGGCAATGAAAATTGGTAGTTGCCGACAAATTGTTTTCCAATATACATTTTGCTTGTTTTGCTGGAAATCGCTTTGCCGTTTGCATCATAGCCGACGGCGGTTGCGCTGATTGCTTTTCCCTCGCCGCCATTTTCGACGACGGCCGTTACGTTCAGGGTACCGTTGACAGGCGTATAGGCAAGAGAGCTTACCTTGGCCGCCGGATTGACCAGATCGACGAGGAAGACTTTTGTCGAAGCGATCTTGTCGCCATGATCCAGATTGAGCTGGTAGTTGCTGACAAAATGCTTGCCGATATAATTGTTGGCTCCCTGGGTCGTTACGGCCTTGCCATTGGCGTCGTAGCCGACCGCAAAAACACCGACAGTCCTGCCCTCCCCGCCATTTTCGACGACGGCTGTGACCACCATTTTTCCGTTAATCAGGGTGTTTGCCTGACTGCTCAGCTTGAGGGTAGGGTTGGATACATCAGCCAGATACACCTTCACCCCGGCGATGGACTCGGTCTGATCGAGGACGATCTGGTAGTTGGCTACAAAGTTTTTGCCTAGATAATTACTGCTGCCTTTCGTCGTGACAGCTTTGCCATTCGCGTCATAACCGACAGCAAAAACGCCAATGGAGCGGCCCTCCCCCCCATTTTCCACGACAGCCGTTACAACCGTTTTGCCATTGATCTTGTGGGTCGCTTCACTGCTGATCTTCGCCGTAGGGTTGGATGTGTCGCTGATAAATGTTTTTACGCTTGCAATGGAAGCTGCATAATCCAGTACGATCTGATAGTTGCCGACATAATTTTTTCCGATGTAGGCGGTTGCGGCCTTGGTTTCGATTGCTTTTCCTGCGCCATCATAGCCAACAGCGATGACACCAATGTTTCGACCTTCCCCGCCATTTTCCACGACAGCTGTGACGACCCCTTTGCCATTTCCTTCATAATAGGCAGAGCTGGACAGCTTTCCAGCAGGGTTTAAGGGATCGGCAGGAACCACAATCACCTTGGCGATCTTGTCTCCATGATCCAGCGTGATCTGATAATTCCCGGTCTTGCCGCGAGCGATGTAGGCAGTTCCCCCTTTGGTGGAGATCGCTTCTCCTTCGGCAGTGTAACCAGTGGCAATCAACCCTATATTGCCCCCGTCATTTGTATTGGTGAAAGATGCCGTGACGACCATCTGTCCATTTTGCAGCGAGGTTTGGAAGCTCAGATTTGAAGCGGCGTCCGCGTTATTTTGGAACGGCATCAACAAGAGTCCAACAATCAAGAGAGCAGGAAACCAGAAACGTTTCCACAGGTGAGTCAGCATGAAATGATCCTCCTTCAATTCCAGAAATAAAATAAAACCTAAGGAGTATTCTGACTCTTTCTCCTGAAAAATTCCATAAAAATTTACTTTTATTACCAAAGGACTAAGACCTTTGTCCTTTTTAAACGCTGCTCATTTGACGAAATGATCGAATTCATGCATAATAGCCATAAGCTTAATTTCCGATTTGCATAATCGGAAAGCGGGGGAACCACTTTTTTTGGGGCGAATCGGCCGCATCACAGCCGTAGGGAACCATCTTTCCCGAGTCCGACAGCTAACCTCGTCAGCCTCAAGATGGGTCAAAACAAGCTGTCTATGTCGAAATTTTTCGATGTGGAGAATCATTCGGTTTTTTGACCCTTTGCTTTGGCAGGGTCTTTTTTGTGTTATTTTCGACCCTGCTTCTGCAGGGTCTTTTTTTTTCAAAAAATCTACTTTTTTGTAAAAGGAGGGAGATGTGAAATGGCGAATGCGGTTGTCTTTGAACGCGTGCGCAAGTCGTACGGGTCGACCACGGTGATCAGTGAGCTCAATCTGGAGATTCCTCAGGGCAGTATTACCGTTCTGGTAGGGCCATCCGGCTGCGGCAAGACGACGACGATGAAAATGATCAATCGTTTGATCACGCCTACGTCGGGGCGAATTACGGTCGAAGGGAGGGATTCGGGACAGGTTGATCCTGTTCAGTTGCGGCGCAGCATCGGCTATGTCATTCAGCAGGTAGGGCTGTTCCCCCACCTGACGATTGCCGAGAATATTTCGCTCGTGCCGAGACTCCAGGGGGGAAAGGCGGCGATCGACTCCAAAAAGATTGATCACATGCTGGACCTCGTCGGCTTGGACCCCGAGCAGTACCGGGAGCGATATCCGGCAGAACTCTCGGGAGGACAGCAGCAGCGGGTGGGCGTAGCCCGTGCGCTGATGAGCGATCCGCCGATTATCTTGATGGATGAGCCTTTTTCCGCGCTTGATCCGATTACCCGCGAGCAGCTTCAGGATGAGCTGATCCGGCTCAACCAGGAGTTGAACAAAACGATTGTGTTTGTCACTCACGACATGGATGAAGCCTTGAAGATCGCGGATCAGATCGTCGTCATGCAAAAAGGATGCGTCATTCAGCAGGGGACTCCCGACCAGATCCTGCGGCACCCCGTCAACGATTTTGTCCGCGGCTTTATCGGAGAAAAGCGGCTGCATGCCCATCTGTCGCAGCTTGTACAGGATGTGATGGTCGCGGAGCCGGTTACGGTCTCGCCGGGGCGCGGGTTGGCGGAAGCAGTGCAGATCATGTACCGCAAGCGGGTGACCGGACTGATCGTTGTCGACAAAAATGGAAAATACCTGGGTTTGGCCGATACAGCGGATATCCACAAGCGGTATCCCGATGAATCGCTGACCGTTCGCGATGTGATGCGGACCGAAACCATCACCCTGCATCCCACAACGTCACTGACAGACGCGATCGGTTACGTGCAGGAAGCGCCTTACGGGTATGTACCGGTAGTCCGGGATGACGGAACACTGGCAGGTTTGTTGACAAGGGCAAGTCTCGTCGATGTGCTGGCCCGTCCTTATCTGGAAGGGGAGAGGAGTGAGGTGCAATGAGTGAAGTGATTTCGGTCATGGCAGACCGCTGGCCAGACATCTTGCAAGCGACCTGGCAGCATATCGTACTGTCGATTGTCGCCTTGTTTTGGGCGATTGTGATAGCTGTGCCAACGGGCATCCTGCTGACTCGCTATCGGCGGCTGGCTGGCCCGGTGCTGGCCCTTATCTCTGTCTTTCAGACGATCCCCAGCCTGGCGCTTCTGGGATTCATGATCCCGCTGTTTGGCATCGGGCCGATTCCGGCAGTGGTGGCGATGGTGATCTACGCGTTGCTGCCGATTGTCCGCAATACCTACACCGGAATCCTGGATGTCGATGCATCGCTGTTGGAGGCGGGACGGGGGATGGGCATGACCAAGGGGCAGATGCTGCGGATTGTTGAGCTTCCGTTGGCCCGCCCAGTGATTTTTGCGGGAATCCGTACAGCAACGGTCATGACGATCGGGGTTGCCACACTGGCCGCCTTTATTGGTGCGGGAGGCTTGGGCGATTTGATTCTGCGGGGAATAGCCATGGTGGACACGGGCATCATCCTGGCAGGAGCGGTTCCGGCCGCGCTGCTCGCCGTAGTGTTTGACCTGATTTTAGCCTGGGTGGATTGGCGGGTAACGCCAAAAGGACTGCGGATTCGTCATTCCCGTTGATCCGAATGGATGAAAAGAACGCACTCTGGTCAAGGGCTTAGGCAGCATGCAGTCCGCAATCCACGAGTTTTATCAAAAAAATGAGAAATGATGAGATAACTGAAAGGGGAGGATTTTGTGAGAGCAAGATGGCTGAGGAAAGTTGGGATGGTGACACTGGCCTTGTCGATGGCAACGATGGCGGGCTGTTCGGTTCTAACCGGTACAAAAGCGTCTGATCACGTGACAGTCGTAGGAAAAAACTTTTCGGAACAAGATATTTTAACCAACCTCGTTGGAGTCATGCTGGAGAAAAACACCGATCTCCAGATCGAAACAAAGCCGTTTCTCGGCGGAACCGATGTAGCGTTTAACGCCGTAAAAGGCGGCAGTGCCGACCTGTACGTGGAATATACGGGAACAGGGCTGGTCAATATCATGGGGCAGGAAGCCATGAAGGACCCCGGAGAGGTTTACGACAAAGTAAAAAAAGATTTTGCGGAGAAATACCAAATGGAGTGGCTGAAGCCGATCGGGTTTAACAACACGTACGCGATCGCCGTGACGAAGGAGACAGCAGACAAATACAACCTCCATAAGATCTCGGATTTGATTCCGCACGCTGCGGAGCTGACACTTGGAACCGAACAGGAATTTCTCGAACGTTCGGACGGATTGAAAGGCTTGGAAAAAACCTATGGCCTGAAATTTAAAGGAACGAAAGCAATGGACCCCGGTCTGAAATATAAAGCAATCAGCGAGGGCAATGTCGATGTGATTGATGCCTTTTCCACGGATGGCCAATTGGTCAGACATCATCTCGTGATTTTGGAAGACGACCAGCATTTCTTCCCGCCGTATTATGCTGCGCCGCTGGTGCGCCAGGACACGCTGGAGAAGCATCCGCAGATTCGCGACGTGCTCGCCAAGCTCGCGGGCAAGATTGATGATACCAAAATGGCAGAGCTGAACGCCCAGGTCGATGTTGACAAGAAAAAGGCTCGCGATGTCGCGGAAGCATGGCTGAAGGAGCAGGGCCTGATCCCCTGATAAAGCCCGGTCATTCAGGCAGGAGAGATCCTTGGAAAAATTATCCACCAATCCTATGCAAAACAGCATAAACAGAATGTAATTATGCATACATGCAGACGCTTCCTTGTCCGAAGCGTCTTTTTTTTGCCGCTCGCGCAATGAGCAAGTTTTCGCTGCTATGCAGAATTGCATAAGAGATCAGCCGAAACGGCAAATGCCCAACCATGAAACATGCGAAATATGCTGAAAAGTCGGGCTTTTTTCTTGGGGAGGATCGGCTGGCATGGACCTTGCGTAAGGAACAGGGAAACCGCGCGATTGACAGCGCTTACAAACGCGGGTTTTACTCTGCAAGGCAAAACAGCGCATATTCGGAAAGGATGGGGTATATGAATGCGAGTGTGATCGTCAAAAAAGCATGGGGGTACCGGCATGTCATTCTCGTCGTGTTATGGCTGCTTTACATTATCAACTATTTTGACAGGCTGGCCGTTCTGACTTTTTTGCCCTATATCCAAAAGGATTTGAATCTCACTCCTGTGGAGCTGGGGCAGCTGGCATCGGTCTTTTTCTTTGCTTATTCGTTAGCACAAGTCACAGCGGGATTTTTGGCTGACAGGTTTGGGCCGAAAAAGATCATGTATATTGCGATGGTCGTTTTCACACTGGTCACAGCGCTAACCGGTGCGGTGAAATCCTTCGGTCAGTTCCTGGCCTTGCGCATCGGGCTTGGCTTGGGAGAGGGGCATCATTTTGCCCCAGCCTGCCGGACGATCAACAACTGGTTTCCGCTTGCCGAGCGGGGCCGTTCCGTCTCCTTTTTTGCCACGTCCTGGGCAGTGGCGCCGGCGATCGTTCCGGTTCTGATTACGAGCATCTCTTTTTATTTTTTTGACGGCTCATGGCGCCCCGTTTTTTATCTTCTGGCCATCCCCGGTGTGATCGGGATGTGGGCACTCTGGTACTACATCACCAACACACCGAAGGAGATGCTGGAGAAAGGCCGGCTCAGCCAGGAAGAGTATCGTCACATCATGGAAGGGAGTATGGATGAGACCGCACCTGCGACAGCGCAAGAAGGGGAGAAGAAAAGCAACCGCATTTTTCTGCGGGACGGGTACTTCTACGTTTATACGCTGCTCCTGTTTTGCCAGTGCGCAGTGTATTGGGGAACGACCACCTGGCTCACCACTTTCCTCGTTCAGCAACATGGCCTCAACCTGAAAGAGATGGGGCTCTTTGCTTCCGCACCGTATATCGTCGCCTTTTTCGCGATGATGCTGGGGGGATGGCTGATGGACAAGGTGATGCATCGGATGAAGCCGGTGGCCTTGATCGCCTACGTGGGCTGTATCCCGGTCCTCTACCTGCTGGGCAGTGTGGAAAAGGGCCAAACAGGTATGCTGATGATCATGCTGCTGCTGGCTGGTTTCTTCGTCAATCTCAACTTCGGAACCATTTACGCCTATATTCAGAAGCGTTACCCGCGGGAGGTAGTCGGCGGGGCGACTGGACTTGCAAACGGGATCGGGCAAATGGGGTCGTTCATCTCTCCGCTCGTGGCCGGCTATCTGGTCATCGTGCAGGCTGACGGCACACAGGATTTCAGCAAAGTCTTCCTCTTCTTCTCACTGACGGCCGCTGTTGCCGCTGTATGCGCACTGATTTTGAAGGAAAACAAGCTGAATCTGCCTGCAAAAGCGACACGGGATGAAGCAGAGCAGGCTGTTTGACCAAACCAAGACTGGGATTGGTGACTGGAAGGAAAAGAGACAGACAAGGTCACCGGAAAGGGTGGAAATCATGGGAAATCAGGATAACGGGACAAAAGCAGGAAGCACCGTACATCTGGACAGATTGCAGCAGGCCTTTTCATTGATCGACGAAGCCGATGCCGTTGCTTTTTTGCAGGAGTTGATCGCCATAAACAGTGTAAATCCTCCGGGAAACGAGACTGCTGTCGCGGAGGCCATTTTGCGCAGAGCGGCGGCGGCCGGACTGGAAACCAGCATCGACGAGGTCGAACCGGAGCGCGCCAACCTGTTCGTGAGCTTGAACGGAGCGGACTGCTCGGCGGATAAGAAGGTGCTCGTGTACAGCGGCCACCTCGATACCGTACCGACGGGAAGCATTCAGTGGCAGCATGATCCATTTGGCGGCGAGCGAGTGGGAAACAAAGTGTATGGCAGAGGCACCACCGATATGAAGGGCGGTGTCGCGGCGATGATCCTGGCGATGGAGTATCTGCATCGGGCGGGCATCGAGCTGAACGGCTCCCTTCGCTTCGCCGGTACAGTAGGGGAAGAGGTAGATTGCCTTGGGGCAAAAGCCGTCATCGCGCGGAGGCAGCTCGACGATGCGACAGCGATGGTAATCTCCGAGCCAAGCAATAATCAGCCTTTTATCGCCCACAAAGGAGCGCTTTGGCTGGAACTTATCACCTATGGCAAAACGGCTCACGGCTCCATGCCTGAACAGGGTGTAAACGCGATCATGGCCATGGCCCGCTTTATTCAGGAGCTGAATAGCTATGCCTTTACGTACAGCCCCCACCCGCTGCTGGGTCACCCAACGATGAATATCGGCGTCATCCACGGCGGTGTTAAGACAAATGTCGTACCGGATCAGTGCAGCTTGATGCTGGATATCCGCACGGTCCCAGGCCAAAGCCATTCCGCAATCATACAAGAGCTGAATGAACTGCTGGAGCGGGTATGCGAGCCCATCGGCGCCCGTTTTGCGATTCACACAGCAAATGATCTGCCCGCAGTCACGACGGACCCGGACGATCCGTTTATCCAGCTTTCTCTGAATGCAGCGATGGCGTTTCTGGGACGGGAGGTTCTGGCCAAAGGAGTAAACTATTACACAGACGGCTCTGTATATGGGCCCCATCTCGGGATTCCGATCCTGATTTACGGCCCCGGGGAGCCAACGATGGCCCACCAGCCGGACGAATGGATCGAGGTAGACAACTATCTGGAATCGATTCGTTACTATATGGGATTGGCGGTATCCTATCTCGGCATCCGCTCGGAGTAGGGAGAGGTAAAATTGTAAAAATTCATTCGATTCTGTATAATGTAATGTGAAGAAGCAAAACGAAATACGAATCCTCCCGAAACCGTGCGAACAGCGCCGTGAGGGAGGTCTTTTCTATTTTCGGCATTCCATTTCATCTGTCCGGCCAGGAGGCTATTTATGACAATCCAGCAAGTATGGAACCGTTCTTTTGCAATCAGCCCCCCATCACGGTGGAAAGAGACCGTGCGCATGATGGAGCAGGAGGTGCTGTTTGTCTTGGAAGAGGAAGATCTGTTTGTCTCGGAAGATCAAGAGCAGCGCTGCCCTGGTCTGTTGGGCGCCGTCAGGAAAACCGCCCCTGATCGGCTGGTTCCTGTCGGTGTAGCCACGCCTGATGAGATTGAAGGTCGTGAGGCGGAGTGGGGGCAATACGAGATCTGGGTCTTTCACAGCTCAGACGGGGTCATCGAGGGGTGGCTGCCGACCGAGTCGCTCTACCGCCATTTTTACCGGATGTACAAAGAACAGCAGGCGTATTATGCACTGGAGCTGGAAACGGTGTTTAACACCAGCTACGACATGTTTTACATCTCCGACGGAAACGGAATCACCCAACGCGTCAGTCCATCTGCGGAAAGAATCTACGGATACAAGCCGGAGGAACTGGTGGGCCGAAGCATTTACGAGCTGGAGCAGACGGGGGTGTTCCGCCCCTCCATCACCCGGCTGGTCCTGGAGCGGAAAGAGAAGGTGCAGGTCGTACAAACCACAGGGCTGGGCGGCAGATTGATGGTAGTAGGAACGCCGATCAAAGACGAGCAAGGCAAGGTCATCCGGGTGGTGAACTTCTGCCGGGACATCTCAGAAGAGAGGCGACTGCAAAGTGAATTGGAAGATGCCCGCGAACTGCTGGAAGGGTACAAGCAAGAGCTGCGCAAGCTGAGTGAGATGACAGTGCGCGAAGGCGGTTTCATCTGTAAAAGTGAACCGATGAAGCAGGTCGTTCATCTGGCAGGGAAGCTGGCGGAGGTGGACTCGACGGTACTCATCCTCGGCGAGTCAGGTGTGGGAAAAGAGGTGGTGGCCTCGTTCATCCATCACAACAGTCATCGGCGGGACAAGCCGTATATCAAGCTGAACTGTTCCGCCATTCCGGAGCATTTGCTGGAATCCGAGCTGTTTGGCTATGAGAAGGGCGCTTTTACCGGAGCGACCAAAGAGGGGAAGCCGGGGCTGTTTGAGCTGGCCAATGAGGGAACCCTGTTTCTCGACGAAATTGGCGAGCTGCCCCTGACCTTGCAAGTCAAGCTGCTGCGCGTCCTGCAGGAGCATGAACTGGTGAGGATTGGCGGGACCAAACCGGTCAAAATCGATGTGCGGATTATCGCGGCGACTAATCGCAATCTGCAGGAGGAAACCAGGCAGGGGCGTTTTCGCGAGGATTTGTACTATCGCTTGAATGTCGTGCCGATGCATATCCCTCCGCTGAGGGAGCGTACCGATGATATTCTTCCCCTCGTTCTTTTTTTCCGGGACAGCTACAACAAAAAGTACAAAAAAGAGAAAAGCTTCTCACAGGAAGCCCTTGATTGCTTGTTGCTTTACCGATGGCCGGGCAATGTGCGAGAGCTGCAAAATATCGTCGAGCGTCTGATCGTCATTACCGATCAGGATGTGATTGAAGCCTATCATTTGCCGGAGATGCTGAGTCACGCCCAGCATGCTGCCACAAAAGTAAGCGTCTCGGACATTCTGCCGCTAAAGACGGCAGTAGAGCTGTTGGAAAGGCAGCTGCTGACCATGGCCCGGGACAAATATGGTACCACGACCAAAATGGCCGAGGTGCTGGGTGTCGATCAATCCACGATCAGCCGCAAGCTGAGCAGAATCAAGCCTGCTTCATCATTTGGCGAATCACGGTGACCGCCTCTTCGCGAGTTTCTCGGCCCAGCTTTTTGTAAATGCCGCTCACGTAGTTTTTCACGGTTCCCATGGAGAGAAACAAAGCGTGTGAAATCTGCTGATTGTCGGCTCCGGTTGAGAGCCAGGAAGCGACCTCCCTTTCCCTGGGCGAAAAAAGGCCGTTTGACCAGTCGCGTTCAAACGCGTCGGCAGCTGGTACCAGCGCGAGGCGGGACGCAAGGGCAGAGGTGATGGAACCCGGCAGGATCAACTGATTTTCGTGGCATTGCTTGATGGCGGCGATCAGCTGGGTTGTCTCCAAATCCTTGACCAGATAACCGGAAGCACCGGTGATCAGCGCCTCCACGACATTTTGTTCATCCTGAAAACCGGTCAGCATGATGATCTTCAGCGACGGTGCGTGCTGTTTGATTTCCCGCACGGCAGAAATGCCGTCCAGCACCGGCATATGGATGTCCATCAGCACGATATCGGGAGTCAAGGACACAGCATGCTGAACGGCTTCCTGGCCGTTTGAGGCGGTGGCAATGACCTCCAGATCGGGGTCAGCCGACAGGAGGATACGCAATCCTTCGCGGATAATGGGCTCATCTTCAGCGACAAGTATACGAATGGGCTTCAAGCGTAGTTCACCTCTTTTGCAGTTGTTGTGGGGATGGAGATGTGCAGGACCATTCCGCCAGCGGGGGCCGTTTCTACTATTAGTACTCCCCCGGCTTCCGTGACCCGATCGCGCATCGTGCGCAAACCGAAACCAAAGACGAGCGGTCCCTTTACCCCTTGTCCATCATCTTGGAGTTGAAAGACAATCGCGTCCTCCACTCTTGCAAGCGAAAACTGAACAGATGCGCATTTTCCATGACGGATGCCGTTGGTCAAGCCTTCCTGCAACGCCCGATACAGGATCATTTCCAGCTTCGGGTCGAGCTGAGGCAGGTCAGGGGAAATGGCAGAATGGATGACAATCCCGGTCTGTTTGCTCGTCTCGTTCAACAAAGCCTGCAAGCTGGGGATAAATTGCAAAAAGGTTTGCCGCTCCGCAAACAGATGGACAGCCTTGCGCGCTTCCATCAGCCCTTTTTCCAAATGATCTTCGACGGTTCTCAGTATTTTCTGGGCACCCTCCTGATCGCGCTGCAGGGTGAAGAGACCCGCGCGAAGGCCGATCAAAGCCGTCGTCAGCGTGTGACCGACCGTATCGTGAAGCTCACGGGACACGCGTGTTCGCTCCTGGAGCAAAATATTTTCTTCCAGCTTGCGGGCAGCCTGTTGCAGTCGCTCATTGGCCAGAGCCAGTTGTTGCCTTTGCTCCAGCATTCGCTTGGCAAAGTGACTCAATAAAGCGATGGCGAAATACTCCAGCGAACGGGGGATGATGTAGGCAATCTCTGAGAAAGGAGGGAAGCCCTGATAGATCCAGCGGCTCAAACCAAAAGAGAGGACGCACGCGAGAGAAAAGCTCAAACTGAAGGCTGCCGAGTGGACAAAAGCGGCTTCTCCCAGCAATACAAACAGAAAGATTTGCGAGACAAACGAGTTGTCCATCGTATTCATCAGAAAGCCGAGTCCAAACTGGATGCCGATAAAAAGCAGGCCGCGCTTGCTATCGAGGGGAATGTTCCAGATGAAGAGTCGCAGAATGGAAAGGAAAAGAAAGAGTACAGCCGATCCAAATAACCACACGCTTCCTTCAGGATTGTTGATGATAAGCAGGAGCAGTGCAACTGCCAGGAAGATGGTCGTGACCGTGTCTAGTAAGAGTCCTGATTTACGGTCCACCCTTTCCCCACTCCTCTCGAACGTAATCGACTTTCATTATATAGGAAAATAATAGGAAGATGGATAAAATTCAAAAAAAACTGGAAGGATTTCAGCAAAGCAAAGAGAAGAAAGAACAGTTAAAGCGGTATGCGTGAAAGGAGAAAGCAACATGACAGCAAATACAGCAAAAACAATCGGATTTGTAGGAATCGGCGTGATGGGCAAGAGCATGGCTGGCCATCTGATGAAAGCGGGTCACCAGGTACTGGTGTACAACCGGACAAAGCAAAAAGCAGAAGATCTCGTCGCCCAAGGCGCGGTGTGGAAGGACCAGGTTGCGGAGCTGGCGGCTGAAGCAGACGTCATCATCACGATGGTTGGCTATCCGAAAGACGTAGAAGAAGTCTACCTGGGTGAAAAAGGGATCATCCCTCATGCCAAACCAGGCAGCTATTTGATTGATATGACCACGTCCAAGCCGTCTTTGGCGATTAAAATCTATGAAGAAGCAAAAAAACGCTCACTCTATTCGCTGGATGCCCCTGTATCGGGCGGCGATGTGGGTGCTCGTGAAGCCCGCCTGACGATTATGGTTGGCGGTGATTCGGAAGTGTTTGCAGCAATGGAGCCGATCTTTGCACTCATGGGAACCAACGTGATTCTGCAGGGGGGACCTGGTGCGGGACATCATACCAAAATGTCCAACCAGATCGCCATTGCTTCCAATATGATCGGTGTTTGTGAAGCGATTGCCTATGCCAAAAAAGCGGGTCTCGATCCGACCAACGTCCTGAAAAGCATCGAGGCGGGAGCGGCGGGAAGCTGGTCGCTGAGCAATCTGGCGCCGCGCATGATCGCAGGCAACTTCGCCCCCGGCTTCTACGTCAAACACATCATCAAAGACATCTCGATTGCGCTGGAAGCAGCAAAAGAGATGGGACTGGCTACACCGGGCCTGGAGCTGTCTCTCTCGCTGTATCAAGAGCTGGCTGCCCAGGGCATGGAGGAAAACGGCACGCAAGCGCTGATCAAATGGTACGACAAGCATTTTGGGGAAACCGTGTAAGGCTTATTTTTTCCGGCAATCATTGGCGGAAAAGAGAATAAGACCCGAGTCGCAGTGAGGACTCGGGTTTTCTTTTTTAGGGGAAGTAACCGGAAATGAGGATTGACAGATCATTTGGCGAACCGTAGAATCTTTTTATGAATATAAAATAAAATTATTCATAGGTTCGTAATGTGGAGGGTTCTATGGCGAAAAAATTCTCTGAAGAGGAAAAAACGATCATTCGCGGCAAGCTGATGGAACAAGCGCACCACTGCTTTTCCACCCTGGGGCTGAAGAAGACGAGCGTCGTTGATTTGACTCGGGCAGCGGGAATCGCACAGGGTTCTTTTTACCTCTTTTTCGATTCAAAGGAAGAGCTTTATTTGGAAATCCTGCAGCAGGAGGAAGCAGAAATTCATCGGCAATTGCTCGAGCGGTACTGGTCCACGGAGAAGCTGATCAGGGAGAGCTTTCGCCAATTTTTGCGCGAGTCGTTCACGATTATGGAGACGAACCCGTTGCTGCGCCAGTTGCATGAGGAAGAGACGATGAATACGTTGCTGCGAAAATGGCCCAAGGAAAAGCTGGAGGAGCTGTTTGAAAGCGACGCCCGATCGTTTGCACCGCTGATCAGACACATGCAGGAAAGTGGAGTCATCTCCCGGGAGCATGATCCGGAGGTGATTGTCAGTCTGATCCGCTCCGTTGTTTTGCTGACTCTGCACAAAAAGCAGATCGGGGATGAAATTTTCGCACCGACCATTGATTTGCTTGTGGAACTGATTGCTTCCGGTTTGATCCGGTCGGGGGATGATGCGCGATGATTCAGGTGAACCAGTTGTTTTTTCGCTATCCGGGCTGCCGCGATTATACGCTGCGCGAGATCAGCTTTGCCATCGGGAAGGGGGAGGTTTTTGGCTTTCTGGGTCCGTCTGGGGCGGGAAAGAGCACACTGCAAAAAATCCTCATCGGCATGCTGAGACAGTACGAGGGGCAAGTGGTCGTATTAGGGGAGGAAATCAGCCGCACTGGATCGGATTTCTATCAGAGAATTGGCGTTGCCTTTGAATTCCCCAATTTCTACGGCCGCTTTACCGCTTTGGAAAATCTGGAGCTGTTTCGTTCGCTGTACGCCGGTCGGACAAAATCTTCACTGGCCATGCTGGAGGAGGTGGGGCTGGAAGAGCATCGGAACGTGAGGGTATCGGACTTTTCCAAAGGGATGAAGATGCGGCTCAACCTTTGCAGGGCCTTGCTTCACGATCCTGATCTGTTGTTCCTCGACGAGCCGACATCCGGTCTAGACCCTTTCAATGCAAAAATGGTGAAAAGTCTGATCCTGCAAAAAAAGGCTGCCGGAAAAACCGTTTTGATCACGACGCACAACATGCAGGCAGCAGAAGAGCTGTGTGACCGAATTGCTTTTGTGGTGGACGGAAAAATCGTCCTGATGGATACGCCCCGGAATCTGAAACTGAGAAACGGAGAACCCAAGCTGCATGTGGAATATCGGCGGTCTGGAGTGCTGCTCCGGGAAGAATTTTCGCTAAAGGGAATCGGGCATAATCCGGTGTTTTTGGAGACGCTCCGAAAACAATCGGTAGAGACCATCCATACAGCAGAAGCATCTCTGGAGGACGTATTTGTCAGAGCGACGGGGAGGAGTCTGGAATGAGATTTGCTCAAGCGTTTTGTCATGATGTCAAAATGCAGTGGAGGCAAGGTTTTTACTTCATCTATGCCATCCTGTCTGCGATCTACGTGCTGGTGTTGCAACAGTTCTCCGCAGGGACACAGGAGGTTGCGGCTCTCTTGCTTACGTTTTCCGATCCCAGTGTTCTCGGGTTTTTCTTTATTGGCGGGCTGGTCCTTCTGGAAAAGGCTCAGGAGCTGCTGGGGCCGTTGTTTGTCACGCCGTATACGCCCAGGCAGTATATCTGGTCAAAGACGCTTTCCTTGACACTGTTGTCGGTGACGGCTGCTTTCGGGATTCATCTCGGAGTTTTTGGGATCAGCCAGGGTAGTGGCATGTTTGACTTCATGACGGGGGTTGTGCTGACCTCCGTTTTTTTTACCCTGCTAGGTTTGGGTTTTGCTGTATACTGCCAAACGCTGAACGGATTCTTTTTCCTGGGAACGCTGGGAACTCTGATCTTTCTTATGCCAATCCTGAACGTCGTTGGCGTTGTCTCCTTCCCGTACTTTGCCTGGCTCCCGTCACACGCAGGGCTGAAGCTTCTCGGGGCTCCGTTCGAGCTGCTGGGCTGGGACGAGCGGCTTTTTTCCTGGCTGAATCTCGCAAGCTGGATTTGGCTGGCGGAGCTGGGGGTACGGCAGGCTTTTCGAAGACGGCTGCCGTCAGTCGGAGGAGGGCGAATGACATGAATGCAGTCTGGCAGTTGACCAAAGCGGACGGGAGACATCTGATCCGTGATCCGATGCTCGCCCTGTCGGTGGGGGCTCCGCTTCTGCTGCTGATCTTCTTGCGCTTTGGCACCCCGCTTCTCGGGGAAATGATACAAAATCTGGCGGGGTTAAATCTGCACCATTATCACGAGCTGATACTTGGTCAGGCGCTGCTGCTGGTGGCGCTGATGGAAGGGATACTCACCGGACTGTTGATGCTCGACGAAAGGGACGAGAAATTGCTTTCTTATTATGCGGTAACCCCCCTGACCAAGCGGGGATACCTGCTCTATCGGCTTGCCGTTCCGTTTCTGCTAAGCGGCATGGGCGGAGCAGCGCTGCTTCTCTGGAGCGGACTTAGCGAGGCGTCATTCGGTGAAAGCTTGCCGCTTCTGCTGCTGATCGCACTGGAAGGACCCTTGTACGCGCTGGTGATGGCAGCGATGGCAGCGAACAAAGTAGAGGGACTCGCTTTTTCCAAGGCGATCGGTGCAAGTGTGCTGATCCCGGCAGCATCCCTGTTTTTACCCGATCAGTGGGCATGGCTTTTTGCACCCTTTCCCACCTTTTGGCCTGTTCAGCTCATGGCGTCGTCAGAGTCGAGCTTGCTGGGGGTGCAGGTGCAGGGCCTCACACTCTCTGAGCCTGTCGTCCTCTTCCTGGCTATCCTGTATCACGGCGTACTGCTTTGGGCAGGGTATCGGGCATTTTGGCGCCGGACGGAATGAAACGCCTCCAGGATGATGCGCAACATTTTTCTTCCGCACTCGTCAAAGAAGACATAATCTTGAAAAGGTCGGGGGGAAAGACCTGTGAACAAACGCATCATCGCACTTCTCTCGGCAACTTTGCTGGGCTGGACCGCTTTGGCAGCGCCTGGGCATGCTGCCAGCTTTTCAATCATTCAACCCTATATCAGCGATTATAAAATCGGTTTTACGAATGGACAAAGCCTGGTCACCAAGGCCGTGTATGACGATTTTAACTTTCCTCCGAAAGAAGTCTCCCACTTCTAAACGTGAAGGTGCTTTTAGCAACAGTGAAAGTGGGAGATGAATTTCGGTTAGGCGTAGCCTAAAGTTGTCTCTTTTTTTGTGCTATGATATAATCAGTCTTAGATAAAAGAAAGGCTGTTATATAAATGAAATTAGACAATAATAATCATTCGGTGTTCCTATTGTATTATCATCTTGTTCTGGTCATAAAATATCGCCGAAAAGTGATGGATGATACCATATCTGACTATGCAAAAAATATGTTTGTTCGATTGGGCGAAAGTTACAATATTTCCTTAGTCGAATGGAATCACGATATTGACCATGTGCATATTTTGTTCAAAGCACATCCGAATACTGAAATGTCAAAGTTCATCAATGCCTATAAAAGTGCAAGTTCACGACTTATCAAAAAGCATTTTCCACAGGTGAAAAAGAAACTGTGGAAAGAGTATTTTTGGTCAAGGAGTTTTTGTTTGCTTACAACAGGTGGTGCTCCCATTGAAGTGATAAAAAAATATATAGAAAATCAAGGTGTAAAGTGAGGTGATTCGATATGGCAAACAAAGCATATAAGTTCCGTCTGTATCCAACGCAAGAACAAGAGAAACTCCTTGCCAAAACCTTCGGTTGTGTTCGTTTCGTCTACAACAAAATGTTAGCTGAACGAAAGGAAACATATGAACAATTCAAGGGTGACAAAGAAGCGCTAAAGAAACAAAAGTTTCCTACTCCTGCTAAGTATAAGGAGGAGTTTGCATGGCTCAAAGAAGTAGATAGTCTCGCATTGGCGAACGCCCAACTGAATTTGCAGAAGGCATACAAAAACTTCTTCTCTGGTCGTGCTGAATTTCCGAAGTTCAAAAACCGTAAGGCAGGACAATCCTACACAACCAATGTGGTAAACGGAAACATTATGCTTTTGGATGGCTATATCAAATTGCCGAAACTGAAACTTGTGAAAATGAAGCAACATCGGGAAATTCCGTCGCTTCATATGATCAAGTCTTGTACGGTTTCTCGAACAAAAACAGGAAAATACTATGTTTCTATTCTCACTGAATACGAACATCAACCTGTACAAAAAGAAGTGCAAGCTGTTGTTGGCTTAGATTTTTCCATGAATGGCTTATTTGTCGATAGTGAAGAAGGTGAGACAGCCAATTACCCTCGTTTCTATCGCCAAGCCTTGGAAAAATTAGCGAAGGAACAGCGTATTTTATCACGTAGAAAGAAAGGCTCTAGTCGTTGGCACAAACAACGTCTGAAAGTAGCGAAGCTACATGAAAAAATTGCGAACCAACGAAAGGACTTTCTCCATAAGGAATCGCACAAATTAGTGAAACTGTATGACTGCGTGGTTATCGAAGACCTCAACATGAAAGGAATGTCACAAGCACTCCATTTCGGGAAAAGCGTTGCTGATCATGCCTGGGGCATGTTCACGACATTTCTTGGGTACAAGTTAGAAGAGCAAGGGAAAAAGCTTATCAAAATAGATAAATGGTTTCCATCATCCAAAACTTGCTCATGTTGTGGTCAAGTAAAAGAGTCTCTATCCCTTTCTGAGCGTAAATTCCACTGTGATTGTGGTTTTGTGGCAGACAGAGATTGGAATGCTTCTATCAACATCAAACGTGAAGGATTACGCTTATTAGCGTTGGTATAGCAAAAAGAACTCTTGGAACGAGAGGGATAGCTCGGTCAGTTTTCGTTGGCTACTAAAAGCAACGATAAGTCGAGAAGCCCCCACTCCAAAAACCGTAAGGTTTTAAGTGGTGGGTAGTTCACCAAAAGCGGTGTCTACTACATCGTGACCAAGAATGGGAAAAAAGGCATTGTCGATGGACGCACCGGAAAAGAAGTGGTGGCCGCAATCTGGGATGATATCGAGATTCCGGAACAAAAGCAAATCGCCATCCTCCGCAGCGGCGGATGGTTTCAGTACATGGATCTGGGCAAGCAAGCCCTTTCCAAAACCAAGTATGCGGGCGCTCACACGTATTTCTTGTCCCAGACGCGTCCGAGTGTGATCGTGATGCAGGGGGAAAGCTCGATGATGCTCGATCCGGCAGGTACAATCCTGCTCCCTCCGTTTGCAGGAAAGATTGAGGTCGTCGATCTGGCAAAACCGGGAGAAAATCCCGACGATGAGTCGATTCGCTATCTGGTGACCACGACGCCTGGTCAACTCACGGTATACGACCCGAATACGCTAAAGCCGCTCTTTTCCGTGCCCAAGGCGACCTTGGCTCCAAGCGACGGCAATAAAATGAGTGTTTTCAAAGTAGTGACAGGGGGCAAATACGGCCTTGTCGATCTAAGCGGGCGCTACCTCCTGCAGCCGCAGTTCACCAGCATTCAATCGATGGGAAAAGGCTTCGTCCGCGTGCAGGGTCAGCAGGGAGCCGGTTTGTGGAAGGACGGGAAAATGCTTGCGGAGCCGCAGTATGCGGACGTGCGGATCGAGCATGACATGCTGGGCGGTTTCATCACGATGAAGGGAGAAACGGTGACGTATCATGATATCAACGCCGGTACCTCCTTCTCATTGAAAAAAGGAGCCCACTATCTGCATGATGGCTACGTGCTGGGGCAGGACCCCGTTACGTCAAAGTACGGCGTCAAGCACATCAGCGGCAAAACCGTGGTGCCCTTTGATTACCCCCGTTTGGAAGGGGTGCCGGCGATGTGGCTGCTGGTGCGTCCGGATGGGAAAAAAGGCATTTTGCGAACGGTCTGGGGACAGCCGGTCCAGCAGCCTGATGCCTGGTTTGACAGTGTGACCACATTGGGCGGCTACGAATATCTCAGTGTCATGGAGGGCAACAAAGTGGGCCTGTATTCCCAGCAAAAGGGAATGCTCGTGCCGCCGCAAGCGGGAACGGTGATTCGTTATGATTCCAAATTCAATCGTGTGCTGGTAACAGACGCGGACGGGCGGACACGCGAATTTTTATCGGACGGGACTTCTGCCGACAGCGATCAGCCCAAGCTGCAGCCGCTCACTTCTTCGCTCGCGACCACGTTCATCCCCGATCAAGGGATAAAGCTCGTCGATCGGACGACCGGCCAGCCGATCAGCAAGGCGTATCGGGGGATATCGTTGGAAGCCAAAGGCCAATTGGTCCTGGCTCTGGAAGATGGCGCAGCTTACTCCCCTCCAATACCGCAGTATATCGATGCAGCCGTGGGGCGAACGAATCCTGTTTGCTCTGCAACAGATGGATGGCAGCTTTGAGCTGTGGATTCATGCGAATGGGCAGACTCTCGCCCGATTGGAGCACATCCAGAGCTATCGCCTGGACGAAGCAAACAATGCTTTCTATATCCAAAAAGCAGGCGGCTGGGATGCGTACTCCGCTGATTTGAAGCCGCTGACCAACGGAAGCTATGATCGTCTGGAAATCCTGTCCACGCACGGCGAAGTGAAAATCGGAACGTATCGGGACAAAAAGACAGGGCTGCTGGGTATTTTGGGAAAAGACTGGAAGGTCGTATCGGCACCTGTCTATGAAAGCATCAAGCCGTTTGATCAGGTTTTTCCACAGCTTGGTTTGGTGCAGAGCACGCCTGCTCCGTTTGTCTTTTTGAAGAAAGACCGATTCGGATATCTGAGTGAAAGCGGAGCCGAGCTGTTTCAAACCGCACTTTTGACAAAGCGCCCAGCGGTAACCTATCAGCCGCTCACTGCCCAACCCTTTGCTGCCTTTCAAACACTGCTTCAAACAGATCCGCTCCGGTTGGTCGATTTTGGAAAGGCCTACGGTTGGGAGAGCGGACGCAGCAGCGAGACGAATTTCTTTGCCAACCTCGCTCTGTATCTGGAGTTGCCGGCGGGAGCAGCCAAACAGGAGGTATTGGCAGCGCTGATCGAACGAGGCGTGCTTGCGCCGACTGTGCTGAGCGCAGGTTTTGCGAATACGGATTTTTATGCCTTGATGTATTCTATCGCGACAGGAGGGGGCAGCCAGTCTTTGACGCAGCAGCAGCTTGCTGACTGGGCATCCAAAAGAGGGCTCGTGTACGAGCGGGGCGGTCATCATTTCGTGGACGTCTACGCGGAGTACCAGCAGCTCTTTTTCCGGGAATTGCTTCGTGTGCAAGCCGGGAGGGGCGTCTACAAAGCAAAAACACTGACGCTGGCTACGCTCGATGAATTCCAGCGCAGCATGTTGAGCTCCCTCATCGTGGTAAACGGGCGCCCTATGGAACAGCTTCCAGTGCCGCTCCCTGCCGATGAGCTGAACCGGCATTTGAACGTACTGATTCAACCATACAACAAGCAGGCGCAAGCGATGCTGCAAGCAGCCGTGAAGCAGCTTTAAGGGTTTCACTCATACCGTGTTACATGTAGAGTCCGTATATGGCCACCGTGCTGTGTGCGGACTTTGTTCATTTTATAGCCAGGCGATTTTGATTTTGGGGACATACTTCCCAAATTTTACTGCAATGAAAAACATAAAAACGGAGCTGTAGTGAGAAGAAGCATGTTTCCCTGCTCAGCTCCGTATTCCGCCCGCAAGGGAGCATACACTGTCCGCTCCGGGGAGATTCGCGGGGGATCGCAAAAGCAGAACAGCTCCGAGGTCATCCCAAGGTTGCGCTCCTTTTTCCCGCGAATCCCCCCTCCGCTGGGGCAGGGCTCCACAGTCGCACCGCAGGGAAACATGCTTCTTCATGAAAGCGGGGATTTTTAAAAAATGTGGGCGGAAGCGATGATGAAAATGAAAGATGAAATCAAAAATGAAAGACAAAAGCTAAGACAACAGCTAAGACAAATTGGATAGTAAATATGAGTGTAAATGATAAAAGCCAAGATAAAAGCAAAGGTAAATTCGATACGAAGCCCAAGCATTGAGATGGAGAAATTTACATTCGCTCCTTCAAAGTAATTTAGTTCATTCGCCGAGGGGAAATAAGGTTGTTTCAGCCCTTGTTCCATATCTGTAAGGATCATCATTTGCTTTTCATCAATTATGATCTTTCATCTATCAATCATGATCCTCCATCCATCAACAAGGATCTAGCTTTTCAATCATAACAATCCTGTTTTTACGTACAAATGCCCTTGTTTTTCATACACTTAAAAATGCACGAAGAAGCAGAATGTATGGAGAAGAATCATGTTTCCCTGCGGTGCGACTGCGTAGCCCAGCTCAGCGGAGCAGTGGATGGCGGGAAACAGGGACGCAACCTTGGGATGACCTCGAAGCGTTGCTGCTTTTGCGGACCCCCGCCAGCCGCTGTGGAGCGGACAGTGAATCCTCCCAGCAGGGCGGAGTACGGAGCCAAGCAGGGAAACATGATTCTTCTCACAAAAGCCCCGTTACGCGGAGTTAGACATGAGTTTAACCAAACGTATGTTCAAAAACTGATAGTTGCAACCTATTTCTCAAAAATGAGAAGCATTTCCATCAGATGAGAAGCCCCCGAACCAAAACGTCAGGAAAAAGGGAGCGATAAAGCGCCGCCAGGTGAAAACGCGCGAAGAGGCAGCCGCCTAAACGACTGGCACGAGGCTTGCATTCTATACAGGCAAGTACGGACGAATCACGGGGGTGAGAACACTTTGCAATATCCGTTATCTCCGGACGTCAAGCCGGAATTTTGCACGACGGGTTCATACATGCGCTTGCCTGCGCAGCGGGAGGATGCCCTCGTCGCCATCGTCGGTCTGCCCTTTGATACGGCAGCCTCGTTCCGCGTGGGGGCCCGTTTTGCGCCGCAGGCAATCCGTCAGGCCTCGATGCTGTTATTTCCCTATCATCCCGTCCACAAAGTCTTCCCGTTTGAAGACACAAGGGCGATCGACATCGGGGATGTGTCCGTGATCCCGCACAATATTCACCGCAGTTACGAGCGGATGGAAACAGCCATGAGAGATTTGATGGCAAAAGGGATTGTTCCCATCGGGCTGGGCGGAGACCATTCGGTAACGCTGGCGACACTCCGAGCAGCCAAAGAGGTGTGGGGTCCCGTGGCGCTGATCCAGTTTGATTCGCATACGGACACCTGGGACACGTATTACGAAGAGAAGTACTGGCACGGCTCTCCATTTATCCGTGCGCATGAGGAAGGCTTGCTGCTTCCCGAAAAGGTCGTGCAGATCGGTATTCGCGGGACCCTGAACCATCCTGGTGACGTGGAAGCAAGTCTGGAGCTGGGTTATCAGGTGATTACGACACAGGAGATGCGAAAAAGGGGAGCTG